>NZ_CP016449.1:2400000-2771250 GCF_001713375.1 Hydrogenophaga sp. RAC07
CATCATCCCGTTGGTCTCGCCCAGCACTTCGTAGTCGAAGTCGATGCCGATCACGGCGTTGGCGCCCATCTCGCGCGCAGCCTCGATGAGGTCTTCCACGGCCGCGTCGCGCGCGCCCGAAAGAGCCCGCTCGTAGCCGCCAGCGCGCCCGCCCACCACATCGCGCACCGACGAGAACATGTCGCGGAAGATGTTGGCGCCGATGATGGCTTCACCGTTGACCACGCCCAGGTACTGCGAACGATCAATGCCTTCGGGTGTGGTGGTGCTGAGGAAAAAGCCGTCTTTCGCTTTGGAAAACCATCCCATGTGAAAACTCCTGTGAGTGCGCCGCGTGGTGTGGCGTACGGACATTGTGCAGCGCAGGTGCTACGGTGAGACTCAGCCACAACGGGAACATCCCATGCCCGGCTACCACGTCAAGACCGAGACCATTGCGCTCGGCGGCACCGACTGGCATCTCCGCTGCCTGATCGACGACCAGCAATTCAACGACAGCCACCACGCCGCAGCCGACATTGGCCTGCCCTCGGCGGGCTGGTCACATTTCGGTCAGGTGTGGCCGTCGTCGCGCGTGCTCGCGCTGGCCATGCTCACGCACCCGCTGGCGGGTCTGCGCGTGCTGGAGATCGGTGCGGGTCTGGCGCTGGCCAGCCTGGTGATGCACCGGCGCGGTGCCGATGTGACGGTGAGCGACTGGCATCCACTGACCGAGGAGTTCCTGCGCCACAACCTGGTCTTGAACAAGCTGGGGCCGCTGCCCTACCAGGCCGGCAACTGGGAGAGTGTGGCCGCCACCGACAACCCGGCGCTGGGGCACTTTGACCTGATCGTGGGCAGCGACCTGCTGTACGAGCGCCAGCAGCCGGCGCAGCTGGCCGCCTTCATCCACCGCCACGCGGCGGTGGGAGCACAGATCGTGATCGTCGACCCCGACCGGGGCAACCGCGCCGCGTTTGGCCGCGACATGGGCACCCTGGGCTTTGTGCTCACCATGCGCGCGGCCGATCGCCAACTGGAGGACGGCACAGCCTACAAGGGGCGTTTCCTCTCTTTCACGCGCTGAAATGCAAACAGCCCGCGGTGCGGGCTGTTTGCATTTCAGCAAGGCCGGCCATCGGGGCCGAACCGGTCAGCCGCCCTTTTTGGAGCGCTTGCCAGGGTTCTTCTTGCTGCGGGTGGCCACACCACGCTCCAGGCTCACGCGCTGACCACGGCCGGGGGAGGTCAGGGACACGCCAGCGACGGGCGTGGGGCGTGGGGTGGCTTTGCGGTCGGCTTCGGTGACGATTTTGTTGCCCATGACTGGATCCTGAGAAAGTTGCAAAAGTGACGGAACCCGCTATTAGGCCACAAGGCTCCGCAGGCGTCAGGTGGCGTTGCCGCCGCTCCAGGTGAAGGACGCATCGGTGGACAGCGCGTCATCGCGGCGCACCGGCATGAGCCAGCCGTGGGCGGGGTTGGTCTGCGCCGAGATGTCGATGCGTGGCGCCTGGGCCGAGACGGGGCCGAAGATAGTGGCAAACGAAGCGTCGGCCGCGTCGCGCCCGGTGCCGATGCGCACAAAGCCCATGGGAATGGCGGTGCCCGAGGGATCGAACAGGTACCAGCGGTGGCCCAGATAGACCTCCACATAGGCGTGGAAGTCGGTCGGGCCCAGGGCCGGATCGGCGCCGAAGTCGATCGCGGTGGTGAAGCGCGCCGGGATGTTGAGCGCGCGGCAGAAGGTGATCATCAGGTGGGCAAAGTCGCGGCACACGCCCTTGCGGTCGTTCAACGTGTCCATGGCCGAGGTCATGGAATTGCTGGTGTTCGACTCGAAGGTCACCTGGCTCTGCACCCACTTCTGGATCGCCTCCACGCGGCGGTAACCCGGTGGCATCTGACCGAACAACTGGTTGGCCATGGCGGTCACGCAGTCGGACTGGCAGTAGCGGCTGGGGTAGATGTAGGTGAGCACATCGGTGGGCAGCTGGTTGATGGGCGTCTCGAACACGCTGTCGGGCTGGTCCACGTGGTGAACGATGTCGAGCGTGGCACGGTAGCGCAGCTGCAGCGGGCCGGGCGTGGCGGTCAGGCGCAGGATGCGTGTGCGCGTGGCGGGGTCGGTGTACGACACCAGGGGCACGGGCTGACTGACCTGCAACTCTTCCCACACCACCGCCTGCTGAGGCGAATGGGCGGCCTGCACATTGAAGATGAAGTCAGCGCTGGGCTGGTTGACCTGGTATTGCAGGTCGATGGCGAGGTGGATGCGAACCATGGGGTCACCGTTGAGAGAGGAAGAAACCCGCCTTGTCGGCGGGTGCGGGGATCGTGATCGCCGAGGGACGGTGAAAAAACCCGGTTGATGGTATGGGGGTGAATGGGCCTCGTCTGTGCGCCAAGGCACCATGCCCCGGCACTGCGGCCGGACATGGTCTTGAGCGTAAGCTCAAACGCCATGCGCGCGCTGCTCTCCACGTTTTCCTTGCAAGAGTTGCGCCACCACCCGTGGCGCAACGCCTCGGCCGTGGTGGCGGTCATGCTGGGCGTGGCGCTGGCGTTTGCGGTGCACCTCATCAACGCCTCGGCGCTGGCCGAGTTTTCCAGCGCGGTGAGTTCGGTCAATGGCCAGCCCGACGTGGAGCTGCGCGCCCGCCAGGGTCTGCTGCCCGACACCCTGCTGGACCGCGTGGCCGCTCACCCGGGCGTGGCGCTGGCCAGCCCGGTGCTGGAACTGCCCACCCAGGCCGTGCTGCCCGGTGGCGAACGCGTGGCTGTGAAACTGCTGGGCGTGGACGCTTTGGTGGTGGCGGGCCTCTCGCCGGCGCTGATGCCGGTGCCCGAGGGCGCGTCCGACAACACCGCGGCGCGGCGCTTCGACTTGTTTGCTCCCGACGCGGTGTTTCTCAACGCTTCCGCCTCGCAGGCGCTGGGCAGCAGCCCCACGCTGCAGCTGCAGAGCGGCCTGGCGCTGCGCACGGTGCGCGTGGCCGGGCGTGTGAGCGCACCGGGTGCGCCGCTGCTGGTGATGGACGTGGCCGCCGCGCAAGACCTGATGGACCGCGTGGGCCAGCTCAGCCGCATCGACCTGCGTCTCGCGCCTGGCGCGCAGCTGGATGTGGTGCTCACCTCGCTCGCCCTGCCCGGGCAGGTGATCGCCCAGCGGCCCGAACAGTCGGGCGAACGCGTGAGCAACCTCTCGCGCGCCTACCGGGTCAACCTCACCGTGCTGGCGCTGGTGGCGCTGTTCACCGGTGCCTTTCTGGTGTTCTCGGTGCTGTCGCTGTCGGTGGCGCGGCGCCAGCCGCAGTTTGCGTTGCTCGGTGTGCTCGGTCTCTCGGGCAGCGAGCGTCTGCGCCTGGTGCTGGCCGAGTCGGCTTTGCTGGGACTGCTCGGCAGCCTGCTGGGCATTGCGCTGGGCACGGCGCTCGCAGCACTCGCGCTCAAGCTGCTCGGCGGTGATCTGGGCGGCGGCTATTTTTCGGGCGTGGCGCCGCCCCTGCAATGGGGCGCCCGGGCCGCGCTGGTGTATGGGTTGCTGGGTGTGGCGGCCTCGGTGGTGGGCGGCTGGTGGCCCGCACGCGCCACCGCCCGCATGGCGCCGGCACTGGCCTTGAAGGGCCTGGGCGCACCCGTGCGACCCGGCGCGCGCCGCCACACGCTGGCCCTGGCGCTGGTGGCGCTTGCCGCGGCCCTGGCCTGGGCGCCGCCGGTGGGCGGCATCCCGCTCGCGGCCTACCTGTCGGTGGGCCTGCTGCTGGTGGGTGGCATCGCGGCGCTGCCGCTGGCGGTGGGCTGGCTGCTGGACCGCCTTGCGCCCCACATCACGCGACGTGCGCTGCCGGTGCTCGCGGTGGAGCGCGCGCGCCGCCTGCGCGAAACGGCCGCCGTGGCCACCAGTGGTGTGGTTGCGAGCCTGGCGCTGTCGGTGGCGCTCACGGTGATGGTGGCGAGCTTTCGCGACTCGGTCACGCAGTGGCTCGACGCGGTGCTGCCGGCACAGCTCTATGTGCGCAGCTCCGGGGGCAGCGGCAACGACACGGCCCACCTGCCGCCCGATTTTGTGGCGGCGGTGGCACGCGTGGAGGGCGTCGAACGCGTGGACACGCTGCGCGCCACGCCGGTGCAGTTCGACCCGGCGCGCCCGGCCGTGGTGCTGCTCACGCGCCCCTTGACCATGGTGCCCGGTGCCGCGCTGAGCCTGCCGCTGGTGGGCAATCCGCTGCCCGCCCCGTCAGCGGCCAACGGTGACAGCGTGATGGCGGTTTACGTGAGCGAAGCCATGGTGGACCTGTACGGCGCAGAGCCCGGCGGCTGGTTGCCGGGGTTGGCACAAGCCTTTGCCGGGCCGAACGTGCGCGGCGTGCGCTTCTTCGTGGCGGGCGTGTGGCGCGACTACGCCCGCCAGCACGGCAGCGTGGCGATGGACCGCGCCGACTTCGTGCGTCTCACGGGCGATGTCCGTGTGAACGACCTGGCCCTGCACCTGAACGCGGGGGCGGATGAGGACGCGGTGCGCGAGCGCATCAGCGCGCTGGCCGATCGGCAAGGCGCACGGGGCTTGATCGAATTCGCCTCGTCGGGCCAGATCCGCGCGGTCTCGCTGCGCATCTTCGACCGCAGCTTCGCCGTCACCGTGTGGCTGCAGGCGGTGGCCATCGGCATCGGCCTGTTTGGTGTGGCGGCGAGCTTCAGCGCGCAAGTGCTGGCGCGCAAACGCGAGTTCGGCCTGCTCGCCCACCTCGGCCTCACGCGGCAGCAGATCCTGGGCGTGGTGGCGCTCGAAGGACTGGCCTGGACGCTGCTGGGCGCCATCGCCGGACTGGCGCTCGGACTGGCGGTAAGCCTGGTGCTGGTGCATGTGGTGAACCCGCAGAGCTTTCACTGGACCATGGACCTGGTGCTGCCCTGGGCGCGGCTGCTCGCGCTGTGCGCCGCCGTGGTGGTGGCCGGCACACTCACGGCCTGGCTGGCCGGACAGGCAGCGGCGAGCCGCGATGCGGTGCGTGCGGTGAAGGAGGACTGGTGATGAAACCAGGATTGAATGTGATGCGCCGCCACCTCTTGATGGCATCGGCAGGAGCCCTCGCCATTCCCGCATCACGAGCGCAAACCCCGCACCGCCCCGGCGATGCCTTGCGCCCCCGCGCACTCGTGTTCCCGCGCGACCACGGCACGCACAACGACACCCGCACCGAATGGTGGTACCTCACCGGCCACGCGCAGGACGAGAAGGGTCGCGAGTTCGGCTTTCAGGTCACTTTCTTCCGCAGCCGCGTGGACGGCACACAGGCCCTGCAAAGTCGCCTCGCCGCGAAACACCTGCTGTTCGCGCATGCGGCCATCACGGATGTGCAAAGCGGCAAGCTTGTGCACGACCAGCGCATGGCGCGCTGGAACGGCCAGACGCCCACGGTGACCGAACGCGGCGTGTTCGCCAGCGAAGCCGACACGCGCGTGGTGCTGCGCGACTGGGAGATTGAACGCACCCCGGACGGCCGCTACACCACACGCATCGGCGGGGATGGGCTGGGCATCGACCTCACCGCCCAACCGCAACAGGCCTGGTTGCTGCAGGGTGAAGAAGGCTTCTCGCGCAAAGGCCCCGACCCATCCCAGGCGAGTTTCTACGTGTCGCATCCCCAGCTCGCGGTGCAAGGCACGCTGGGCCTCGGTCAACAGCGGTTTGCGGTGAAGGGCAGCGCCTGGCTCGATCACGAGTGGAGCGAAGCGCTGCTGCACCCCGAGGCCGTGGGCTGGGACTGGATCGGCATGAATTTGTTCGACGGCCACAGCCTGACCGCGTTTCAGCTGCGCCGGGCCGACGGCAGCAAGGTCTGGGCGGGCGGCTCGTTTCGCGCAGCAGGCAGTGCACAAAGTCCCACCGACATCTACCGCTTTCGCCCCGGTGAGGTCGACTTCAGACCGCAGCGCACCTGGACCAGCCCGCTCACCCGCGCGAAGTACCCGGTGGAGTGGCTGATCCGCACGCCGGCCGATTTCTACACCGTCAAGGCGGTGATCGACCCGCAGGAACTCGACGGACGCCAGGGCACCGGCACGGTGTACTGGGAGGGTCTCTCGGACCTGTTTGACAGCAACGGTCAGCGCGTGGGCCGGGGCTACCTCGAGATGACGGGATACGCGCAGCGGCTGGTGTTGTAGCGCCTGCGTCCGAGCGCCTCAGTCGGGCCGCCACGCGTTGAAGAACCGGATGCGCTCGACGTGGTCGGGGTGGCTGGAGATGGCGATGGGCAGCGCGGCGCTGTCGCTTTCTTTGTCGGTCTCTTCGTCTTCACCACCCTGATGTTCCAGTCGCTGGATGCGCTCGAAGAAAGTGACCATGACCGCTGGAGAGGCCCCGCTCACGTGGAGCAAGCGAGCAGCGAATGCATCGGCCGCGCGCTCGGCGTCGCGTGAATAGGCCTGTGTGGCCAAGGTGGCGGGCACGGTGGCCAGGAAGCCGCTGGCGTCGCCCAGCACCACACCCACCAGCGCACTGACCAGGCTCGCGCGCACCATCAAATCCAGCCCGTGGCGGTGGTGCACATGACCCAGCTCATGCGCCAGCACGCCGACAATGGCATCGGGCTGGTCGGCCAGCAGCTTCACCAGATCGTCGGTGATCACGATGTACCCGCCGGGCAGGGCAAACGCGTTGGCGCCCAGGGCCTTGGACTGGTGAAACGAGAGTTGCCACGGCGGTGCGTCGCCTTGCGGGTGGGCGCGCTCCACGGCCGAGGCGAACCGCTCGCGCAAGGCCTGCTGTTGCTGCGCGGGCAGTGCGCTGGGCTGCAGGAACAGTCGGTCCAGCTGCTGCATGCCCTGTTCACCCAGGCGCGCCTCCAGCGCATGGGGCACTTGCTGCGCCAGGGTCTGGCTGAGCCACGGCACGCCCCAGGTCCACGCCGCAGCGAGAAACGCCACGCTCGCGCCCATGGCGGCCAGCGTGGCGCGCCAGCTCTGCATCCAGCCCACCACGGCACCATCGCGCTGGCCACTGGCCTGCCGCCACGCGTCCCACTCCCCGGCATCGGCGTGCTGGATCAGGCTGCCGTCGGGCAGTTCGCTCTGGCGCTGACCATGCGAGCGGCGTTCGGCCCAGCGCACCTGGCGCACCGGGTAGCGGCGCTCGTTGGCGCCCACCTGGAGCACGAGGACGCCATCTTCGATGCAGAGCTCGCAGGCCTGCGCACGCGGGCTCTGGCCATCGAACCAGGTGCTGGACAGGCGCGGCGCTGGGCTCATCACAAGCCCATGTCGATGCCGAAGAAGTCGCCCGCGGCATCACCCAGGATGCCTTTGTCGCCGCCCTGGGCCTTGGCAAGCCAGGCGTTCACGTCGCCCTGCACCGAGACGCCCATGGCCTCCAGCCGCATGCGCGCGGTGTGCACCTTGGCGAAAGGCCAGTACAGGCCCAGCGTGAGTGCAATGAACAGCCAGTTCTTCGCGGTCAAACGCATCAGGGGAGCGAACCTCAGCCGGCTGTCGAAGCGGATGCGCCGGCTGCGCGTGTTGGCCCACAGCAGGTTTTGCAGCCGCGACGTGGTGTAGGGCACGAGCACCAGCGGGAACACCAGGTAGGCCAGAGCCAACAGAAAGGGCAACATGATCACAGCCGCACCCGAGAGCCCGCCCGCCATCGCCGCAACAACGCCGCCCACGCCGGCGAGCAAGGCGGTGCACAGCAAGGACACCCCCATCGCGCGCAACGAAAAACCGTAGAAGGCACCCAGGCCGGCATCCAGCCGCGTGCGCTGCTGTGCAAACGCGTAGCCACCGTGCTGGTAACGCTTGATGCGCGCCAGCAGCCAGGGCGACAGCGCGGCCATGGCCAGTGCGACCAAGCCAGTGACTGCGGCAAACACGGCACCGGCAGCGCCTTCTTCCGCGCCCTGCATGGCCGATGCAACGACACCGAACACCACGCCGATCAGCACCACCGGAATGAAGAACGGCAGCATGCACAGGTAGGCACCCTTGAGGTCACCTTCGAAGGACATGCGAACGCCACGCCAGCTGGTGTTGCGCAAGCGGAACTGCAGCGATGCGCGCCACAGCGCGGGCCACAACACCGCGAGCACAAGCAATGGAAGCCAGGCGAAGGTCGGCGCAAAGTTCGAGACCGCCCAGTACGACACGCCGAACAACAACATGAGCACGTAACCGCGGAACATCTTCCAGGGGTCGCCATGAAAACCCAGCGGGTCGTGGCCCACCAGCGTGTTGTTCTGGAAATAGGCCAGCCGGCGCGCGCGGGCGAACGGCCAATACAGCGTGAAGGTGATCAGGGTCAGCAGCAGGTTGACGATCCAGATGCGGAAGTACTCGCTGCCGGAACCGGTGAATCGGATGTCGAGTGGGTGGGATGGTTCGCTGGTGGGCAGTCGGCTGTCAGGCAGGACCTCGGTTGCTTCAAATTCGCTGTGCTGTGCCATCCCGTCCCTCCTGGTGGTTGAAAATTTGGCCGCGATCCTAGCATCAAAGATTTGTACCAATGACCTACCCCTGGCAGATGTGCACAAGGGCCATGGCCGCACAAAACGGGCGTCCGCAAAACCCGGCACACTCCCCTGCATGAGTTCCCTCTCCCCCTCCGAACGCCCCAAAGGCACCACCCCCACCTCGCTCAGCGGCCTGCTGCCGTTTCTGCGGCCCTACCGTCTGCAGATCGGTCTGGCGATCCTGTTTCTGGTGCTCGCGGCCGCGGCCACCCTGGCGTTTCCACTCGCCCTGCGTTTCCTCATCGACAGTGGACTGGCCCCGGCCGGGCGCGGCGAGCAGGCACTCGCCTTGCGTGGTCACTTCGCGGCCTTGTTCGGCGTGGCGGTGGCGCTCGGCTTCTTCTCGGCCATGCGTTTTTATCTGGTGAGCTGGCTCGGTGAACGTGTCACCGCCGATTTGCGCAACGCGGTCTACAGCCACGTGCTGCGGCAGAGCCCGCAGTTCTTCGAAACCACGCAAACCGGCGAAGTGCTCTCGCGCCTGACCACCGACACAACGCTGGTGCAGACGGTGGTGGGCTCTTCGTTGTCCATGGGTCTGCGCAACGCCGTCATGGGCATCGGAGCGCTGGTCATGCTGGTGTGGACCAACCCGTATGTGATGCTGCAGGTGCTGCTGATCATCGTGCTGGTGGTGCTGCCCAGCATGTGGTTTGGCCGGCGTGTGCGCAAGCTCTCGCGCGCCAGCCAGGATCGCGTGGCCGACTCCAGCGCGATCGCAGCCGAGGTGCTCAACGCGATTCCGGTGGTGCAGAGCTACACGGCCGAGGACCGCGAGGCGGCGCGCTTCAACGCGTCCACCCAGTTCGCCTTCGACACCGCGATCAAGCGCACGCGCGCACGCTCGGTGCTGGTGGCCTTCATCATCATCACCACCGCCGGACTGCTGCTGTGGGGCCTGTACCAGGGCACGCAGGCGGTGCTGGCCGGCACCATCACGCCGGGTCACCTGGGTCAGACGGTGCTCTACATCATCATCCTGGCCGGTGCGGTCGCCGTGCTCGGCGAGGTCTATGGCGACCTGCTGCGCGCCGCGGGCGCGAGCGAGCGCCTGATGGAGCTGCTGGCCAGCGCCTCACCGGTGCAATCACCCGCGCAGCCGCTCAAAGCGGCGGCACCACAAGGCGGCAGCGCGCTGGTGTTCGACGACATCACCTTCCACTACCCTTCGCGCCCGGCACAGGCCGCGCTGGCCGGATTCAACCTGGCGGTGCACCCCGGGCAGACGATGGCGCTCGTGGGTCCCAGCGGTGCGGGCAAAACCACCGTGTTCGGCCTGCTGCTGCGCTACTACGACCCGGCGCTGGGCACGATCCGGCTGGACGGCGTGCCCATCCACCAGATGAGCCTGCAGGACCTGCGCAACCGCGTGGGCATCGTGCCGCAGGACCCGGTGATCTTCTCCAGCAGCGCGATGGAAAACATCCGCTACGGCAAGCCCGGCGCGAGCGACGACGAGGTGCGCGCCGCTGCCGCCGCGGCCTTTGCCGACGAATTCATCGACCAGCTGCCCGAGGGCTACGACACCTTTCTGGGCGAGCGGGGTGTGCGCCTCTCGGGCGGGCAGCGCCAGCGCATCGCCATTGCGCGCGCCATGCTCAAGAACCCGCCGCTGCTGCTGCTGGATGAGGCCACCAGCGCGCTGGACGCGCAGAGCGAGCGCATGGTGCAGGCCGCGCTGGAATCGGCCATGAAGGACCGCACCACGCTCGTGATCGCGCACCGCCTGGCCACCGTGCAACAAGCCGACCTGATCGTGGTGCTGGACCATGGCCGTCTGGTGGAACAAGGCACACACACCGAGCTGGTGGCGCAGGGTGGCGTGTACGCAGGCCTGGCCGCCTTGCAGTTTCAAGTCTGACTACGCGAGTTGCCGCAGCTCTCTGAGGGCCACGGAGACGGGTGCCAGATCCGGCGCCAGGTTGGCGATGCTCTCGTGCATGTCGTTGATGCGCGCAATGGCCTTGGCATGTTGTTCCTGCCACCCGGCCAAGGTCTGCTGGCTGCTGAGCAGCGAGAGCACCAGCTGACCGGCAATGGAATACACGTCGTCGCGCGCGCTGGCGCGGGCCTGCGACTGCCA
The DNA here is from genome assembly GCF_001713375.1 of Hydrogenophaga sp. RAC07. Taxonomy (NCBI): domain Bacteria; kingdom Pseudomonadati; phylum Pseudomonadota; class Betaproteobacteria; order Burkholderiales; family Comamonadaceae; genus Hydrogenophaga; species Hydrogenophaga sp. RAC07. The sequence continues at coordinate 2,410,573 of NZ_CP016449.1, forward strand.
CAGCGAATCGGTCGGCAACTGGCCAATGCGCTGACGCCAGCGGTCCAGGCCCAGCGTGTTCTCGATCGCAAAGTAGGTGCGCGCGGCCTGCTCCAGCGAGCTGCCGGCCTTGGCCGCCACGTCCACCAGATCGAGCACCGGATAGAGGTGGTCCAGCACGGTCAGGTCATCGGCGAGTTTCGCGTCCACCCCGGCCTGGACCAGACGGACGCTGGCGGCCTTCCACGAGGCCAGTGCGGTCGCGGGCAGCCACTGCTCGACGTGTTCGCGCAGTGTGCGGGCCGCGGGACGGTACTTGGCGATCAGGGTGGGCAGGTCGCCCTGGCCGCGGTGGCGCAGCATCCAGCGGCTGGCGCGCTGCGCGATGGTGGCCAGCTGCGTGAGCAGGCTCAGCTGCAGCTCGGTGGTGACCTTGTTGTCCAGCGCGTCGATCTGGTCCCAGATCGGCTCCAGCGCGAACACCTCGCGCGCCAGCGTGTAGGCGCTGACCACCTCGGCCGCGGTGCACGAGGCCTCGTTGGCGAGGAAGTTGACGAAGGTGGCACCCACGCGGTTGACCACGGTGTTGGTCATGAAGGTGGCGATGATCTCGCGCTTGAGTGGGTGCTGCGCAATGAAATCACCGTGGCGCTCGCCCAGCACCGCCGGGAAGTACATCTTGAGCACGCGCGCGTAAAACGGATCGTCGGGCAAGTTGCTGGCGCACAGCTCGTCGAACAGGTTCATCTTGGCGTACGCCATGAGCACCGCGTTTTCCGGGCGGGTCAGACCACGGCCTTCGCGCTGGCGTCTGGCCAGCTCCTCGTCGGCGGGCAGGAACTCGATGGCGCGCTTGAGCAGGCCGATCTGCTCCAGCCAGCGCATCAGGTTCTGCTGCCCGCCGAGCAGGTACACGGGCCGGGTCGCGGCCAGTTCGATCTGCTGCGTCTGGTAGTAGTTGTCCTGCAGCACCAGCAGCCCCACCTCGTCGGTCATGCTCGCGAGCAGGTCGTTGCGGCTCTCCAGCGTGAGCCCGCCCGCTTCCTGCACGGCGCCCAGCAGGATCTTGATGTTGACCTCGTGGTCGGAGCAATCCACACCGGCGGAGTTGTCGATGGCGTCGGTGTAGATCAGGCCGCCGGCCTGGGCGAATTCGATGCGTCCGTTCTGTGTGCAGCCCAGGTTGCCCCCTTCGCCGAACACCTTGCAGCGCAGTTCGTTGCCGTTCACGCGGAAGGCGTCGCCCGCCTTGTCGCCCACCTGGGCATGGGTCTCGAAACTGGCCTTCACATAGGTGCCGATGCCGCCGTTGTAGAGCAGGTCCACCGGGGCCTTGAGGATGGCATTGAGCAGCTCGTTGGGCGCCATGGCGGTGGCTTCGGTGCCGATGATGGCGCGCGCCTGGGCACTGAGCGGGATGGATTTGGCGCTGCGCGGAAACACGCCGCCACCCTCGCTGATGAGGGCCTTGTCGTAGTCGTCCCAGCTCGAGCGCGGCAGCTTGAACAGCCGCTCGCGTTCCGCGTAGCTGGCCGACACGTCCGGGCTCGGGTCGATGAAGATGTGGCGGTGGTCGAAGGCCAGCACCAGCCTGATCTGCGTGGACAGCAGCATGCCGTTGCCGAACACGTCGCCCGACATGTCGCCGATGCCGGCCACGGTGAAGGGCTGGGTCTGCGTGTCCACACCCAGGCCACGGAAATGGCGCTTGACCGATTCCCAGGCGCCGCGCGCGGTGATCCCCATCTTCTTGTGGTCATAGCCGACCGATCCGCCGGAGGCAAACGCATCGCCCAGCCAGAAGCCGTAGGCCGCGCTGATGCTGTTGGCGATGTCGCTGAAGGTGGCCGTGCCCTTGTCGGCGGCAACCACCAGATAGGGGTCGTCCTCATCAAAGCGCACCACGTCGGCCGGTGGCACCACCGCGCCTTTGACGAGGTTGTCGGTGACGTCGAGCAGACCCGAGAGGAAGGTCTTGTAGCAGGCCACGCCTTCGGCCAGAAAAGCCTCGCGCTCGCTCGCGGGCGGGGCTTTCTTGAGCACAAAGCCGCCCTTGGAGCCCACCGGCACGATCACCGTGTTCTTCACCATCTGCGCCTTCACCAGGCCCAGGATCTCGGTGCGGAAGTCCTCGCGCCGGTCGGACCAGCGCAGGCCACCACGAGCCACCTTGCCGCCGCGCAGGTGCACACCCTCGACGCGCGGTGAGTACACCCAGATTTCGAACAGGGGTTTGGGTTCGGGCACGTTGGGAATGTCGCGCGGGCTGAGCTTGAAGCTCATGCACGCCTTGCCGCGCTGGTAGGCGTTGGTGCGCAAGGTGGCCTGGAGCGTGCTGAGGAACTGGCGCAGCACGCGGTCTTCTTCCAGGCTGGCCACGTCGGCCAGCTGGGACTCCAGCGCTTGCACCTTGGCGCTGATGCGCTCGGCGCGCTGGTCGGCCTTGGCCGGTTCGAAGCGGATGGCAAACAGCTCGGCCAGGCTCTGGGCAATCGCCGGGTTTTTGTTCAGCGTGTCTTCGATGTAACTCTGGCTGAAGGCAAAACCGAGTTGCTTGAAATAACGCACGTAAGCGCGCAGCACCGAAATGGCGCGGGCGTCGAGCTCGGTGGAAAGCACCAGGCGGTTGAGCGCATCACTCTCCACCTCCTGGCGCCAGACCGCCTGGAACAGCTCCTCGAAGCGGAACTTGAGGCGATCCACGTCCAGCGGCTGGGCAAACTGCAGGCCCCAGTCGTGGATCCAGTAGCCGGGCGCGGCGAGGTGGTAGGGGTGCTCGTCGAGCACGCGTGCCCCCATCGACTCCATCACCGGCATGGCGTCGGACAGCGTGATCTTCTGCGTGGCATAGGTCTTGAAGCGCACCTGCCCGTGGCGCTGGTAGAGCTTGAGCGCGAGAGGCTGATGTTCGCTCAGGCCGCTGAGCACGGCCGCGTCGCTGGCGGCGGTGTCGGCGTCGAAGTGCTCGCGGTAGGCGGTGGGGAATGCGGCCACCAGGGCTTCCAGGCCGCTGGCGCTGCGGCCCGTCTGGCCCAGCAACACGGCGTTCACGCCATCGACCCATCGCTTGCAGGCCTCGGCCACCCGGGCTTCGAGCGCGACCAGGTCCACCTGAGCAGGCAGCTTGTCCTTGGCGCGCACGATGTAGTGGATGCGCGCCAGCGCGCTGTCGGTGAGCATGGGCGTGAACTCGATCGAGGCGGCGTCGAAGGCCTCGGTGAACAGGGCCCCGAGCTTCACGCGCAGCTCGGTGGTGTACACGTCGCGCGGCACGTACACCAGCAGCGACGCCAGGCGGCCAAAAGCACCGCGGCGCATGAACAGGCGCACGCGCTGGCGCTCCTGCAGGCGCAGGATGCCCATGGCGTGCTGCTCCAGCGTGGCGGCGTCGATCTGCAGCATTTCATCGCGCGGGTAGGTCTCCAGGATGGCCTGCAAGGCTTTGTGGGCATGGCTTCCGGTGACCACGCCGGCATGGGCCATCACCTGGGCCACGTGCTGGCGCACCACCGGGATCTGCTCCACAGAGGCGGCATAGGCCGCGGAGGTGTACAGCCCCAGGAACCGGCTCTCGCCAACCAGCTTGCCACTGGCGTCCAGGCGTTTGACGCTGATGGCGTCGAGCCAGGCCGGGCGGTGCACGGTGGACCGGCTCATGGCCTTGGTGGACAGCACCAGACCCGCGTCGGACACGAACTGTTCCGCAGGCTGGGCCGGCAGAACCTGGGTACCGGGGGCCTTCAGCAAACCCAGCGCGGTGCCCGGCACCGGCACCAACACCTTGCCCTTGAGCTCGTAGTCTTCGGCCGCCAGAAAGGTGAAATGGCCTTGTTCGAGCCAGCTCAGGAAGGCCTTGGCTTCGTCGGCCACAGCGGCGTCCAGCGCGGTGAAGCTGGCGTTGAGCACCTGCACGCGCGAGAGCATGGCGCGCCAGTCCTGCACGGCCAGGCGCACGTCCTGCAAGGTGTCTTCAATGGACTTGCGCAGCGCCTGCGCTTCGGGGTCGGACGCGAGCCGGTCGCACTCGACCAGGATGCACGAGACCACCTGGCCCTCGCCAGCGCCGGCCTGTGCGGCGCCGGTGATCTGCGCCACATGGCCCGCCGCGTCGCGCGTGACGCGCAGCAAAGGATGCACGATCCAGTGCAGGGTCCGCCCGCTGCGGTTGACCGCCATGCCCACGGAGTCCACGAGAAAGGGCATGTCGGGGTGCACAATCTGCAGCACGTGTGTGCCGCTTTCCCCGGCCAGGTCTCTTGGCAGATCCAGCACCTGCACGCGCACTTCGCCCGCCGCCGAAGCCCCCAGCAGGGCCTGGTGCGCGGCGGCCATGGTCTGAAGCAAAACGGGGTCGCGGCTGCGCATCTCTTCGGGGTCGGCGGCTGCGAAATACAGGTCCTGGAAACTCGGGTTCATGGTCGGCATCCGGTCAGATGGTGGTGGGCAGGGGGTAAGGTGTGCGGAATTCTAGGAGCGCTCCAGCGGGCAAAACCGTGCCAAACCGGGATTGCATGGACCCATGCCATGCCTTCATGCGCCAAACGCATGATGCGCCTGCGCCAGTGACTTCGCCATGAAAAAACCCCGCAGAGCGGGGTTGGATCGGGCTGGGCGCAGGGAGACGCAGGCGCTACTGCAGGGTTTCCTTGACCGCGGGCAGCATGGGCAGCGCGATCACCTCGATGCCCTCTTCCAGCAACGCCAGGGCTTCCTGCGGACTGGCCTGCCCCCGGATGTTTCGGTGCTCGGTTTCGCCGCTGTGCATGGCGCGTGCCTCGTCGGCAAATCGCTCCCCCACGTCTTCGGTTTGCGCCACCACATCGCGCAGCGCCTTGAGCATGCGGGCTTGCAGGGCGGCCAGTTCGGGGTTCGTGGCGTGGTTGCTCATCGCCACGGCAGCGCTGGCGGGCGTGGACGACGCAGGCTCGTCTCGCCCGGAACGCAGGTTCAGCCGGGGCGCGGACAACTTCTTGTGGATGTGTGCATCGCCGCACAGCGGACACGTGACCAGGCCTTGGCCGAGCTGGCTCACGAAATCGTCTTCCGAACCGAACCAGCCTTCAAATTCGTGCTGGTGGGCGCATTGCAGGTTGAGGACCTTCATGGCGTGGATTGTCCCGCCAAAGTCAAGGCCGTGCCGTCTTTCCAGGTCAACGTCCATTCGCCGCTGTGCACGTTCTGCAGCCACATGGCTCCGATGAGCGTCTTGCTGTCGATCACCTCACCGCTGAAACACCAGGCCCGCAGCTCGGCGGGTGTGGCGGTGAACACGTCGAGGAATTCGCCGTCGTCCAGCTGGCGCTCGCCGAGGGTGAGGCCGCGCGCGAACCAGATGTCGATGGTCTCGTCGGAATACGCCACCGTGGGCGCCAGACGGCCGGCAAAGGCCCACTCGCGCGCGCTGTAGCCGGTTTCTTCCAGCATCTCGCGTTGCGCGCAAACCAGGCTGTCTTCGCCCTGGTCCAGTTTGCCGGCGGGGAACTCGATCATCACCGCCTGCATGGGGTGGCGGAACTGGCGCTCCAGCACCACGCGACCGTCGTCCAGCAATCCGATGACCATGACGGCGCCCGGGTGCAACACGTACTCGCGCGTGGCCTCGGCTCCATCGGGCATGCGCACCGTGTCGCGAACCACGTGCAGGAAGTTGCCACGCAACAACTCGACGCGCGACAGCGGCGTTTCAACCAGGTGGCTGTCTTCGTTCATCCTCGGTGGCGGTAAAGGTATCGGTACACAAATCCTGGGAAGGCCAGCGTGATGAAGAGCGCGCCGGTGGTGGCGTAGAACTCCCAGCCCTGGGGTGCGATCTGTCCGGCGCTCTGCTCCAGCGCGAGGCCGAGACCCCCGACGATGAAGTACAGCAGCACCATCTCGCCCAACCGCATCCAGAGGGTCTTGGGCAGGCTGCGCGGAATCACGGCGAGCCAGCGTTCGTTGATGAAGGGCAGGTTGGCAGCTAGGAACGCGGCGATCAACACCAGCCAGACGGAAAAACTGTGGTTCATGGTGGGAGGTGTGAGCCGGCCCCACCGGCGAAGTTCACCGGAGCAGGGCCGCGTGCCTCAGGCGAGCAGAGCCGCCACGGCCTGAGCACACAAGGCCATGAGGCCGCCGGGCAGGATGCCGAGCAACAGCACCAGCGCACCGTTGACCGAGAGCACCGAGCGCGCGTCCAGGCCGGCCTCGATCTCGGCGGTCTGTGTGGGGGCGTCGAAGTACATGACCTTGACCAGGCGCAGGTAGTAGAAGGCGCCGATCAACGACATGATCACCGCGAACACCGCCAGGCCCACGTAGAACGCGGTGCCCGAAGCCAGCAGCGCCTGCAGCACCGAGAGCTTGGCGTAGAAGCCCACCAGCGGCGGCACCCCGGCCAGCGAGAACATGCAGATGGCCATGACACCGGCGTACAGCGGGCTGCGCTGGTTCAGACCGGCGAGGTCGCTGATGTTCTCGGACTCGAAACCGCTTCGCGAGAGCAGCAGGATCACGCCGAAGGTGCCGAGCGTGGTCAGCACGTAGGTGATGACGTAGAACATGGACGAGCCGTAGGCGTTGGCCATGTTGCCGGTATCACCGTCCACCACGCCGGCCAGCAGGCCGAGCAGCATGAAGCCCATCTGCGCGATGGTGGAGAACGCGAGCATGCGTTTGAGGTTGGTCTGCGCGATGGCGGCAAAGTTGCCGATCAGCAGGGACATCACGGCCAGCACCGCGAGCATCTGCTGCCAGTCGAACGCGAGCGGCTGCAGGCCTTCGACCAGCAGGCGGATCACGATGGCAAAGGCCGCCAGCTTGGGCGCGCCGCCGATCATGAGCGTGACGGAAGTCGGGGCACCGTGGTAGACGTCGGGCACCCACATGTGGAAAGGCACCACACCCAGCTTGAACGCCAGACCGGCCACCACAAACACCAGACCGAGCGTGAGCACCTGGGCCGAACCCTTGAGGGTGGCTTCACCGCCAGCGATGGCCTGCATCACTTCAGGAAGCGCCAGCGAACCGGTGGCGCCGTAGACCATGGACAGGCCGTAGAGCAGGAAACCACTGGCCAGCGCGCCGAGAACAAAGTACTTCATGGCCGCTTCGGTGGCCTGTACATCGTCGCGACGCAGCGCCACGAGCGCGTAGCTGGAAAGCGTGAGCAATTCCAGGCCGAGGTAGATCACCAGGAAATTGTGGCCGGAGATCATGACGAACATGCCCAGCAGCGCGAACATGGCCAGGGTGAACATCTCGCCGCCGCGCAGCATGTCGCGTTGTCCCGCGTAGCCGCGGCCGTAGACCAGCGTGACCATCGTGGCGAGCGTGGCAAAACACTTGAGCCAATTGCCCATGGGATCGCTGACAATCATGCCGCCGAAGCCCGGGGTGGTGGTGCCCGACCACGCTGCCATGGCCAGCAGGAACGCAACCGCGCCCAGCGACAGCAGCGTGAGCGCGTAGGTGGCGCCACGCAGGGGCGACTTCACTGTCAGGTCGGCCAGTGCGATCACGCAGGCCATCGTCAGCAGGAGGATTTCTGGGTAGGCCGCGACCCAGCTGAGCTTGTCAATCATTGTTCGTTCTCTTGTGTCGTGTGGCGGGCCTGGCTCACTGGGGCAGCTTGGAAACCGCCACGTGGCGCAGCAACTCCGCCACGGAGGCATCCATCACGTCGGTGAAAGGCTTGGGGTACACGCCCATGAAGAGCACCGCCACGGCCAGCACCGCCATCACGAGGAACTCGCGCGCGTTGAGGTCGACCAGGTTCTTCACGTTGTCGTTGCCCACGGCGCCCAGGTAGACGCGCTTGTACATCCACAGCGAATACGCCGCGCCAAAGATCAGGGCCGAGGCGGCGAGCAGGCCGATCCAGAAGTTGGCTTTCACCGCGGCCAGGATCACCATCCATTCGCCCACGAAGCCGGCCGTGCCCGGCAAGCCGCAGTTGGCCATGGTGAACAGCAGCGCAAACGCGGCGAACTTGGGCATGGTGCTGACGACACCACCGTAATCGGCGATTTCGCGCGAGTGCACACGGTCGTACAACACGCCGATGCCCAGGAACATGGCGGCCGACACAAAACCGTGGGCAATCATCTGCACGATGCCGCCCGACACGCCGAGGTCGCTGAAGACGAAGAAGCCGAGCGTGACAAAGCCCATGTGCGCAACCGACGAATAGGCCACCAGCTTCTTCATGTCCTGCTGGACCATGGCCACCAGACCGACGTAGATCACCGCCACGAGCGACAGCGCGATCATGAGCCAGGCCCACTCTTGTGAGGCATCGGGCAGGATGGGCAACGAGAAGCGCAGGAAGCCGTACGCGCCGAGCTTGAGCATGATGGCCGCCAGCACGGCGGAACCGCCGGTCGGTGCTTCGACGTGCACGTCGGGCAGCCAGGTGTGCACGGGCCACATCGGCACTTTCACCGCGAAGGCCGCGAAGAAGGCAAAGAACAGCAAGGTCTGCGCGGTGCCGCTCAAGGGCAGCTGGTACCAGTCGGCCAGTGCAAAGCTTCCGCCGGACACGGTGTACAGGTAGATCAGCGCCACCAGCATCAGCAGCGAGCCCATGAGCGTGTAGAGGAAGAACTTGAACGCCGCGTAGATCTTGTTCGGGCCGCCCCAGATGCCGATGATCAGGTACATCGGGATCAGCGTGGCCTCGAAGAAAACATAAAACAGCATCGCGTCCTGCGCGCTGAACACACCGATCATCAAACCCGAGAGGATCAGGAAGGCGCCCATGTACTGGTTCACGCGGGAGGTGATCGACTCCCAGCTGGCGATGATGACCACCACGTTGATGAACGCGGTGAGCAGGATCAGCCACAACGAAATGCCGTCCACACCCAGGTGGTAATGGATGTTGAAGTTCTGAATCCAGGGGGCTTTTTCAACGAACTGCAGCGCGGCGGTGCCGAGCTTGAAACCGGTGTACAGCGGCACCGTGACCGCCAGGCCCACCACCGCACCCACCAGCGCGATCCAGCGCACCATGGGTGCCTGGTCGTCGCGGCCCAGGGCCAGCAGCACGACGCCAAAAGCGATGGGCGTCCAGATGGCAAGGCTCAGCAAACCCATGATGTTCTTCTTCCTCTTGTTTTATTTGGCGAGCCAGACGAAGTACGTCATGAACAGCAGCACACCCACGATCATCATCAGCGCGTAGTGGTACAGGTAGCCGGTCTGCGCGCGGCGTACAACGCCGGACACCAGGCCCACGAGCTTCCAGCTGGCGTTGACCACACCGCCCTCGATCACTCCCCGATCGCCACCCTTCCACAGGCCAATGCCCAGACCACGCGCGCCTTTGGCGAGCACGTTCTCGTTGAACCAGTCCATGTAGTACTTGTTCTCCAGCACCACCACCAGCGGACGCAGTGCACGGCCGATGGCCACCGGCACGGCCGGGTTGATCAGGTACATGTACCAGGCGCTCACAGCACCGGCCAGGGCCAGGTACAGCGGCGGGGCGGACAGGGCATGTGTCGCCATGCCCAAGGGGCCGTGGAAGATTTCGGCAAACTTCGTCATGGCCGGGTGGGCCGCGGCGTTGATGAAGATCGCGTCCTTGAAGAAGTCACCGAACAGCATGGGCTGGATGGTCATGAAGCCGATCACCACCGAAGGAATGGCCAGCAGCACCAGCGGCACCGTCACCACCCAGGGGGATTCGTGCGGCTTCGCGTCATGTCCATGCCCGTGGTCATCGTGGTGACCATGATCGTCGTGGTGCGCGTCCGGGTTCTGGTCGTATCGTTCCTGGCCATGGAACACCAGGAAGTACAGGCGGAACGAATAGAACGAGGTGACGAACACGCCGGCGAGCACCGCAAAGTAGGCGAAGCCCGAGGCCGGCAGGTTGCTGAAGTGCACCGCCTCGATGATGGAGTCCTTGGAATAGAAGCCCGAGAACAGCGGCGTGCCGATCAGCGCCAGCGTGCCCAGCAACGAGGTGATCCAGGTGATGGGCATGTACTTGCGCACGGCGCCCATCCAGCGGATGTCCTGGTTGTGGTGCAGACCCATGATCACCGAGCCGGCCGCGAGGAACAGCAGCGCCTTGAAGAAGGCGTGGGTCATGAGGTGGAACACCGCCACCGAGTAGGCCGACGCACCGAGCGCCACCGTCATGTAGCCCAGCTGCGAGAGCGTGGAGTAGGCCACGATGCGCTTGATGTCGTTCTGGATGATGCCCAGGAAGCCCATGAACAGCGCGGTGATGGCACCGATGACCATGATGAAGTTCAGCGCCGTGTCGGACAGCTCGAACAGTGGCGACATGCGCGCCACCATGAAGATGCCGGCCGTGACCATGGTGGCCGCGTGGATCAGCGCCGAGATGGGCGTGGGGCCTTCCATGGAGTCGGGCAGCCACACATGCAACGGGAACTGCGCGCTCTTGCCCATGGCGCCGATGAAGAGGCAGATGCAGATGACTGTGATCAGCAGCCAGTCGGTGCCGGGGAAGCCCATGCTGCCCAGCTCGGGTGCCTTGGCAAACACCTCGGTGTAGTTCAACGTGCCGGCGTAGGCCACGATCAGGCCGATGCCCAGGATGAAGCCGAAGTCGCCCACGCGGTTGACCAGGAAGGCCTTCATGTTGGCGAAGATCGCCGTGGGCTTGTTGAACCAGAAACCGATCAACAGGTACGACACCAGGCCCACCGCCTCCCAGCCAAAGAACAGCTGCAGCAGGTTGTTGCTCATGACCAGCATGAGCATGGAGAAGGTGAACAGCGAGATGTAGGCGAAGAAGCGGTTGTAGCCTTCGTCTTCCTCCATGTAGCCGATGGTGTAGAGGTGCACCATGAGCGAGACGAAGGTGACGACCACCATCATCATGGCGGTGAGGCCGTCGACCAGGAAACCGATCTCCATCTTCAGACCACCGACCACCATCCAGGTGTAGAGGGTCTCGTTGAAGCGGGCGCCGTCCAGGGCCACGCTCTTGAGCGTCATGGCCGAGAGGATGAAGGCGATCAGCACACCCAGGATGGTGAGCGTGTGCGAAGCGCGGCGGCCGATGACGTTGCCGCCGAAGGTGGTGCCCAGGACGCCGGCCAGGGCCGCGCCGATCAGCGGCGCCATGGGAACGGCGAGCAGGGTGCTGGCAGAGAGGGTGGTGCTCATGGTGTTCTTGTCTGGGGGCTGGGGCTCAGCCTTTGAGCGTGTTGAGCTCTTCGACGCTGATCGAATTCTTGTTGCGGAACAGCAGCACAAGGATGGCCAGGCCGATCGCCGATTCGGCAGCGGCCACGGTCAGGATGAAGAACACGAACACCTGGCCGTGCATGTCACCCAGGAAATGCGAGAACGCCACGAAGTTCATGTTGACCGCGAGCAGCATCAGCTCGATGGCCATGAGCAGCACGATGAGGTTCTTGCGGTTCAGGAAGATGCCGACCACCGACAGCGCGAACAGGATGGCGCCGACGGCGAGGAAATGGCCCAGGGTCACGCTCATGATGGTTTGCCCTCCTCGGCGGTCACCGCAACGACTGCGGGTGCGGCTTTCTGCGTGGCGTTCATCGGCAGCACCACCAGGCGGTCCCGGGCGCGAACATGCACTTGCAGACCGGGGTTGATGGCCTTGCTGTCCTTGCGCTGGCGCAGGGTGAGCGCGATGGCCGCGACCATGGCCACCAGCAGGATCACAGCAGCCACTTCAATGGGGTACAGGTACTCGGTGTAGAGCAGCAAGCCGAGCTCGCGCGTGTTGGAGTAGTTGGCCGCGTTGATGCCGGTGTTCACCGCATCGGGGTTGGCCGCCAGGCTCGGAAAGCCGACGAACAGCACGGCGATGAGTTCGGCCGCCACAAAACCGCCGAGGATGGCAGCGAGCGGAAAGTGTTTCCAGAAACCCTTGCGCACACCGTCCATGTTGATGTCGAGCATCATCACGACGAACAGGAACAGCACCATCACCGCGCCCAGGTAGACCAGCACCAGCGTGATGCCGAGGAACTCCGCCTTCAGCAGCAACCACAACGCAGACGCCTGCGAAAAAGCCAGCATCAGGAACAACACCGCGTGCACAGGATTGCGCGCGGTGATGACGCGGAAGGCTGCAAACAGCAGCACCGCGGCAAAGAGGTAAAAAAAGCCGGTCTGGTAATCCATGGCGTTGTTCTTGTGTCGTCTGTTCCGGTCAGGTCCGGCTTCAGAACGGATCAGCGGTAAGGGGCGTCGGCGGCCCGGGCAGCGGCAATCTCGGTCTCGTAGCGGTCGCCCACGGCCAGCAACATCTCTTTCGTGAAGTACAGGTCACCGCGTTTTTCGCCGTGGTACTCGAAGATGTGCGTCTCGACGATGGAGTCGACCGGGCAGCTCTCTTCGCAGAAGCCGCAGAAGATGCACTTGGTCAGGTCGATGTCGTAACGCGTGGTGCGGCGTGAACCGTCGTCACGCACGTCGGACTCGATGGTGATGGCCATGGCCGGGCACACCGCCTCGCACAGCTTGCAGGCGATGCAGCGCTCTTCGCCGTTTTCATAACGGCGCAGGGCGTGCAGGCCGCGGAAACGCGGCGACAGCGGCGTCTTCTCTTCGGGGAACTGCACCGTGATCTTGCGCTTGAAGGCGTAACGACCGGTCAGGGCCATGCCCTTGAACAATTCCACCAGCAGGAAGCTGTTGAGGAAGTCGCGAAAGGAAAACGGCGCGACGACTGCGGGAGAGGCGACGGGGTTGGCGGTGATGGTGGACATGGTCAATCGCCCTCTTATTTCCAGAGGTTCCACGACGTCTGCATCAGACCGCCGACGAGCAGCAGGTAGATGAGCGTGACGGGAATGAAGATCTTCCAGCCCAGACGCATGATCTGGTCGTAACGGAAGCGCGGAAAGGTGGCGCGGATCCAGATGAACATGGACACGACGAGGAAGGTTTTCAGGCCGAGCCAGATCCAGCCGGGAATCCAGTTGAACACGGCACTGTCGATGGGTGGCAACCACCCACCCAGGAACATCAGCACCGCCAGCACCGAGATCAGCCACATGCTGGCGTATTCGGCCAGGAAGAAGATGGCGAAGCCCATGCCCGAGTACTCGACCATGTGACCGGCCACGATCTCGGCCTCGCCCTCGACCACGTCGAACGGGTGGCGGTTGGTTTCGGCCACGCCCGAGATGAGGTAGACGAAGAAGATGGGCAGCAGAGGCAGCCAGTTCCACGACAGGAAATTCAGCCCTTGCGAGGCCGCAATGCCGCGCGCCTGCGAGTTCACGATGTCGACCAGGTTCAGGCTGCCCGACACCATGACCACGATCAGGAAACAGAAGCCGATCGCAATCTCGTAGCTGACCATCTGGGCCGAGGCGCGCAGCGCACCGAGGAAGGCGTACTTCGAGTTCGAAGCCCAGCCGGCGATGATCACGCCGTACACCTCGATCGATGTGATGGCCAGGATCACCAGCAGACCGGCGTTCACGTTGGCCAGCACCGCCTCGGGACCGAAGGGCACAGCGACCCACGCGGCCAGTGCCGGCATGATGGCCATGATGGGGCCCAGACGGAAAAGACCATTGCTCGCGGCACTCGGGCGGATCAACTCCTTGGTCAGCAGCTTGAGCGCATCGGCAATGGGCTGCAGCAGGCCGAATGGGCCGACGCGGTTGGGTCCGTGGCGCACCTGGATCCAGCCGAGCAGCTTGCGCTCCCACAGCGTGAGGTAGGCCACCGCGCCCATCAAGGGCGCCAGCACGGCCACGATCTTGATCAGGTTCCAGATGACAGGCCAGGCCGCCGTGGTCCACCACGGGGCGGCGATCAGGCCAAGGCCGCCGTTGTACATCGCGTCGATCATGCGAGCACCTCATCGGCAATCAAAGCAGCCCGGGCATCGGCCGTCATTTGCAGCGCGGGGGCGCGGCGCACCAGACTGTCGAGCTGGTAGATGCTGGCCACGCAAGGCTCGGTACCGGCGGGTGCGGTGTCGATCGGTGCAGTGCTGGCGTTGTTCAAGCGCGCGGCGTCCACAACAGCGCCACTCGCCACACCGGGCAACGCACTCGCCAACACGGCCTGCGACGAGTCGGCATCAAAGCCTGCCAGGCCGAGCAGGTTGCCCAGCACGCGGATCACTTTCCACGCAGGACGCGTTTCACCCAGCGGGCGCACGACAGCGTGGAAGCTCTGCAGGCGACCTTCGGCATTCACGAAGGAACCCGAGGTTTCGGTGAACGGGGCGATCGGCAGCAGCACGTCGCTGATGTCGAGGTTGGTCTTGAACGGGCTCAGCGTGACGACCATGCCGGCTGCGGCCAAACCTTGGGTTCCGGCCGCGCTGTCGTGCGCGGGTTCGGTGTTGAGCAGAAGCAGTGCCTTGAGCGCGCCGCCCAGCATCTGGCCAGCGTTCAAACCGCCCTGCCCCGGCACGGCGTTCACGAGTTGTGCACCCACGGTGTTGGCGGCTTCGCTCAGGTAGCCAACGGTGGCGCCGGTCTGCTGCGAGATCCAGTTCGCCAGCGACAGCAGGCTGGCCGCTTTTTCATGGTGCGCGGCGGCGTTGCCGAGCAGGATGGCCTTGTGCTCACCACCGAGCAGCGACTTGGCCACGGCACGGTGCGCTTCGGACACTTCGGCGTTCACCGGTGCGCTGGCGCCGGTCTCGGCTGCGATGGCAGCGGCAATGCCGGCCAGCGCCGACACCCAGATGCTGATGTCAGCGAGCACCACGTTCTTCAGAGGCATCGCCCAGTCCTGGGCAACCGCATTGAGCACGTTGACCTGCGCACCCTTGCGCTGGGCCTGGCGGATGCGCTGCGCGAACAGAGGGTGGTCCTTGCGCAGGTTCGAGCCCACGACCAGCACCCGCTGGAGGCTGGAGAGTGACGCGACGGGCATGCCCAGCCAGCGCGCCGAGCCAGCCGGCGCAGCATTGGAAAAATCAGCGTGGCGCAGGCGGCTGTCGATGTTCTGGCTGCCCATGCCACGCACCAGCGCGGCGGCCAACGCCAGTTCTTCCAGTGTGCCGTGCGGGCTGGCCAGCAGGCCGATGGCGGCAGCGCCGTGTTCGGCCTTGACCTGCTTCAACCCGTTGGCCACGTATTCGAGTGCGGTCTGCCAGTCGACCGTCTTCCACTCGCCGCCCTGTTTGAGCATGGGCGCGGTCAGGCGGTCTTCGCTGTTGACGGCTTCATAGGAGAAACGGTCACGGTCGGCGATCCAGCATTCGTTGACGGCTTCGTTTTCGAGCGGCACCACGCGCATGACCTTGTGGTTCTTCACCTGAACGATCAGGTTGGCGCCGGTGGAATCGTGCGGGCTCACGCTCTTGCGGCGCGAGAGTTCCCAGGTGCGGGCGCTGTAACGGAACGGTTTGCTGGTGAGCGCACCGACCGGGCAGATGTCGATCATGTTGCCCGACAGCTCGGAGTCGACCGTGTCGCCCAGCACCGTGGTGATCTCGGCGTGTTCACCGCGGTGGATCATGCCCAGCTCCATCACGCCAGCCACTTCCTGGCCAAAGCGCACGCAACGGGTGCAATGGATGCAGCGGCTCATCTCCTGCATGGAGATCAGCGGGCCCACGTCCTTGTGGAACACGACGCGCTTTTCCTCTTCGTAGCGCGAGCCTGAACTGCCGTAACCCACGGCCAGATCCTGCAGCTGGCATTCGCCGCCCTGGTCGCAGATGGGGCAATCCAGCGGGTGGTTGATGAGCAGGAACTCCATCACCGACTGCTGGGCCTTGATCGCCTTGTCGCTCTTGGTGCGCACGATCATGCCCTGTGTGACGGGCGTGGCGCAGGCCGGCATGGGCTTGGGCGCCTTCTCCACGTCGACCAGGCACATGCGGCAGTTGGCCGCGATGGACAGCTTCTTGTGATAGCAGAAATGCGGGATGTAGGTGCCTGCCTTTTCGGCCGCATGCATGACCATGCTGCCCGGGGGCACTTCCACCTTCTTGCCGTCGAGTTCGATTTCAACCATGGGAGTTTTTCTCTTATGCAGCCTTGGCTGGCGACTGAGCGGCCGCGATCTTGGCCTCGAACTCATGCCGGAAGTGTTTGATCATGGCGCGCACCGGCATGGCCGCTGCATCGCCCAGGGCGCAGATGGTGCGGCCCATGATGTTTTCGGCCACGTTGTCCAGCAGTGCCATGTCGGCGGGGCGGCCTTCGCCCTCGTCGATGCGGCTGACCATGCGCCAGAGCCAGCCCGTGCCTTCGCGGCACGGCGTGCACTGGCCGCACGATTCGTGCATGTAGAAGTAGGAGAGGCGCTTGAGCGACTCGACCATGCAACGGCTGTCGTCCATCACGATCACCGCGCCCGAACCCAGCATGGAGCCGGCCTTCGCAATCGAGTCGTAGTCCATGGTGCAGTCCATCATGATGGACGCGGGCAACACCGGCGACGACGAACCACCGGGAATCACGGCCTTGAGCGTGCGGCCCTTGCGCACACCACCGGCGAGCTCCAGCAGCTTGCTGAACGGCGTGCCCATGGGCACTTCGTAGTTGCCGGGCATCTCCACATCACCGCTCACCGAGAAGATCTTGGTGCCGCCGTTGTTCGGCTTGCCGCAGGCGAGGTACGCCGCGCCACCGTTGCGGATGATCCAGGGCACAGCCGCGAAGGTCTCGGTGTTGTTGATCGTGGTGGGCTTGCCGTACAGGCCGAAGCTGGCCGGGAACGGCGGCTTGAAACGCGGCTGGCCTTTCTTGCCTTCGAGCGATTCGAGCAGCGCGGTTTCTTCGCCGCAGATGTAGGCGCCGAAGCCGTGAAACGCGTGCAGCTGGAAGCTGAAGCCACTGTCCAGGATGTTGTCGCCCAGCAGTCCGGCGGCACGGGCTTCTTCCAGCGCCGTTTCGAAGCGGTCGTAGGCTTCGAAGATCTCGCCGTGGATGTAGTTGTAGCCCACGCTGATGCCCATCGCGAAGGCGGCAATGGCCATGCCTTCGATCACGATGTGCGGGTTGTACATGAGGATGTCGCGGTCCTTGCAGGTGCCCGGTTCGCCCTCGTCGGAGTTGCACACCAGGTACTTCTGACCGGGGAACTGGCGCGGCATGAAGCTCCACTTCAGGCCGGTGGGGAAGCCCGCACCGCCTCGACCACGCAGAGCCGACTCCTTCAGCGTGGCGATCACCTGGTCCTGCGTCATGCCCACCACCGGTGGATCACCGGCCGGCTCGGCGCCGTCCTTGCCCAGCACCTTGCGCAGGGCCTGATAGCCGCCGCGGGCCACATAGTCTTTCAACGACCAGTTGCCGCCGTCAAGACCGGCATAGATCTGCGGCTCGATGTGCCGGCCATGGAAGCAGGTCTGCACGCCGTTGGCGCGGAACTGCGAAAGAATCTGTTCGGCGTTCATGACTGCCCTTCTGATGCACGCAGGCCATCGATCAGCTGGTCCAGCTTGTCGTTGCTCATGAAGCTGCACATGTGGCGGTCGTTGACCAACATCACCGGCGAATCGGCGCAGGCGCCCAGGCACTCGCTTTGCTGCAGGGTGAACAAGCCGTCGGCGGTGGTGCCGCCCATGGTGATGCCCAGCTTGTGCTCCAGGTGGTGCAGCGCGCTCTGGCCGTCGCGCAACTGGCACGGCAGGTTGGTGCACACGTTCAGCTTGAACTTGCCTGTTGGCTGCTGGTTGTACATGTTGTAGAAGGTCGTCACCTCGTGCACGGCGATCGGCTCCATGCCCAGGTAGGCAGCCAGCGCCGCTTCCGCGCCCGTGCTCACAAAGCCCATCTCCTGCTGGATGATGGACAGGCAGGCCATCACGGCCGACTGCGCCTGGTCGGCCGGGTACTTGGCGACTTCGCGCGCAAAGCGCTGCTGGGTGGCGCTGTTGAATTCCACAGCGGCGACTGCGTGGCCGGTGCTCATCGGTCGATCTCCCCGAAAACAATGTCCATGGTGCCGATGATGGCCACGGCGTCGGCCAGCATGTGCCCGCGGGCCATCTCGTCCATCGTGGCCAGGTGCGCAAAACCGGGCGCACGGATCTTCAGGCGATACGGCTTGTTGGCACCGTCGCTCACCAGGTAGATGCCGAACTCGCCCTTGGGGTGTTCCACCGCCGCATAGGCTTCGCCTTCGGGCACGTGGAAGCCTTCGGTGAACAGCTTGAAATGGTGGATCAGCTCTTCCATGTTGGCCTTCATGGCCTCACGGGCAGGGGCTGCCACCTTGTGGTTGTCGGTGATCACCGGGCCGGGGTTGGCGCGCAACCACTTGGAGCACTGTTCGATGATGCGGTTGGACTGCTTCATCTCTTCCATGCGGACGAGGTAACGGTCGTAGCAGTCACCGGTCTTGCCCACTGGAATGTCGAAGTCCATCTGGCCGTACACGTCGTACGGCTGCTTCTTGCGCAGGTCCCAGGCGATGCCTGAGCCGCGCAGCATGGGACCCGTCATGCCCAGGTTGAGCGCACGCTCGGGCGTGACCACGCCAATGCCCACCGTGCGCTGTTTCCAGATGCGGTTGTCGGTCAGCAGCGTGTGGTACTCGGCGAGGTAGGTGGGGAAGCGCCTGGTGAAGTCGTCGATGAAGTCGAGCAGCGAACCCTGGCGGTTCGTGTTCATCTGCTCCATCGCGCGCGCATTGCGGACCTTGCTGTGCTTGTACTGCGGCATGGTCTCGGGCAGGTCGCGGTACACACCGCCCGGACGGAAGTAGGCCGCGTGCATGCGTGCACCCGACACCGCCTCGTACATGTCGAACAGGTCTTCGCGCTCGCGAAAAGCGTAGATCAGGATGGTGGAGCTGCCGCAGTCGTTGCCGTGCGAGCCCAGCCACATCAGGTGGTTCAGCAGGCGCGTGATTTCGCTGAACATCACCCGGATGTACTGCGCCCGGATCGGCACGTCGATGCCGAGCAGCTTCTCGATCGCCAGGCAGTAGGCGTGCTCGTTGCACATCATCGACACGTAATCCAGCCGGTCCATGTAGGGCAGCGACTGGATGTAGGTCTTGTGCTCGGCGAGCTTTTCGGTGGCGCGGTGCAGCAGCCCGATGTGCGGATCGGCGCGTTGCACGACCTCACCATCCAGCTCAAGCACCAGGCGCAACACGCCGTGCGCGGCAGGGTGCTGCGGACCGAAGTTGAGGGTGTAGTTCTTGATTTCAGCCATATCAGTGCAGCCCGCCGTAGTTGTCTTCGCGGATGATGCGCGGCGTGATTTCGCGGGGCTCGATGCTCACCGGCTCGTAGATCACGCGTTGACGCTCGGCGTCGTAGCGCATCTCGACGTGACCCGACAGCGGGAAGTCCTTGCGGAAGGGGTGACCGATGAAGCCGTAGTCGGTGAGGATGCGGCGCAGATCGTCGTGGCCTTCGAACACAATGCCGTACAGGTCAAATGCTTCACGCTCGTACCAGTTGGCCGCCGCCCACAGTGGCGTGACCGAGGTCAGCACGGGAAAGTCGTCCTCAGGGCAGAACACCCGCACACGAACACGGTGGTTGTGGGCGACCGACAGCAGATGCACCACTGCAGCAAAGCGCTGGCCTTCCCATCGGCCATCGCCATAGGTCTGGTAGTCCATGCCGCACAGGTCGATGAGCTGTTCGAACGCCGCCTGCGGCGCATCGCGCAGGGTCTTCATCACATCGAAATAATGCGCCGCTGCAACAGTCAGCGTGAGCTCGTCACGAACCACCACGAGCGACACCACACGGTCACCCAGCAACTCGGCCAGGGCGTGCTTCAGGGCTTCCGGTGCAACTGCGTAGGAGGTCGTCGGGGTGTCGGTCATGGGTGCGCCTCTGGGGACTCGTTTCGCCTTCGAAGCCGGCGCTCAGGCGCGGGCAATGGTCTGGGTGCGGCGGATCTTCTGCTGCAGCTGGATGATTCCGTACAGAAGGGCTTCGGCCGTGGGCGGGCAACCAGGCACATACACATCCACCGGCACAATGCGGTCGCAGCCGCGCACCACCGAGTAGCTGTAGTGGTAGTAACCACCGCCGTTGGCGCACGAACCCATGGACAGCACCCAACGCGGCTCGGCCATCTGGTCGTACACCTTGCGCAGGGCGGGCGCCATCTTGTTGCACAGCGTGCCGGCCACGATCATCAGATCGGACTGGCGCGGGCTGGCGCGGAACACCTCGGAGCCGAAGCGGCCGATGTCGTAGCGCGCGGCGGCCGCGTGCATCATCTCGACCGCGCAGCAGGCCAGACCAAATGTCATGGGCCACAGCGAGCCGGTCTTGGCCCAGTTCACCACCGAGTCGTAGCTGGTGGTGACAAAACCTTCCTTGAATACGCCTTCAATCATGAGCCGCTCCGGTGCATTCGTGTGTGTGCAAGTCGCTCATTCCCAGTCCAGCGCGCCCTTCTTCCACTCGTAGGCAAAACCCACGGTGAGGATGGCGAGGAACACGACACCCGCGAGGAAGCCGGTCATGCCGATGTCGGAAAAGGCGACGGCCCAGGGGATGAGAAAAGCGATTTCGAGGTCGAACAGGATGAACAGGATGGCCACCAGGTAGTAGCGCACATCGAACTTCATGCGGGCGTCTTCAAAAGCCTCGAAGCCGCATTCGTACGGGGAGTTCTTTTCTGCGTCCGGAAGATTGGGGCCAAGGATGTAGCCCAGCACCTGCGGGATGATCCCGATGGCAATACCCACCAAGATGAACAGGAGCACAGGCAGGTATTGTTCGAGACTCATCTTGGTCTGTTCCACTGACACGGCATGGGGCCGTGTTGTCCAAAGATTGGTGCCGACGGCGAGACTCGAACTCGCACAGCTTTCGCCACTACCCCCTCAAGATAGCGTGTCTACCAATTTCACCACGTCGGCTGGTCTGCGTTGCTGGCTCACGAGGTCTGTGTGAGCCTTGCTGACAAGCATTGGAGTTTACCCTGAAACCACCCCTCTTTTGAGAGGCAGCGGGGCTTTTTCAACACCAATGGAAGATGCTCAGACATGGACGTTGTACGTCCATGCCTTTCCGGTCATTTGGCCGGGATTTGCGCCGGTCCGGTCGGCGCTGGCGTGACCGCGGCAGGTGCCGTGCCGGTTGCTGGAAGCGCACCGGGAATCTGCTGCGATGCATCAGCTGGTTGTGCGGGTGTCACCACGCCTTCAAGCACGCTGCCCGTGCTGGGCGCCACTGCGCGCAGGTTGCCGAAATAGGCCAGACCCAAGGTGCAGGTCAGGAAGACCGCCGCAAGCACCGCGGTGGATCGTGACATGAAGTTCGCGCCACCCGAGGCGCCAAACAAGCTCGCCGAGCCTGCGCCACCGCCGCCGAAAGCAGCGCCCGCATCGGCACCCTTTCCGTGCTGCATGAGGATCAGGCCGATCATGGTCAGGGCCGAAAGGATCTGCACGGCCAGCAGGATGGTCAACACAACGTTCATTTTTTACTCCGGAATCTCGGTTGTCGATGTGCTTTGAAAGGCACGAAAAAGGTCAATGGGCCGAGGCGACGATATGAAGGAAGTCGGCCGCCTTGAGCGACGCACCTCCGATGAGGCCGCCGTCGATATCGGGCTGGGCCAGCAGGCTCGCGGCATTCGCCGCGTTCATGCTGCCGCCATAGAGGATGTGCACACGTTCAGGGTGCTGCGTGGCGGCGGCCAACTGGGCGCGCAACACCGCATGCACTTGCTGCGCCTGTTCGGGCGACGCGGTCTTGCCGGTGCCGATGGCCCACACGGGCTCATAGGCCACCACGATCTCGCTGGTGCAATGCGCCACCGCGTGGATGACCGCTGCCAGTTGGCGCTTGACCACCGCCTCGGTCTGCCCCGCCTCGCGCTCGGCCAGGGTTTCACCCACACAGACGATGGGCGTGATGCCATGGGCCAATGCCACCTTGGCTTTGTCGGCCACCTGCAGGTCGGTCTCGCTGTGGTACTGGCGCCGCTCGGAATGGCCCACGATGGCATAGCGGCAGGCAAAGTCCTTGAGCATGGTGGCCGACACTTCACCGGTGTATGCACCCTGCTCGTGGCTCGACACGTCCTGCGCACCCCAGCTGATCGCGCTGCCGGTCAGCAGCGACTGCAGCTGGCCGAGGTAAGGTGCGGGCACGCACAAGGCCATGTCGGCACCCGGCGCTTGACCGCCGAGGCCGTCGAGCATGGCCTTCACCAACGCCTCGTTGGCAGCCAGCGAGCCGTTCATTTTCCAGTTGCCTGCGATCAGTGGTTTCATGTCAAAGAGGCCGTCATGCCCAAGTCAGGACGAGCTTGCCGATGTGGCGGTTGGATTCCATGAGCGTGTGCGCAGCCGCGGCTTCGCTGGCGGGGAACACCTGGTGGATCACGGGCTTGATCTTGCCCTGCGCCAGCAGTGGCCAGACGCGTTCGCGCAGTGCTTGAGCAATGGCAGCCTTGAATGCGATCGGGCGCGGACGCAGGGTCGAACCGGTGATGGTGAGGCGCTTGCGCAGCACCATGCCGGCGTTGAACTCGGCCTTCACACCACCCTGCACCGCGATGATGACCAGCCGGCCGTCTTCGGCCAGACAGTCGATCTCTCGCGCCACGTAGGCACCGGCCACCATGTCGAGCACAACGTTGACGCCCTGCCCACCCGTGAGGTCGGCCACGGCAGCCACGAAGTCCTGCGTCTTGTAGTTGATGGCATGGTCCGCGCCGAGCGCCAGACAGGCCGCGCACTTGTCGTCGCTGCCCGCGGTCGCGATCACGCGTGCGCCCAGGGCCTTGGCCATCTGGATCGCAGTCACGCCGATGCCGCTGGTGCCACCCTGGATCAACAAGGTTTCGCCCGCTTGCAGGCGTGCGCGGTCGAACACGTTGCTCCACACGGTGAAGAAGGTCTCGGGCAAGGATGCCGCAGCGATGTCGTCCATGCCGTCGGGCACCGGCAGGCACTGGCCCACAGGCGCCACGCACCACTGGGCATAACCACCACCGGCCACCAGCGCGCACACGCGGTCGCCCACTTTCAGGCCCGCAGCGGCCATGGCCGCCTCGTCGCCCGAGGCGATCACCCCCGCCACTTCGAGGCCGGGGATGTCGGACGCGCCGGGCGGCACCGGGTAGTTTCCGGTCCGCTGCAGCACGTCGGGGCGGTTCACGCCCGACGCGCCGACACGGATCAGCACCTCACCCGCAGCCGCCACCGGCACCGGGCGCTCACCGATACGCAGCACCTCGGGTGCACCAAAGCTGCTGATCTCGACCGCTTGCATCACCGCCGGATTCACGACTGGGGCTGCTGCTGTGGCTCGACCGCATTGCGATCGGCCAGCGCTTTCATGGACAGCTTGACGCGGCCTTTTTCGTCGGTCTCGAGCACTTTCACGCGAACGATCTGGCCTTCGGTCAAATAGTCGGTGACGCGCTCGACGCGCTCGTGCGCGATCTGGCTGATGTGCAGCAGGCCGTCCTTGCCGGGCAGCAGGTTGATCAGGGCACCGAAGTCCAGGATCTTGGTGACCGGGCCTTCGTAGACCTTGCCCACTTCCACTTCAGCGGTGATCTGCTCGATGCGGCGCTTGGCTTCGTCGGCCTTGGCCGAGTCGGTCGAGGCGATGGTGATGGTGCCGTCTTCGTCGATGTTGATCTGCGTGCCGGTCTCTTCGGTCAGCGCGCGGATGACGGCGCCGCCCTTGCCGATCACGTCGCGGATCTTCTCGGGATTGATCTTCATGGTGAAGAGCTTGGGCGCGAAGTTGGACACCTCGGTCTTGGCTTCGCCCATGGCTTCCTGCATCTTGCCCAGGATGTGCATGCGGGCTTCCTTGGCCTGTGCCAGTGCGACCTGCATGATTTCCTTGGTGATGCCCTGGATCTTGATGTCCATCTGCAGCGCCGAGATGCCGTTGGTGGTGCCGGCGACCTTGAAGTCCATGTCGCCCAGGTGATCTTCGTCACCCAGGATGTCGGTCAGCACCGCGAAACGGTTGCCGTCCTTGATCAGGCCCATGGCGATACCGGCCACGTGGGCCTTCATCGGCACGCCGGCGTCCATCAGCGCCAGGCAGCCGCCGCAGACCGAAGCCATCGACGAGGAGCCGTTGGACTCGGTGATTTCCGACACGACGCGCATGGTGTAGGGGAAGTCTTCCTTGCTCGGCAGCGCGGCGATGAGTGCGCGCTTGGCCAGGCGACCGTGGCCGATCTCGCGGCGCTTCGGCGTGCCAAAACGGCCGGCTTCGCCAGTGGCGAAGGGAGGCATGTTGTAGTGCAGCATGAAGCGGTCTTCGAACTCGCCGGCCAGCGCGTCGATGCGCTGTGCGTCGCGGTCGGTGCCCAGCGTGGCCACCACCAGCGCCTGCGTTTCACCGCGGGTGAACAGGGCCGAGCCGTGGGTGCGGGGCAGCACACCGTTGCGGATTTCGATGGCGCGCACGGTGCGCGTGTCGCGGCCGTCGATGCGGGGTTCGCCGGCCAGGATCTGGCCACGCACGATCTTGGCTTCGATCTCGAACAGCAGGGCTTCGATGGCCACGCTGTCGAAGGCCACGCCTTCGGCTTTGAGAGCGGCGAACACGTCGGCGTAGGCCGAGCGGCAGGCCTGGGTGCGGGCCTGCTTGTTGCGGATCTGGTAAGCGGCTTCGAGCTTGGCCTTGGCCAGGCCGTCGATCTTGGCGATCAGCGGCTCGTCCTTGGCAGGTGCCTGCCAGTCCCATGCCGGCTTGCCGGCGTCACGCACCAGCTCGTTGATGGCGGCAATCGCGATGTTGCCCTGCTCATGGCCGAACACCACAGCGCCCAGCATGATTTCTTCAGACAGCTGGTCGGCTTCGGATTCCACCATCAACACGGCGGACTCGGTGCCGGCGACCACGAGGTCGAGCTGGCTGTCTTTGAGCTGCGTCTGACCGGGGTTGAGCACGTACTGGCCATTGACGTAGCCCACGCGGGCGGCGCCGATGGGGCCGTTGAACGGGATGCCGCTGACCGACAGGGCGGCGGACGTGGCGATCATGGCGGCGATGTCGGCCTGCACTTCAGGGTTCAGGCTCACCACGTGCACGATCACCTGGACTTCGTTGTAGAAGCCTTCGGGGAACAGGGGGCGGATCGGGCGGTCGATCAGGCGGCAGGTCAGCGTCTCGAGTTCGCTCGGGCGGCCTTCGCGCTTGAAGAAGCTGCCGGGGATCTTGCCGGCGGCGTACGACTTCTCGGTGTAGTCCACGGTCAGCGGGAAGAAGTCCTGGCCGGCCTTGGCTTCGGTCTTGGCGACCACGGTGGCGAGCACCACGGTGTCGTCGATGTTGACCAGCACGGCGCCGGTGGCCTGGCGCGCGATTTCGCCGGTTTCCATGGTGACCGTGTGCGGGCCCCACTGGAAGGTCTTGGTGACTTTGTTGAACATGCTCATGGTCTATCTCCTGGAATTTTTTCCGCCACCCGGCGGAAATCACAGCGTGCGGCAAACCCGCACAAAACCCGGAAACACAACCCAGAACACGATGCCATTCCAGGTGGATTGAGTGCTTCGCCGGTGGCGCTCAACCCGCTTGGAATGACACAGCTTCGCTCTGTGATCAATGCTCCGGAATCAAAAAAAAGGGGTCAAAAAAGCAAAAAACGCCCGAGCCAGCGAACCAACTCAGGCGTTTTCTGTGTCAACCCGGGCTCAATTACTTGCGCAGACCCAGTTTGGCGATCAGCGCAACATAACGCTGGGCGTCTTTGGACTTCAAGTAATCCAGCAGCTTGCGGCGGCGGCTCACCATGCGCAGCAGACCGCGACGACCGTGGTGGTCTTTGGCGTGCGTCTTGAAGTGGGGGGTCAGTTCGTTGATGCGTGCGGTCAGGATGGCGACCTGCACTTCGGGGCTGCCGGTGTCGTTGGCGGCGCGTGCGTTGGCCGCGACGACTTCGGCTTTGATGGATTGGGCAATCATGGAATTTCCTTGTGGTTACATGCGTCCCGGCGCAGCCAGTCGGCACAAGGAGTTGCTCCAGGGCCGGCCGCCGCATCGGGCGTGGGTATGCTGTCCTTTCGAACGGCAATCGCGGATTATAGGGCAGAAGGCGTCAGGTGCCGCCACCGGGCTGGGCGGCGATCCAGCGGCGCAGGCGGGAGACGCCCTCCTCCAGCCGGTGGGTGTCGCGGCTGGCGAAGCACCAGCGCAGCCAGCCAGCCGCTTCAGGGCTGAAGGCGCTGCCCGGCGCCAGGCCGATGCCGGCCTCGCGCACCAGCCGTTTGGCCACGTCCAGGCAATCGTCATGCCCCTGCAGTGTGAAAAAGGCGTACATGCCACCCAAGGGCTCGGCCAGCGTCACACCAGGCACGGCGCGCAGCAGCGGCACCAGGGTGTCGCGGCAGGTCTTCAAGTGCGCCACCAGCGCGGGCGTGACTTCTGAGCCGCGCTGCAGCGCCACGGTGGCCCCACGCTGCACGAACACCGGCGCGCACGAGGTGTTGAACTCGATCAGTTTGCCCAGCGCTGGCGTGAGCGCAGCGGGCAGCACCAGCCAGCCCAGGCGCCAGCCGGTCATGAGAAAGCTCTTGGAAAAGCTGTGCGCCACGATGACACGGTCGTCGGGGTCGGCCACGTCCAGAAAGCTCGGAGCCGCGCCGTTGGCGGTGTCGCCGGCGTAGTACAGCCGCTCGTAGACCTCGTCGGCCAGGATCCAGGTGCCGGTGCGGCGGCAATGCGCCAGGATGCTGGCTTGCTCGTCGCGGGTCAGGGTCCAGCCCGTGGGGTTGTTGGGTGCATTGACGATGAGCATCCGCGTGGCTGGCGTGATGGCGGACAGCAAGGCTTCCATGTCCAGCGCCCAGGCGCCGGCCCGCGGGCCGGCGCCGAGCACGCGCAGCGGCACGCACTTCACGTTCGCGCCCATGATCAGCGGCTGCGCCACGAGGTTGGGCCAGGCCGGCGTGACCACCACCACCTCGTCGCCCGCCTCCACCAGCGCCTGCGAGGCCAGCATCAGCCCGTTCACGCCGCCGGAGGTGACGGCCAGCCGGTCCATCCAGTGGGCTGCGCCGCGCCCCGGGTGCAGACCGTCGGTGTAGTTGGCAATCGCTTCGCGCAGCTCGGGCAGGCCCAGGTTGTGCGCGTAGAAGGTTTCCCCCGACTGCAGCGAGGCCATGGCGGCTTCGCGGATGAAGTCGGGTGTGACCTCGTCGCTCTCGCCAAACCAGAACTTGAGCACGTTGTCGCGGCCCAGTCCTTCGTTGGCCACCTCGCGGATGCGGGAGGCTTCGAGGTTTTCAACGACGGGGCGCATGAAGGGCGTGTGTGGAGACATCAGGGTCGGATCATGTTGCAGCGGTGAGGCTGTTCGGCTTGTTGGGGGGCCAGGTTGCGGATGACACGAAAGCCGTAACCCGAGCCTTCGACGTCGAACTTCGCGCCGGGCGCGCCCTGGCGGTCCATCACGGCCACCGCCAGCGGCTGCTGGAACTGGTGGTCGGCGGCGCGCATGCGGGCGGTCTGGCCAGCCAGGGAGACGTCGGCTTTCTCCAGCTGGGCGGCGATGGTGGCGGCGTTCACCAGGCCCGCAGCACCGGCGCGCTCAATGGCTTGCGCGAGCGACTCGATCATGAGCTGCATGCGCATGTGCACGTAGTCATCGGCCGGGTTGGGGAAACGCTGGCGGAACGATTGGTAGAAAGCTTCGGACTCCCGCGTGGGCACGTTGGGAAACCAGTCGGCCACGGCGATCACCTTGCCGATGCCGGCCTCGCCCATGGCCGCGGGTGCGCCCAGTGCGTTGCCGTAGAAGGTGTAGAACGTGCCGTCAAACCCGACCTCGCGCGCGGCCTTGACCAGGAGCGTGAGGTCGTTGCCCCAGTTGCCGGTCAGCACAGCCTGTGCGCCACTGGCCTTGATCTTCGTGGCGTAGGGCAGAAAGTCCTTCACACGCGCCATGGGGTGCAGTTCTTCGCCGACGATCTTCACGTCCGGACGCAGCGCGGCCAGCTGGTTGCGCCCTTCGCGCAGCACCGCCTGGCCGAAGCTGTAGTCCTGGCCGATCAGGTAAATGTTTTTGAGTTGTTTGTCTTCCCGCAGCACGCTCATGAGCGCGCCCATGCGCATGTCGGCGTGCGCGTCAAACCGGAAATGCCAGAAGCTGCACTTCTCGTTGGTGAGCACCGGGTCCACCGCCGAGTAGTTGAGGAACAGCATCTGGCGCGCCGGCTCGCGCTCGTTGTGCTTGTTGATCGCCTCGATCAGAGCGCTCGCCGCAGCCGAAGAGTTGCCCTGCGCGACGATGGTGATGTCGCGGTCGACCGCCGAACGCAGCGCCGAGAGCGCCTCTTCGGTCTGGCCCTTGCTGTCGAAGCGTTCGATCAGCAGCGGGCGGTTGCCGCCGGGCAGTTTCACGCCGCCGCGCGCGTTCACCCGCTCGGTGGCCCAGACCAGGTTGCGATACACGGCCTCACCCGTGTTGGCGAGCGGGCCGGACAGGCCTTCGATCATGGCGATGCGGATGGGCGCTGGCGCCTGGGCCAGCACCGCCGGAGCAGCGAGGACCGCGCCCAAGGCGGCAACAAGCACGCGTCGGCGCACGGACATCAACGAATCAAGCGTGTTTTTCATGAGAACAATGTTTGCGGAAAAGCCGTCAAGCGGCCGTGGCCAGATCGGCCAGTGGCCAACGCGGCTTCACATCGAAGCTGTAGCCATCGTTCACGCCGAGTGAAGCCAGCCCGGCCTGCACCCGCATGCCCCCGGCCAGTGCGATCATGGCGCCGTTGTCGGTACACAGGTGCAGTTCGGGGTAGTGCACGCGCACACCCACCTTGGTGCAGGCGGCGCCCAGCTGTTCGCGCAGCAGCGTGTTGGCCCCCACGCCGCCCGCCACCACCAGGCGGCGCAGGCCGGTCTGGCGAATCGCCATCAGGGACTTTTTCACCAGCACCTCGACGATCGCCGCCTGCACGCTGGCGGCCACGTCGGCCTTTTGCTGCGGTGTGAGCGGATCGGCCAGGTGCAGCGTGGCCGGGCCGTCCAGGCTGGCGTGGGCCAGCCGCTTCACCTGGGTCAACACCGCCGTTTTGAGGCCGGCAAAGGAAAAGTCGAGGTCGCCGCTGTGCAACAGCGGACGCGGGAACTTGAAGGCCTGGGCATCGCCCTGCAGCGCCAGCCGCGCCAGCGCCGGCCCACCCGGGTAGCCCAGGCCGAGCAGCTTGGCCGACTTGTCGAAGGCCTCGCCGGCCGCGTCGTCGATGGTTTCGCCCAGCAGCGTGTAGCGACCCACCCCGTCCACCCGCATCAACTGGCTGTGCCCACCCGACACGAGCAAGGCCACAAACGGAAACTCGGGCGGGTCGGCGCTCAAAAAGGGCGAGAGCAGATGGCCTTCGAGGTGGTGTACACCGATCACCGGCTTGCCCAGCGCAAAGCCCAGCGCGCAGGCCACGCCCGAACCCACCAGCAGTGCGCCCGCGAGACCCGGGCCGCGGGTGTAGGCGACTGCGTCCACGGCCGAGAGCGGCAGATGAGCCTGCGCCATCACGGCGTCGGTGAGCGGCAGCACGCGGCGGATGTGGTCGCGGCTGGCGAGCTCGGGCACCACGCCACCAAAGGCACGGTGCATCTCGATCTGGCTGTGCAGGGCATCGCCCAGCAGCCGCGGCGTGTGACCGCCGCTGGCGTCGACCAGGGCGACGCCGGTTTCGTCGCAAGACGACTCGATTCCCAAAATCAGCATGGTTCGAGTGTACGGGCGGCATGTTTGTTGCTCATCATCGGGGGATGCTTGCAACCACCTCTCGAACATGAAATCGGGCCTGCACTTTCTGGTGGCGGCCAAACGCTGCGAAATCGCCGAACTTCAGCAGCTCGCGCTCACCAGCGCGCTGGTGAACGTGACCGGGCGCCTGGTGCACAGCCTGCAGCGCGAGCGGGGCCTGTCCAATCTCTTTCTCGGCTCACAGGGGGTGCAGTTCGGCGAGGTGCGCCGCCACCAGATCGCCGAGTCCCGGCAGATCGAAGCCGAGCTGCGCACCTGCTTTGACGAGCTGGACACGGAATCGGCCCGGCTGGACAACGGCGCGCGCCTGTTCAGCCGCATCGCCTACGTGCTCCATGGGCTGGATGCGCTGGACGGGCTGCGCGCGCGCGTGCAGGCGCTGGAGTGGACGCCCCAGCAGGCCACCGAAGCCTATGTGCGGTTGATCTCCGGCCTGCTGGCGGTGGTGTTCGAAGCCGCGGACAGCGCCAGCGATCCCGAGATTTCGCGCCTGCTGGTGGCCTTGTTCAACTTCATGCAGGGCAAGGAATTCGCCGGCCAGGAGCGGGCGGCCGGCTCTGCCCTGTTTGCCGGTGGACGTGCCGCGGCCGAAGAGCAGCAGCGCCTGCTGCACCTGATCGAATCGCAGGAACGCTGTCTGGAGGTGTTTGCCGAGTTCTCGAACCCCCATGCGGTTGAACTGTGGAACACCACCCAGGCCAGTGCCATGCTGGCCGAGCTCGAGCGGTTGCGTCGCGTGCTGTGCACGGCGCCCCACGGCTCGCCCCTCAATGCCCAGGTGAGCCAGGCCTGGTTCGACTGCTGCAGCCGGCGCATCGACCGCATGAAGGCGGTGGAGGATCGCCTCGCACTCGACTTGCTGCAGACCTGCGAGCTGAAGATCGAAGCGGCCAAGTTGGAGTTGAACAGTTTTCACGCCCTGCACACCGCCCCAGCCACGGAGACGGACGTGTTGTCGTTCTTTCGCGCGCCCGAGACCCGGAGCACCGCGGCTTTCGCCACGGGCGCCCAGGGCTACGGCCTGCACCTGGAACGCTCCATCCTGGAGCTGGTGCAGGCGCAGGCACGGCGCCTGCAGACCATGAGCGATGAGCTGGACACCGTGCGCGCCAGCCTCAACGAGCGCAAGCTGATCGAGCGCGCCAAAGGCCTGCTGATGGCCCACCGCCACCTGAGCGAAGAAGAAGCCCACAAGACCATGCGCCAGATGGCCATGAACCAGAACCGCCGGCTGATCGAAGTGGCCGAGGCGGTGCTGGCCATGGCCGACGTGCTGCCCGAACGCCCGCGCTGAGGCCGCATTCTGCTGCGGTGCACCAATACCGGTGCCAGGGACCGCTGCGCACCAGCTTGATGCCCTGAAAACGAACAAGGCGACAAGCTGACCTCACGGTTCAGAACTCAACGCAACAGGAATTTTCCTTAAAAATCAGAGCACTTTCGCAAACACCCGCCGCACTGCGCGTCGACGTTGACGCTGGCACACAACCTGCTTTGAGAAGGACAGAGGAAAACGGGCCAATGGCGGTCCGGCTTCCAACAGTCACCCCCGACACAGGACAACGGCGTCCATTTCCGGTTTGCGATCCGCAGGCTTGGAGATGGGCGCCGTTGTGCTTTTGGGGTCCGGTTTTTTTCATCAGCAAGGAGTTGGACATGAACGCAGACATCCCCGGCACCACCGTTGCCCCGACCCCGGTCGACAGCAAACCCGATGTGGCGACCGAGACCGCAGCGGCATCCAGGCGCGATTTCATCAAGAAGAGCACCGCCATCGGCGGCGCTGCCTTCTTCTCCACGCTGGGCCACAGCGGCGTGTGGGCGGCCGGCTCGGACGCCCCTGAAAAAACCGAGGTCAGGATCGGCTTCATTCCCCTGACCGACTGTGCCAGTGTGGTGATGGCCGCCGAACTCGGCATCGACAAGAAGTACGGCGTGAAGATCGTCCCCACCAAGGAAGCCAGCTGGGCCGGTGTGCGCGACAAGCTCGTCAACGGCGAACTGGACTTCGCCCACGTGCTCTACGGCCTGGTCTATGGCCTGCAGCTGGGCACCTCCGGTCCGAAGAAGGACATGGCGGTGTTGATGAGCCTGAACAACAACGGCCAGGCCATCACGTTGTCGAAGAAGCTCGCTGACCAGGGTGCGGTGGACGGCCCGTCGCTCGCCAAGGTGATGGCCAAGGAGAAGCGCGAGTACACCTTCGCACAGACCTTTCCCACCGGCACCCACGCCATGTGGCTCTACTACTGGCTGGCCAGCGCCGGCATCGATCCGTTCAAGGACGCGCGCGCCATCGTGGTGCCGCCGCCGCAGATGGTGGCCAACATGCGTGTGGGCAACATGGACGGCTTCTGCGTGGGCGAACCCTGGAACCACCGCGCCATCGTCGACGGCATCGGCATCACGGCCAACACCACACAGGACATCTGGAAAGACCACCCCGAGAAGGTGCTGGGCACCACCGCCGAGTTCGTGCAGAAAAACCCGAACACCGCGCGCGCCGTGACAGCCGCCATCCTGGAAGCCAGCAAATGGATCGACGCCGGCCTGCAGAACAAGAACAAGATGGCCGAGACGATCGCCCAACGCTCGTACGTGAACACCGGCGTGGACGCGATCAACCAGCGCATCCTGGGCCGCTACCAGAACGGCATGGGCAAGACCTGGGACGACCCCAACCACATGAAGTTCTTCAACGACGGGCTGGTGAACTTCCCCTACCTCAGCGACGGCATGTGGTTCCTCACCCAGCACAAGCGCTGGGGCCTGCTCAAGTCGCACCCCGACTACCTGGCCGTGGCCAAGCAGGTCAACCGCATCGACATCTACAAGGAAGCGGCCACCGCGACCAAGACGGCGTTGCCCAAGTCCGACATGCGCAGCGCCAAGCTCATGGACGGTGTGGTGTGGGACGGCAAGGACCCCGCCAAGTACGCCGACGGCTTCAAGATCAAGGCGGCCTGATCAGGCCCGCCGCACCGGAGAACCAACATGGTCAGCGCCGTTTTTCATTCGCCACTGGAGGTGGCTCCCGCCACCAAGGCCGAGCCGCACGCCGTAACCACAGTGGCCGCGGTTCCCCGGCCGGCGCCCGCGCCGGTCGTTCAGTTCAAGCGCGGCTGGGACCTGCGCTTTCTCTGGACCAACGTGCTGCCGCCGGTGCTGGGCCTGGTCTTCCTCATCACCGTCTGGGCCGTGGTGGCCGGCACCGGTGAGAGCGGCATTCCCACACCGCTGGAAACCTGGAAGCAGGCGCTGGAGGTGTTCTCCGATCCGTTCTACCAGGTCGGCCCGAACGACCAGGGTGTGGGCTGGAACGTGCTCATGTCACTGCAGCGCGTGGCCATCGGCTTCGGTCTGGCCGCAGCCGTCGGCATTCCGGCGGGTTTTGCCATCGGCCGCTTTGAATTCCTGAGCCGCATGTTCAACCCGCTCATCAGCCTGCTGCGCCCGGTGTCGCCCCTGGCCTGGCTGCCGATCGGCTTGCTGGTCTTCAAGGGCGCCAACCCGGCCGCCATCTGGACCATCTTCATCTGCTCCATCTGGCCCATGATCATCAACACCGCGGTAGGCGTGCAGCGCGTGCCGCAGGACTACATGAACGTGGCACGCGTGCTCAACCTGAGCGAGTGGAAGATCTTCACCAAGATCCTGTTCCCCGCCGTGCTGCCCTACCTCTTGACCGGCGTGCGCCTGGCGGTGGGAACGGCGTGGCTGGTGATCGTGGCCGCCGAGATGCTGACCGGTGGCGTGGGCATCGGCTTCTGGATCTGGGACGAGTGGAACAACCTCAACGTGGCCAGCATCATCATCGCCATCTTCGTGATCGGCATCGTGGGCCTGGTGCTCGAATTCGGCCTCATCAAGCTGGCCACCTTGTTCACGTTTGAGGAAGTCAAATCATGAGCGACGCTTCCAAATACATCGAGATCCAGGGTGTCGAGCAGACCTTCAAGACGAAGAAGGGCAACTTCCCCGCGCTGCGCGACATCAACCTGACCGTGGCCAAGGGCGAGTTCGTCACCCTCATCGGTCACTCGGGTTGCGGCAAGTCCACCCTGCTCAACCTCATTGCCGGTTTGACCGTGCCCACCAACGGCGTGCTGCTGTGCGCCGACAAGGAGATTGCAGGCCCCGGCCCGGAGCGCGCGGTGGTGTTCCAGAACCACTCGCTGCTGCCCTGGCTCACCTGTTTCGAGAACGTCTACCTCGCTGTCGAACGCGTGTTCTCGGCCACCGAGACCAAGGCGCAACTCAAGGAGCGCACCGACGCCGCATTGGCCATGGTGGGCCTCACACCCGCCGCGCAGAAACGACCCGGCGAGATTTCCGGCGGCATGAAGCAGCGCGTGGGCATTGCCCGCGCCCTGTCGATGGAACCCAAGGTCCTGCTCATGGACGAACCCTTTGGCGCGCTTGACGCGCTCACCCGCGCCAAGCTGCAAGACGAGCTGCTCGACATCGTGGCGCGCACGCACAGCACGGTGGTCATGGTCACGCACGACGTGGACGAAGCCGTGCTGCTGAGCGACCGCATCGTGATGCTCACCAACGGTCCGGCCGCCACCATCGGCGAGATCTTGACGGTGGACCTGCCGCGCCCGCGCAACCGCGTGGCACTGGCCGACGAGCCCAAATACCAGCAGTGCCGAAAGGCGGTGATCGACTTCCTCTACACGCGCCAGGCGCACGTTGAAAAAGTGGCTTGAGGAGAACACCATGGACATGCGCGTCAACCCGAAAGCAAAACTGAAACTGGTGATGGTCGGCAACGGCATGGCCGGTGTGCGCACGATCGAGGAGCTGCTCAAGCTCGCCCCCGATCTCTACGACATCACCGTCTTCGGCGCCGAGCCCCACCCGAACTACAACCGCATCCTGCTCTCGCCGGTGCTCGCCGGTGAGCAGACGCTCGACGAGATCGTGCTCAACGACTGGGCCTGGTACACCGACAACGGCATCACCCTGCACGCCGGCAAAACCGTGACCGAAGTGGACCGCGTCAAGCGCATGGTGCGCGCCACCGGTGCCGACGGCAGCGTGATCGAAGCGCCGTACGACCGGCTCATCATGGCCACCGGTTCCAACCCCTTCATGCTGCCCATCCCGGGCAAGGACCTGGCGGGCGTGCTCGCCTACCGCGACATCGCCGACACGCAGGCCATGATCGACGCGGCCACACGCTACAGCCACGCGGTCGTCATCGGCGGCGGTCTGCTGGGTCTGGAGGCCGCCAACGGTTTGATGAAACGCGGCATGGCGGTGAGCGTGGTGCACGTGGGCCCGTGGCTCATGGAGCGCCAGCTCGACGAGGTGGCAGGCCAGCTGCTGCAGGCCTCGCTGGAAGAGCGCGGCATGACGTTTTTGATGGGTGCGCAGACGCAGGAACTGGTGGGCAACGATGAAGGCCGGGTCCGGGCGATCCGCTTCAAGGACGGCACCGAGGTGCCGGCCGATCTGGTGGTGATGGCCGTGGGCATCCGCCCCAACACCGCGCTGGCCGAGAGCATGCGCCTGCATGTGAACAAGGGCATCGTGGTGAGCGACACGCTGCAGACCGTGACCGACCCGCGCATCTACGCGGTGGGCGAATGCGCGGCACACCGCGGCATCGCCTACGGCCTGGTGGCGCCACTGTTCGAGCAGGGCAAGGTGCTGGCCACGCACCTGGCCGAGTTCGGCATCGGCCGCTACGTAGGCTCGCTCACCTCGACCAAGCTCAAGGTCACCGGCATCGACCTCTTCAGTGCCGGCAACTTCACCGGCGGCGCCAACACCGAAGAGATCGTGATGAGCGACCCGTCGGGCGGCGTCTACAAGAAGCTGGTGATCCAGGACGACAAGCTGGTGGGCGCCTGCCTCTACGGCGACACGGTCGACGGTTCGTGGTACTTCAAGCTGCTGCGCGACGGCCGCAGCGTGGCCGACATCCGCGACAAGCTGATGTTTGGCGAATCCAACATCGGCGACGTGGGCCACCAGGGCCAGAGCAAGGCCTCGGCCATGGCCGACACCGATGAAGTCTGCGGTTGCAACGGCGTGACCAAAGGCGCGATCTGCAAGGCCATCAAGGACAAGGGCCTGTTCACACTCGAAGAGGTGCGCAAGCAGACCAAGGCCAGCGCGAGCTGCGGTTCGTGCACCGGTCTGGTGGAACAGATCCTGATGTTCACCGCCGGTGGTGACTACTCGGCCACGCCCAAGCTCAAGGCCATGTGCGGCTGCACCGATCACGGTCATCAGGCCGTGCGCGACGCGATCCGGCAAAGCAAGTACACCAACACCGGCGCGGTGTTCGCCGGCATGGGCTGGCGCACGCCCAACGGCTGCGCGTCCTGCCGGCCCGCCGTCAACTACTACCTGATCAGCACCTGGCCGAAAGAGGCGAAGGACGATCCGCAAAGCCGCTTCATCAACGAGCGCATGCACGCCAACATCCAGAAGGACGGCACCTACAGCGTGATCCCGCGCATGTGGGGCGGCGAGACCACGGCGGACGAACTGCGCCGCATCGCCGATGCGGTGGACAAGTACAAGATCCCGACGGTGAAGGTCACCGGCGGCCAGCGCATCGACCTGCTCGGCGTGAAGAAAGAAGACCTGCAGGCGGTGTGGAACGACATCGGCATGCCCAGCGGCCACGCCTACGCCAAGGCCTTGCGCACGGTGAAGACCTGCGTGGGCAGCGAGTGGTGCCGCATGGGCACGCAGGACAGCACGCAGATGGGCAAGGACCTGGAGCGCGCGATGTGGCGCATGTACGCACCGCACAAGGTGAAGTTCGCGGTGTCGGGCTGCCCGCGCAACTGCGCCGAGGCCGGCATCAAGGACGTGGGCATCATCGGCGTGGACTCGGGTTGGGAGATGTATGTGGCCGGCAACGGCGGCATCAAGACGGAAGTGGCGCACTTTTTCACCAAGCTCAAGACGGCAGAGGAAGTGCTCGAGTACACCGGCGCCTTCATGCAGCTTTACCGCCTGGAGGGCTGGTACCTGGAGCGGACCGTGCACTACGTGAACCGTGTGGGTCTGGACTATGTGAAGAAGAAGATCCTCGACGACCACGAGGGTCGCAAGGCGCTGTGGGCCGAGTTGCAGTTCGCGCTCGACGGTGAACCCGATCCGTGGTTCGAACACCAGAAGGCGGCGGTGGACACGCGCCAGTTCATTCCGATCAAGGCGGTTGCGATGGAAGGGAGCACCATATGAATTCATGGATCCCTATCGCCCGTGTGGACGACATTCCCGTGTTGGGCTCGCGCTGCGTGCAACGTGAACACGGCCTGGACGTGGCGGTGTTCCGCAACGCGCAGGACGAGGTGTTCGCCCTGCTCGACCGCTGCCCGCACAAGGGTGGCCCGCTCAGCCAGGGCATCGTCTTCGGCACCAGCGTGGCCTGCCCGCTGCACAACTGGACCATCGGCCTCGACAGCGGCTGCGCGAAGGCGCCCGACGAGGGCTGCACGCCGAGGTTTGCGGTGAAGGTGGAGAACGGCGTGGTGCACCTGGACGCGCAGGAACTCTCAACCCACGCCACCGACCTCACGCGTCCCGTCGCTGGCCCGGCGAGACGCGACTTGTCTCCTCTCCCCCTGGCTGTTTTGTCCCCTCTCCCTTTGGGAGAGGGCTAGGGTGAGGGCTTTCCCCGTGCCCCTGCGCTCCGGAAGCGGCCCTCACTCCAACCCGCTCCCAGAGGGAGAGGGAGCCCCCCGCCTCACGCGATCGACCTGCCCCTACTGCGGCGTCGGCTGCGGCGTGATCATCGAAACCGAGGGCAGCCAGATCACCGGCGTGCGCGGCGACCCGGACCACCCGGCCAACTTCGGAAAACTGTGCACCAAGGGCCAGACCCTGCACCTCACCGCCTCGCCAGCGATCGCACAACAGACCCGTTTGCTGCAACCCCTGCGGCGGCTGGAGCGCGGCGGCCCTGCCCAGCCCCTCGGCTGGGACGCCGCGCTGGACCTCGCCACCGACCGATTCGCCTCCGTCATCGAACACCACGGCGTTGATGCGGTCGGCTTCTACATCAGCGGCCAGCTGCTCACCGAGGACTACTACGTCTTCAACAAGCTGGCCAAGGGCCTGATCGGCACCAACAACGTCGACACCAATTCGCGTCTGTGCATGAGCAGCGCGGTGGCCGGCTACAAGCTCACGCTGGGAGCCGACGCGCCACCCGCCTGCTACGACGATGTGAACCACGCCAGCTGCCTGTTCATCGTCGGCAGCAACGCGGCCTTTGCGCACCCGGTGCTGTTCCGCCGCATCGAGGAAGCGAAGAAAAACAACCCGGCCATGAAGGTGATCGTGGCCGACCCGCGCCGCACCGACACCGCCGGCTTCGCGGATTTGTTCCTGCCGCTGCAACCCGGCAGCGACGTGATGCTGTTCCACGGCCTGCTGCACATCATGTTGTGGGAAGGCTGGCTCGATGCCGCGTACATCGCGGCCCACACCACCGGCTTTGATGCGCTCAAGTCGCTGGTGCGCGAATACTCGCCCGAACGTGTGTCCCAGGCCTGTGGTCTGAAGAAGGAAGACCTCCATACCGCCGCCCAGTGGTTCGCCACCTCGCCCGCCACGCTCAGCCTGTATTGCCAGGGCCTGAACCAGAGCAGCAGCGGCACCGCCAAGAACGCCACCCTGATCAACCTGCACCTGGCCACCGGCCAGATCGGAAAACCCGGCGCCGGCCCCTTCAGCCTCACCGGCCAGCCCAACGCCATGGGCGGGCGCGAGGTCGGCGGCCTGGCCAACCTGCTGAGCGCCCACCGCGACCTGGCCAACCCGCAGCACCGCGCCGAAGTGGCGGCGCTCTGGGGTGTGCCCAGCGTGCCCGACAAGCCCGGCAAAAGCGCGGTGGAGATGTTCGAAGCGGCGGCCGATGGCGAGATCAAGGCGCTGTGGATTGCCTGCACCAACCCGGCCCAGTCCATGCCCGACCAGGCCACCGTGCGCCGCGCGCTGCAACGCGCCGAGTTCGTGGTGGTGCAGGAGGCCTACGCCACGGCGGCCACCTGCGACTTCGCCGACCTGCTGCTGCCTGCCACCACCTGGGGCGAGAAGGACGGCACGGTGACCAACAGCGAACGGCGCATCAGTCGCGTGCGTCCCGCCGTGCCCGCACCGGGCGACGCGCGGCACGACTGGCGCATCGTGGTGGACTTCGCACAGCAGCTCGAAACCCGCCTGCGCCCCGGTCAGGCCACGCTGTTCCCCTACCCGTCACCCGAGCCCATCTGGAACGAACACCGCGAGTCCACGCGCGGGCGCGATCTCGACATCACGGGTCTCAGCTACGCCATGCTGGAACAACAAGGCCCACGGCAATGGCCCATCAGGACCGGTGAGGCGCAAGGAAAACAGCGCCTCTACGAAGACGGCCTCTTTCCCACCCCCGACGGCAAAGCCCGCTTCGCCGCCCTGCCCTTCGTCCCCCTGGCCGAGCCGCGCGAATCGCGTTACCCCTTCTCGCTCACCACCGGCCGCCTGCGCGACCAGTGGCACGGCATGACGCGCACCGGCACGCTGGGCCGCCTGTTCGGCCATGTGGCCGAGCCGGCGGTGCAGCTCAATCCGCAGGA
Organism: Hydrogenophaga sp. RAC07; assembly: GCF_001713375.1. NCBI lineage: Bacteria > Pseudomonadati > Pseudomonadota > Betaproteobacteria > Burkholderiales > Comamonadaceae > Hydrogenophaga > Hydrogenophaga sp. RAC07. Next base: position 2,449,742 of record NZ_CP016449.1, read on the forward strand.
CATGGAACGCCTTGGCCTGAAAGACGGGGACCTGGTGCACGTGACCAGCAAACGCGGCTCCATCCTGGTGCCGCTGCAAGGCTCGGACGACATCGGCCTGTCGCAGGCCTTCATCGCCATGCACTGGGGCGCCGAGTACCTCGGTGGCATGAGCAGCACGGGCGAGCGGCTCGCGGGTGTGAACGCGCTCACCACCTCGTCTTACTGTCCCTCCTCAAAACAACCCGAACTCAAACATGCGGCGGTGAAGGTGCTCAAGGCCGAGCTGCCCTGGACGCTGCTCGCCATGGCTTGGCTGCCGGAGACCGACGCGCTGGGTGCCCAGCAAGGTTTGCGCGAACTCATGGCGGAGTTTCCGTTTGCGTCCTGTGTCCCGTTCGGCCGGGAGCGCACCGGTGTCTTGTTCCGCGCGGCCGCACACGACGCGCCCGGACCCGAGCTGATCGAGCGCATCGAAGCCTTGCTCGGACTGAACACCGCCGACGCCTTGCGCTACGCCGACAAACGCCTGGGCCAGCACCGCGCCGCGCGGCTGGTGCGCTTGGGCGATGTCACACGGCTCGACGGTTTCATGCTTGCCGGCGACACGCGCGCCGAGGCCTGGCTCAAGCCGCTGCTGCAGGACGAGCTGCCCGCCGACGCCTACGGCCGCCGCCTGCTCATGCCCGGCGCCAAGCCCCCGGTGGCCCTCGAGGCCAAGGGCCGGCAGGTGTGCACCTGCTTCAACGTGACCGACCTGGCCATCACCGAACGGCTCGCCACCTGCGAAGGCAGCGACGACGAACGCCTGGCCACGCTGCAGGGCAGCCTGCGCTGCGGCACCAACTGCGGCTCGTGTGTGCCCGAGCTCAAACGCCTCGTGCGTGCCACGCCGGCGCTCTTGCCCGCCTGAGCCCCGGCTTTCGACATATAACGCCGAGTCATCAAACTTCCCGGACAATCGCGCGCCATGGGGATCAGCCACTACATCAAAGAGATCGGCCGCGGCAAAGACGGCGCGCGTGCACTCACGCGCGAGCAATCCACCGATCTGCTGGGGCAGGTGCTCGACGGCGCGGTGACCGACCTCGAGGTGGGCGGCTTTTGTCTGGCCATGCGCATCAAGGGCGAAACGCCTGACGAGATGGCGGGCTTTCTCGACGCTGCCCACGCCCGCTTGAACCTGATGCCCGACAACGGCCTCACCACCGTGGTGCTGCCCAGCTACAACGGTGCGCGCAAGCTGCCGGTGCTCACGCCCCTGCTCGCACTGCTGCTGGCGCGCCAGGGTGTGCCGGTGCTGGTGCACGGCACGGCCACCGAAGACAAGCGCGTGTTTGCGTCCGCCGTGTTCCGCGAACTCGGTGTGTTGCCAGCCCCCCAGGTGGCCCGGCTCGCCGCGGGCGACGTGGCCTTTGTGCCGACCGAGGTGCTGTGCCCCGGCCTCAAGCGCCTGCTCGATGTGCGCCGCGTGGTGGGCCTGCGCAACCCGGCGCACAGCCTGGTCAAGCTGATGAACCCGTGCGTGGGCAAAGCCTTCATCGTGGGCAGCTACACCCACCCCGAATACGCCAGCTCCATGGCCGCCACCTGGGCCCTCACCGGTGCCCACGCCATGCTGCTGCGCGGCACCGAAGGTGAACCGGTGGCCGATGCGCGCCGCACACCGCGCATGGAAATCTTTCAGGACGGCGAGCGCACCGAGGTGCAGCCACAGCAAGACGGGCCACTCGCGCAACTGCCTTCGCTGCCCACGGTGGACGCGGTGCACACCGCGGCCTACATCCGAGCGGTGCTCAACGATTCGTTACCCATTCCCACGCCGATCGCACTGCAGGTGGAACACATCTTGCGAGCGATCGAGCACCATGAATCCCCAGCCCATGCACACGCCCTCTGAGTTCCTGCCCGGTACCGTTTCACTCGTCGGCGCAGGCCCGGGCGACCCGGAGCTGCTCACGCTCAAGGCCGTCAAGGCCATCAGCGCGGCGACCGTGCTGCTCGTTGACGATCTGGTGAGCGACGCGGTGCTGGCCCATGCGTCACCGCGTGCGCGCATCGTGCACGTGGGCAAGCGCGGCGGCTGCAAGAGCACACCGCAGGCCTTCATTGAAAAGCTCATGGTGATGGCCGCGAGCGAAGGCGAGGTGGTGGTGCGGCTCAAGGGCGGCGACCCCTTCATCTTCGGGCGCGGCGGTGAAGAGGTCGAAGCCCTGCGCGCCGCCGGCATCGAGGTGCAGGTGGTCAACGGCATCACGGCCGGCCTGGCCGGGCTCACCTCGCTGGGTGTGCCGCTCACGCACCGCGAACACGCGCATGGCGTGGTGTTCGTCACCGGCCACGCCAAGCCCGGCGACAGCGGCACCGACTGGCCGTCCCTGGCGGCCACCGCGCGCGACGCCAAGCTCACGCTGGTGATCTACATGGGCGTGAGCGGTTCGCAGCAGATCCAGACCGATCTGCTCACCGGTCTGCCCACCCACACACCGGTGGCCGTGATCCAGCACGCCACGCTGCCCCATCAGCGCCACGCTGTCACCACGCTGGGGCAACTGCGCGCCACCATCGAGCGCGAAGGCCTGGGCAGCCCGGCGGTGATCGTGGTGGGCGATGTGGTCAGCGGCATCGCCGCTCTTCAGACGCCTCTGCCGCTCGCCCGCACGGCCTGAGCCCGCGCGCCAGCGCCCCGCTACACTGCCGCAGCCGCGCCCCCGTCGGGGCGCCCGGGAGCCTGCTGCATGCTCAAAAAACTCAACCAGTTCACCGAAGGCCACGGCGCGCTGCGCCCGGGCCGTGGCCTCGTCACCGGCGCCATTGCGTTGTCGCTGGCCATCCTGTGTTTCCTCGGCGTGATGGCCTTCCACTTTCCGCAGTACCTCACCACGCCGCAGCTGCGCCAGCAGTACGACGTGGGCCTCATGCGCCAGTTGCTCTTCGCGGGCATGGTGATCGCCGGCGGCCTGAGCCTGGTCAACGTGTTGTTCAACCGCGCGCGCTGGTTGTCTGCCTTTGCGTTTGCGCTGGTCACGCTCAGCGCGCTGCTGGGTGGGCACCAGGTGGAGGTGGACCCGAACTTCCCCGACCACACGCCCTACATCGGCATGGACTGGTTCATCCTCGATCTGCTGGGCTCGGCGCTGATCTTCATCTTCATTGAAAAGCTGTTTGCCCTGCGCAAGGACCAGCCGGTGTTCCGCCCCGAGTGGCAGACCGACTTTCACCACTTCATCGTCAACCACATGGTGATCGGCTTCATGCTGCTGGCCACCAACCTGCTGGTGCACAACCTCTTCGGCTGGGTGCCGGTGGACGGTGTGCGCGGATGGATCGCGGCGCTGCCGTTCTGGGCCGCGCTGCCGCTGATCATTCTGGTGGCGGATCTTGCCCAGTACTGGACGCACCGCGCGTACCACGAGGTGCCCCTGCTATGGCGTCTGCACGCGGTGCACCACAGCACCAAGCACATGGACTGGATGGCCGGCTCGCGCCAGCACATCCTGGAAACCATCATCACGCGCACGCTGGTGCTCGGGCCCATCTACCTGCTGGGGTTCTCCAAGGAAGTGATCGACGCCTACATCATCGTGGTGGGCTTCCAGGCCGTGTTCAACCACGCCAACGTGAGCGTGCGCCTGGGCCCGCTGCGCTACCTCATCGTCACGCCCAACTTCCACCACTGGCACCACAGCCAGGACGCCGACGCGCTGGACAAAAACTACGCCGCGCACTACGCCTTCCTCGACCACCTGTTCGGCACCGCCGTCAACAGCCACAAGGTCTGGCCCGAGCGCTACGGCGTGCTGGGCGACTACGTGCCCAAGGGCTTTCTCAAGCAGCTCGCGTTCCCCTTCACCTGGAAAGGCTGAGCGCCCAGCCTACACTGCGCGCCATGCAAAACTTCGACGCCATCGTCATCGGCGCTGGCGCCGCCGGCCTGTTCTGTGCCGGCATCGCCGGTCAACGCGGCTTGAGCGTGCTCGTGCTCGATCACAGCGAGAAGGTGGCCGAAAAGATCCGCATTTCGGGCGGCGGCCGCGCCAACTTCACCAACCGCGACCTCGACCCGCACGCCCCGCACAAGCACTTCATCAGCGCCAACCCGAACTTCTGCCGCTCCGCGCTGTCGCGCTACACGCCGGCCGACTTCATCTCGCTCCTGCAGACGCACGGCATCGCCTTCCACGAAAAGCACAAGGGCCAGCTGTTCTGCGACCACTCGGCCGAAGACCTGATCCAGATGCTGCTGCGCGAGTGCGACGCCGGTGGCGTGCAGCGCTGGCAGCCCTGCGGCATCCAGGCCGTGCGGGTGGACAGCGAGGGGATGTACGAACTCGACACCGACCGGGGCCCGGTGCGCAGCCGCTCCGTGGTGGTGGCCACCGGCGGCCTGTCCATCCCCAAGATCGGTGCGACCGACTTCGGTTACCGCATCGCAAAACAGTTCGACCTGCGTCTGGTCGAGCCGCGCCCGGGCCTAGTGCCGATGACGTTCGACGGTGACCATTGGTTGCCGTACGCCGGACTCTCGGGCCTCGCGCTGCCAGTTCGCATCGAGACCGGCGACAAGAAGATCCGCATGGCGTTCAACGAAGACCTGCTGTTCACCCACCGCGGCCTCTCGGGCCCGGCGGTGTTGCAGATTTCGAGCTACTGGCACGACAAGACCCCGATCCGCCTGAATCTGGCGCCCGACACCGACCTGCCCGCCGCGCTGGCCCGCGCCAAGGCCACCTCACGCAAGCTGATCACCAACGAACTCGCCGGCCTCGTGCCCAGCCGCCTGGCCGACGCCTGGGTGCAGCAGGACGCCGACTGGCAGCGACCGGTGGCCGAGGCGTCCGACAAGGCCCTGACCCGGCTCGCCGAGCGCCTGTCGCGCTGGGAAATCACCCCCACCGGCACCGAAGGCTACAAAAAGGCCGAGGTGACGCTGGGCGGCGTGGACACACGCGACCTGTCGTCACAAACCATGGAATCGAAGCAGCCGGGTCTGTATTTCATCGGCGAGGTGGTGGACGTGACCGGCTGGCTGGGCGGCTACAACTTCCAGTGGGCCTGGGCATCGGCCCATGCGTGCGCCCAAGCTCTGTAGCCAACGGCCATGAAGTGGCTATAATCCAAGGCTTTGCTGGCAAATACCCGTCTGCCAATACTAGTTAACGACGGGACATTTTGCGGATACGACGCTTGGGCCCGATCTTCCCGAACATCCTCTTTCCGCGCATTCTGGACATTTCTCGCCCATGACGACCATCCGTGTAAAAGACAACGAACCCTTTGACGTCGCTCTGCGCCGTTTCAAGCGCACCATCGAAAAGCTCGGCTTGCTGACCGACCTGCGCGCCCGTGAGTTTTACGAAAAGCCCACCGCCGAGCGCAAGCGCAAGAAGGCCGCCGCCGTCAAGCGCCACTACAAGCGTGTGCGCTCGATGCAGCTGCCCAAAAAGCTGTACTGAGCACCTGCTGCCGGGTCCGCCCGGTCGCGAAAAAGCCCGCTGGAAGACGTTCAGGCGGGCTTTTTTCTTGTCTGAACACTCCCTTCACCGCCCCACAGGAGCCCCCATGAGCCTCAAGGAACAGATCACCGAAGACATGAAGAACGCCATGCGCGCCAAGGACAGCGAGCGCCTGGGCACCATCCGCCTGCTGACCGCCGCCATGAAGCAGAAGGAAGTGGACGACCGCGTGGAGCTTGACGACGCCATGGTGGTTGCCATCGTCGACAAGCTGATCAAGCAGCGCAAGGACAGCATCGAAGCCTTCACCAAGGCCGACCGCATGGACCTGGCCGACAAGGAAAGCGCCGAGTTGAAGGTCTTGCAGGCCTACCTGCCCGCGCGCCTGTCTGCCGAAGAGGTGACCGCCGAAGTCAAGGCCATCGTGGCCGAGCTCGGTGCCACCGGCCCGGGCGACATGGGCAAGGTCATGGGCGCGGTGAAAACCCGCCTGGCCGGCAAAGCCGACATGGGCATGGTGTCGGCTGCCGTGAAGTCAGCCTTGGCGGCCTGAATCAGCGCAGGATGAGCGCGGTGCCCAGCACGGCCAGCACCGCCCCCAACCACGCCCCCACCGCCGGTCGGCGCCGGTAGACCAGCCACAGCAGCGGCAGGATCAGGATCGGCGAGACCGAGGACAAGACCGCCACCAGGCCAGCCTGCCCGAGCCGCATGGCGGCCAGGATCAGCGTCATGCCCAGGGCCATGGCCACCGCGGCACTCAGAAAGGTGAGCCAGGCGTCTTTGCGGGTCAATGGCGTCTTGGCGCGTGCGCCCTGCCATCCGCTGGCCAGCAACAGCGTGTGTGCCAGCAGAGCCACACTCATGCGCGCTGCGCTCGCAGCCACGGCGTCCACGCCGGTGGTCATGAGCGGCTTGAGCATGAGGGTGGCCACCGACTGGCACAGCGCCGCCGCCAGGCCCAGCCCGACACCGATCAACAGCGGGCCCCGCGTCTGCTCCCAGCCGTGCTTCTCGTCGCTGCGCCGCCCCCACACGATGGCCAGCATGACGCCGCCCACGAGCAAACCGCTGCCGATCAGGGCGCGGCCCCAGATCACTTCGCCCAGGAAAAACCAGGCGATCACGGCCGAAAACAGCGCATGGGTGGCGAACAGAACGCCCGAGCGGCGCGGGCCCAGGCGGTTCATGCAGGCGAACAGCACGGTGTCGCCGATGAAGATGCCGATGACCCCCGAGAGGGCCAGCAGGCCGATGGCCGAGGCATCCAGGCTGCGCCAACCCCCACCCATCAGGGCCAACGCCCAAAGAATCAAGCTGGCAAACAGCATGCGCCAGCGGCTGAAGGCAAACGCACCCTGACGCTGGGCAGGCCCGGCGGAGAACAGGCTGGAGACAGCCCAGCAGGCGGCAGCGAGCAGCGCCAGCGCTTCCGGACGCATCTGACTCAGCGGCAGCCGCGAAGGGCCGCCCCGAGCAAGGCCAGCCCCCTTGGGGGGCAGCGACCCGCGCAGCGGTGGAGCGTGGGGGTCATCAACTCCCGGCGATCTTCATCTTGTTGATCAAGATGGATCCGACGGTTTTCGCGCCGAAGTTGTACGCATCCGCGCCCACCGCCTCGATGCCCTGGAACATGTCCTTGAGATTGCCGGCGATGGTGATCTCGTGCACCGGGTAGGCGATCTCGCCGTTTTCCACCCAGTAGCCCGAGGCGCCGCGAGAGTAGTCGCCGGTCACGTAGTTCACGCCCTGACCCATGAGCTCGGTGACCATAAGGCCGCGGCCGAGCTTCTTGAGCATCGCGCGCAGGTCGTCGCCGGGCGCTGTGAGGCGGCTGGTGAGCGTGAGGTTGTGCGAGCCGCCGGCGTTGCCGGTGGTGCGCATGCCCAACTTGCGCGCCGAGTAGGTGGACAGGAAATAACCCAACACCTTGCCGGCCGACACCACCTTGCGTTTGGCGGTGCGCACGCCTTCGTCGTCGAACGGCGAGCTGCCCTTGCCGTTGCGCACGTGCGGGTCTTCCAGGATGTCGATGTGTTTGGCCAGCACACGCTTGCCCAGGCTGTTGGGCAAAAAGGTGGTGTTGCGGTAGAGCGCGCCGCCGCTGGTGGCCTGCACATAGGCGCCCAGCAGGCCGGCGGCCATGGGCGATTCGAACAGCACCGGGCATTCGGTGGTGGCGATCTTGCGGCCGTTCAGGCGCGCCAGCGTGCGTTCGGCGGCGTAGCGGCCCACGGCTTGTGGCGAGGCCAGGTCGTGCGGCGAACGCTGCGAGCTGTACCAGTAGTCGCGCTGCATGTTGGCTCCCTTGCCCGCGATGGGGGCCACCGACAGGCTGTGGCGCGAGCTGGCGTAACCACCGCTGAAGATGCCGGCACCGGAGCGCGCACCGTCGCGCAGGTGGGCGGTGAAAAAGTGGGACTGCTGGGCCGACACGCCCGCGCCTTCGCTGTTGTTGATCTTCTTGCTGGTGGCAAAGGCCGCGGCTTCGCATTCGAGCGCGATGCGCATCGCCTCTTCGGAGTTCAGCACCCAGGGGTGAAAGAGGTCGAGATCGAGGTAGCTGTCGGCCACGTCGGCCGCGTCGGGCAGGCCGGCCATGGGGTCTTCGGCGGTGAAGCGGGCGATGTCGTAAGCGGCCTGCACCGTCTGGCGCACGGCAGCGGCGGAGAAATCGGAGGTGGACGCGTTGCCGCGCTTCTGGCCCAGGTACACCGTGACGCCGAGCGACTTGTCGCGGTTGCGCTCCACGTTTTCGAGCTCGCCCTTGCGCACCGACACACTCAGGCCGGCGCCTTCGGACACCTCGGCCGCGGCATCGGCAGCGCCGAGCTGTTTGGCATGCGAAAGGGCCAGGTCGACCAGCTCTTCAAACTGGCCGCGGGCGTACTGGAAACCGGGGAGTGGGGCGTTGGCCGAGCTTGAGGCGGTGGGCTGGGCCGGGGTGTGGGGGGCATTTTTCATATCGACGGCTATGATACTGGCCGCCCTACCCGGGCGCTGCATCGCGCGCAGATGCCCATGCTGCCCAGCGTGCAGCCCTCCCTTTTGAGACCCCACATGTCCCGCAAACCCACCAAAGGCTATTTCGTCCGTGGCCAGTTCGTCGCCCTGGGCAGCGAGCTGGACCTGGAACTCAAGCGCGAGCTCAAGGGTTCGGACGACATGAGCAAGACCGACCTCAAGAAGTACAGCGACCGCCTGCAGGAGCTTGGCGAAAGCCTGCTCACGTTGCGCGCCGATCTGATGAAACGGCTCGACCTGTCGGAAAAACTGGTGGACGCGGTCAACGATTGCAAGAAGATCACCAACTTCGAAGGCCGCCGCCGCCAGATGCAGTACATCGGCAAGCTCATGCGCGGCGTGAGCGAAGCCACGCTGGCGGAAGTGGAAGCCGCGCTCGACGAGCAGAACAAGGGCTCGGTGAAAGGCACCTTGTCATTGCACCTGGCCGAGCAGTGGCGCGACCAGTTGATCGCCAACGACGACGCGCTCACACGCTGGCTGGAACAGGTGCCGGACACCGATGTGCAGCAACTGCGCGCGCTCATCCGCCAGGCCCGCAAGGACGCGCAAGCCAACGAGGCCCTGGAGCGCGCTGGTGAAGCGGTGCGCCACGGCAAGGCCTACCGCGAGATCTTCCAGCTGGTCAAAGCCGCGCTGAACCAGGGCTCGGATGAGCCCGACGCGCCTGTTGAGGAAGACCCGACATGAACGAACAAACACGCCAGCCCGAAGACCCGGTGCGCATCGGCATCGTGTCCATCAGCGACCGCGCCAGCACCGGCGTGTACGAAGACAAGGGATTGCCTGCGCTGCAGGAGTGGCTCACGCGCGCGCTCAAGAACCCGATCACCTTCGAGCCACGCCTGATCCCCGACGAGGTGGAGCGCATCAGCGCCACCTTGATCGAACTGGTGGACGCGGGCTGCTCGCTGGTGCTCACCACCGGCGGCACGGGCCCCGCGCTGCGCGATGTGACTCCCGAGGCCACGCTGGCCGTGGCCCACAAGGAGATGCCGGGCTTTGGCGAGCAGATGCGCCAGATCAGCCTGACCTTTGTGCCCACCGCCATCCTCTCGCGCCAGGTCGCCGTGATCCGCGACCAGAGCCTGATCCTGAACCTGCCGGGCCAGCCCAAGGCGATCGCCGAAACGCTGGAAGGCTTGAAGAACGCCGACGGCACGCAGAAGGTCAACGGCATCTTTGCCGCCGTGCCCTACTGCATCGACCTGATCGGCGGGCCCTACCTCGAAACGAACGACGAGGTCTGCAAGGCCTTCCGTCCCAAATCTGCCGTGCGCCCCGCGCGCTGACCTCTCCGAGAGACACCCATGAAGATCACCAAAGACACCATCGTCACCCTCACCTTCCGTGCCACCGATGCCCAGGGCAAGGTGCTCGAGGACGGCAAGGAGCCGCGCGCGTATCTGCACGGCGGCTACGGCAACACGCTGCCGGGCATCGAAAAAGCGCTGGAAGGCCAGGAACCCGGCTTTGCTGCCACGCTGGTGCTGCCGCCTGAAGACGCGTTCGGCGTGCGCGACGAAAGCCTGGTGACCACCATGCCCAAGCGCGACTTTCCACCGGGCGTGAAGGTGGGTGGCCAGCTCGAAGGCAGCGACGACAAGGGCCAGCAACACGTGTTCACCGTGATGAAGATCAAGGGCGACACGGTGCACCTGGACGGCAACCACCCGATGGCCGGGCAGACGCTGAAGTTCGCGGTGAAGGTGGTGGATGTGAAGGCGGCGAGTGCGGAAGAGATCTCACACGGCCATGCGCACGGCGCGCACGGACATCACCACTGATCCGTCACTTGCCGATCAGCTGATTCAGCTTCTCGGCTTCAAAGCATTCTTCGCGCGCCGCATCCTTCGGCACGCAATCTCCGTCACGCGTTGACTGCGAGAGCTTCTCGATCGCGCACCACAGCAGCGCGATCTGGTGGTCCTGGCTGGCGGTGGTGTCGATCAGGCCACGCATGGCCTGTGACAGCGGATCGTCTTCCTGCGTGATGCCGTAGGCCTGGAACTTCGGGTCCGTCACATCGGCGCTCTCGCCGGTCTTGCTCGGGATGATGCGCGCCGGAATGCCCACCGCCGTGGCGCCCGCCGGCACCGGCTTGATCACCACCGCGTTGCTGCCGATCTTGGCGCCGTCGCCCACCAGAAACCCACCCAGCACCTTGGCGCCCGCGCTCACCACCACGTCCTTGCCCAGCGTGGGGTGGCGCTTGGTGCCCTTGTAGAGCGAGGTGCCGCCCAGCGTCACGCCCTGGTAGATCGTGCAGCCGTCGCCGATCTCGGCGGTTTCTCCCACCACCACGCCCATGGCGTGATCGAAGAACACACGCTCACCCACCTTGGCGCCCGGGTGGATCTCGATGCCGGTGAGGAAGCGCGCGATGTGCGAGATGAAACGGCCCAGCCATTTGAAGCCGTGCGTCCAGCACCAGTGGGCCGGGCGGTGCAGCCACACCGCGTGCAGGCCGGGGTAGCAGGTGATGACTTCCCAGGTGCTGCGCGCAGCGGGATCGCGGTCGAGGACGCACTGGATGTCGGAGCGGAGGCGGGCAAACATGGCGGCAGTCTAGCGCCTGGCCTTGTCGGCCACCTGCAGCATCGCCTTGGCAACACCTCGCAAGATGTGGATTTCTTCTTCGCTCGGTGCGGCGCGGTTGAAAAGCTGGTTCAACCGGGGCATGAGCTTCTTCGGCGCAGCAGGGTCGAGAAACTCCACCGCCACCAGCGCCTGCTCCAGGTGCGTCAGCATGCCGCCGATGGTCTGCGCGTCGGCCTGCTGGCGCGGTGGTGATGGCGGCAATGGTGCAAACCCACCGAGCGCCTGGCGCCAGTCGTAGGCGATCAGCTGCACCGCCGCCGCGAGGTTGAGCGAACCGAAGTCGGGCGAGGTGGGAATGCTGAGCGCCGCGTGGCATCGGTACACGTCTTCGTTGCGCATGCCGAAGCGCTCGGAGCCGAACAAGAATGCCACGCCCTCGGGCGGCTCGGTTGACGCCAGCAGGGTCTGGAAGTGTTCACGCGGGGCCAGCGTGGGCGGGCCGAAGTCGCGCGGCGTCATGGCGGTGGCGCACAGGTGGGTCATGCCGTCGAGCGCCTCGTCCAGCGTGTCCACCACGCGCGTCTTGGCCAGCACGTCGTTGGCGCCGCTGGCGCGCTGGATGGTTTCTTCGCGGCGCAATACGTTGGCCCAGCGCGGCTGCACCAGCACGAGGTCGTCAAAACCCATCACTTTCATGGCGCGGGCGACACCGCCCACATTGCCGGCGTGGCTGGTCTGGATCAGTACAAAACGGGTGCGCATGCTGGGGTGTGGAGGTGGCGGTAAAATCTTGTACATTGTCGCCGCCCCGCATCGCCGGGGCGTTTCTGTCTGCTCTTCCACTGCTGCGCGCCATTCCCGTGTCGCGCCGAGGTTCACAATTCATGTCGTCCACGCTCCACCCCATGCTCAACGTGGCCATCAAGGCCGCTCGCCTTGCCGGCACCATCATCAACCGCGCTGCCCTGGATGTGGAATCGGTCCGCGTTTCGGTCAAGCAGACCAACGATTTCGTGACCGAGGTCGATCAGGCCGCCGAAGCCGCGATCATCGACACCCTGCTCACCGCCTACCCCGATCACGCGATCTGGGCCGAGGAGTCGGGCAAACGCGAAGGACGGCATGGCGGCGCAGATCATGTCTGGATCATCGACCCGCTGGACGGCACCACCAACTTCATTCACGGCTTCCCGGTCTATTGCGTGAGCATCGCGCTCATGGTGGGCAACAAGCTCGAACAAGCCGTGATCTACGACCCCACCCGCAACGACCTGTTTTGCGCCACGCGCGGGCGCGGTGCGTACATGAACGACCGCCGCATCCGTGTGGCCAAGCGCACCACGCTGCGCGACTGTCTGATGTCCACCGGCTTTCCGTTCCGCCCGGGCGACGCCTTCCAGACCTACCTGCAGATGCTCGGCGACGTGATGCCGCGCGTGGCGGGTGTGCGCCGCCCCGGTTCGGCCGCGCTCGACCTGGCCTACCTGGCCGCAGGCTTCACCGACGGATTCTTCGAAATGGGCCTTTCGCCCTGGGACGTGGCCGCGGGTGCGCTGCTGGTCACCGAGGCCGGTGGCCTGATCGGCAACTTCACCGGCGAAGCCGACTTCCTGGAGCAGAAGGAATGCATGGCCGCCAACCCCAAGATCTACGGTCAGCTGGTCGGTGTGACCAGCAAATACAGCAAATTCGCCAGCGCCGGCGACAAGGCGGCGGTGCGACAAGCCCGCACCATCGGCGCACCCGCACCCGCAGCCGAAGCACCTGTTGCCGAGATGCCCGCAGCTGACGCCCCCAGTCAGGGCGACGCGCCTTTCTGAAGTTCAGGCCCGCCGCACGCGGAACCAGAAGCAGGCGCCCTGCCCCGGCGCCGACTCGGCCCAAATGTGGCCGCCATGGCGCTCGATGATGCGCGCCACGATCGCCAGGCCCACGCCCATGCCGGGCACGTCGGTGCCCGCGTGCAGGCGCTGGAACAGGCCGAACAACTTCTGGGCGCGTGCCATGTCGAAGCCCATGCCGTTGTCGCGGATGAAGTAGGCGTCGGACGTGGCATCAAAGCCCACGACCACCATGGGCTCGCTCTGGTGCCTTGAATACTTCAAGGCGTTGTCCAGCAGGTTGCTGAACACCTGGCGCAACAGCGTGGCGTCGCCCAGCGCATCGGGCAGCTCACCCACTTCGATCCGCGCCTCGGGCACCTGCGGCGCCAGGGATTCCGCCACCGCGCCGGCGAGGTCGGCCATGCACACCGGTCGCGCATCGAGTTCCACCTGCACCACCCGCAGCAGCTCCAGCATGTCGGTGATCATCTGCCCCATGTTGCGCGACGAACGTGCGATGCGCTCGAACATCTGGCGCCCGCCGTCGCTGAGCCGATCGCCCTCTTCTTCGGCGATCACCTGCGCAAATCCATTCACCGAACGCAGCGGCGCGCGCAGGTCGTGCGCGATCGAATACGAGATCGCTTCCATGTCACGCATGGTCCGCTCCAGCTCGGCCGTGCGCTCTCGCACCCGCTGCTCCAGGCTGGCATTGAGCGCCTGGATCTGCTCCTGGGCGGCCACGCGCTCGCTGATGTCCAGATGCGTGCCCGACATGTAGAGCGCGCGGTCGTCGCTGTCGCGCTGGTGCACACGACCACGGGTGTTGATCCAGACCCAGTGGCCGTCCTTGTGTTTGACGCGCAGGTCACAGTCGTAGAACGGCAGCTCGCCCCTCATGTGTTGATCGCGCGCCGCGTCGGCCTTCACGAGGTCGTCTGGGTGCACCCGCGATTCCCAGGTTTCGTAGGTCACCGGCTCCAGCTCGGCCAGGGTGTGGCCCAGCATCTCGGCCCAGCGTTCGTTGATGCTCAGCTTGCGCTCGGTGAGGTTGGTCTCCCAGATGCCGGGGCGCGTGGCGTCGAGCACCCAGGCCAGCCGCTGGCGCTCATCCCGCAGGGCTTCCTGCGTGGAGATGTAGGAGGTCACGTCGGTGAAGGTGCGCACCACGCCGCCATCGGGCAACTGGCGGGCACGGATTTCCAGTGTGCGACCGTCCTTGGTCTTGCGCCAGTAGTGGTCCGGCAAGGCGACCGGCGTCGTTTGATTCTCCAGATAGCGCCTGGCCGTGGGATCGATCAGCTGCAGCTGGTCGCCAAAATCGCCCCGCTCGCGCTGGAACTTCACCATTTCATCGTGCGTGGGCCGTTTGGCCATCAGCTCGTCGGGCAGGTCCAGCAGCTCCAGTGTGCGGCGGTTGTAGAACAGGATCTGCCCTTCGGGCGACACCTTGGTCAGGCCCTGGCTGATGCTGTCCAGCGTGGCCTGCAAGGCCGCGCTCTTCTCGGCCAGCAAGGCGCTCGTGGCTTCCAGCTGGTTGCGCGTGCGCTTGCGCTCCTGCAGGCTGCGCCAGGCCAGCACCAGCTGTCGCACGGCGCCCAGCAGCGGCTGCAAAAACTCGATGTCGGCCTCGCTGTATCCCTCGGGCTGGTTTGCCAGCCCCACCATGGCCACCAGCCGGTCCCCCACCGCCAGCGGAATGCCGAGGAAAGCGTCCATGGGTGGGTGACCCTTGGGCATGCCCGCGGCGCGCGGATCGCTGCGCGGATGGTTGGCAATCACCGGCAGACCAGAGGACATCGCATGCCCGAACAAGGTCTTGAGGTTGCTGAAGGTCATGCCTGCGTCGAGCTGATCGGTGTACATCCGCCGCGAGGCTTCGTCCCATGAGATGTCCGTGATGGCGTGGGTGCGCAGGAAGGGCTTGTCATTGACGTCGTACAGCACCTCGCCGACGAAGCCGTAGCCGCTGCTCGTGAGCTGGATGAAAGCGTCCAGCAGGCCTTCAAACGCGACGCGCTTGTCCTCGGTTTCGATGAACACCGCCTGCGCGCGGCGCACCGCTTCCAGCATCTGTTGCTGCCGCTCGACACGCTGCGCCGCCAGACGGGCGTCGGTCACGTCCGCCGTGAAACCGTGCCAGATCACCGAGCCGTCGGGCTCGCGCTGGGGCACCGCCTCCACCCGATACCAGCGCAGGCCGCGCCCGGGCAGGTCCACGCGGTAGGTCTGGCGCCAGTAACTCAACTCACGCGCGGAGGATTCCAGCGATGCGATGACTTCGGCCCGGTCGTCGGCATGCACGCGCTGGAACAGGATGCGCGCGTCGCGTTGCAGGTCCCTGGGCTCCACGCCCAGCATCTCGCGCGCCGCATCGTTCACATACAGGATGGTGCTCCGCCCCTCGGGCGACAACTTCGCCTGGAACATCATGCCGGGCACGCGCTGGGCGATGTTCTGCAGCAAATCCAGCTGCCGGCCGAGCTGTTCGGTGGCCTGGCGCTCGGCCGTGATGTCCTGCACCACACCGAAGTCGGTCTGGGGATTGCCCGCCACCGAGGTCTGGCTCAGGCGCGTGCGAAACCAGCGCTGCTCGCCGTCGGGGCGCAGCCAGCGGAATTCCACCTCCCGGCCATCCAGCGCGGCGCGGGCTTCCAGCCAGGCCGGCATGTCGTCGGGGTGGATGCCGCTGCGCCCGACTTCCTTGGAGACCGGGTGCTGGTAAGGCACCCCCGTGATGTCGTAGAGGCCTGGCGACCATTGCACATGCGCCTGGTTCTCGGCATTCATCCAGTGCCCCACGCGGGCCAGCTTCTCGATCGCGATGTGCAGCTCCACGCGCTGCTGCAAGGCCACATTGGTCTGCTTCAACGCGGCATTCGATTGGGCGAGGGCCGCCTCGGCCTCCTGCTCGCGTGTGGTTTCGGTGAAATAGACCAGCAGCAGCTTCTCGGGCTTGGCCTCCAGCGCGGTGGCGTGCATGCGGACCCGGTGGGCGCGGCCACCCTTGAGATGAAGCACCTGCACGTCGTCGGGACCGGGCAGGTCGTTCAGAAACCGCTCGCGATCCCCCGTTCCCCGCCAATGCCCCAGCTCCACCGTGGTACGGCCAATGGCGTCTTCGCGCGACAGGCCCGTGATCGCCACCCAGGCGTCGTTGACAGCGAGCAGACAACCATCGTGCCAGCGGGACACCGACGCCGGCAGCGGCGCAGCCATGAAGATGGCATCGAAAGGAAGGATGGAAGCCCCAGCCGATGCCGAAGCCGACGGTGGAATGACCTGCTCGCCGGGAGCGGGTTCGGGGGCAGCTTCGGACATGCGTGCTGGTGGTTGGGGTCGACGGGTAGCGGTGTCCGCACAAAGGCAGGGTGACTTCTGCCGGCTTGTCTTAATGTACGCGCCCAGGCGCCGGGCAGGCACTGTCTGAATGCAAGCCTTGGGCCAACTACAATTCGCGCCCCTTTCCCCAGCACTTCCTCCCCGCACCCCGACCCCATGCACATCACCGTCAACCCGGACCTCAAAGCCTACATCGACCCCCTGACCCCGGACGAATTCGACGCGCTGGAGCGCAGCATCCTCGCCGAGGGCTGCCGCGACGCGCTGGTGCTGTGGGGCGAGGTGCTGGTGGACGGACACAACCGCTACGGCATCTGCCAGAAACACGGCTTGCCGTTTCAGACCGTGCAGAACACGCATTTCCAGTCGATGGAAGACGTGCACCTGTGGATGATCGACCAGCACCTGGGCCGGCGCAGCGTGTCGGATTTCCAGCGCGGTGTGCTGGCCTTGCGCAAGCGCGAGATCATGGCCGGACGGCGTTCTCGCTTTCTGGCCTCCACCCCCTCCCCCGACGACCTGCCGCCCGACGAGGCGCTGCCCGCCCCGACCCCGGACACACCCGCCGTACCGCCCGCCCGGCCGCTGCACAGCCGCGAAGACATCGCCAAGGCCGCGCGCCTGAGCAGCAGCCAGGTGGTGCAGATTGAAAAGATCCAGAAACAGGCCGCGCCCGAGCTGGTGGAAGCCTTGAAGGCCGGCGCGATTTCGCTCAACGCCGCGGCGGCGGTGGCCGGCCTGCCGGCCGAGGAGCAGGTGGCCGCTGCGCTCGCCGGCAAGGACGAACTCAAGCTCGCAGCCAAGCGCGCACGCGACGCACGCCGCAAGCCACCCGAGGCCGGTGACGAAGCAGCCACGCCCGCCCCGTCCGACGAGGTGGCCACCCTGCGCCTGAAAGTCGCCGGGCTGGAAGCCGACAACGCCGCGCTGCGCGACCAGGTGTCGGCCTTGCGCGCGCAGCTGGAAGCGCAGTCCGCCTGAGCCGCGGGCGCGGGCGCCCCGTGCCAGAATCACCCGCCAGAATCGGCTCCGCACCCTTCCGACAGCACCCCATGAAACTGCCCCACAAGCTCACCGGCATCGCGTTTGCCGCCTACATGGCCGGCATCATTGCCTTCGTGGTGAGCGCCGCGCTGGTCGCCATCAACTCGGGCCTGGGTGCGGGCTACCTGGCGCGCGTACTGCACGGCTACGCCGTGGCCTTCCCGGTCGCCTTCATCTGTGTGGTGATCTTCCGGCCCGTCGCACTCTTTCTGGTGAAGAAAACGGTGCACCCGCCGCCCACGGCCTGAGCCCACATCACGGCGTCGCGGGCACCACGCGCAGCACCCGACCGTTGGCGCTGTCGGTCAGCAGGTAGATCGCACCATCGGGCCCGGCGCGCACGTCGCGGATGCGCTCGCCCAGCTCCTGAAACAAGACCTCTTGCGTCCCCGGCACGCCGCCAGCCAGGGGCACACGGCGCACGCTGCGCTCTTTCAACGCCGCCACCAAAAAGCTGCCTCTCCACGCCGGAAACAGGGCACCGTCGTACCAGGCGAGGCCGGCCGGAGCGATCGACGGCGTCCACTCCACCAGCGCCGTCTGAATGCCCGGCAGGCTGCGGTAGGGCGTGATGCGGGCGTAGGTGTAGTCGATGCCACCCGTGGTCACGGGCCAGCCGTAGTTGGCGCCGGTTTCGATGCGGTTCAGCTCGTCGCCGCCGCGCGCGCCATGCTCGTGCGCGTACGGCACGCCGTCCACCACCACCATGCCCTGCGGGTTGCGGTGGCCGATGCTGTAGATCTCGGGCCGGGCATCCGTGCGCTGGCGAAACGGGTTGTCGGCCGGCACGCTGCCGTCGGGCTGGATGCGCAGCAGCTTGCCCAGGTGGGTGTGCAGCCGCTGTGCATCGGTGCGCTCGAGGTTGCCGTCGCCCATGCCGAACAGCAGACTGCCATCGGCCAGCCAGGCCATGCGGCCACCGAAATGCTGCGTCTCGGTCTTGGCCGGCTGCGACGTGAAGATGGGCTGCACGTCCAGCAACTGGCGGCCGTCGAAGCGGGCGCGCACCACACGCAGGTGGTTGGCCTCGGGTTGGCCATGGGCAAAGGACAGCAGCACGCGGCCATTGACCGCAAACCCCGGGTCCACCACCACATCGAACAGACCGGCCTGCCCACGCGCCAGCACCGCCGGCACGTGGGCCACCGGTTCAGGATGCAACTGCGGCCGGCCATCGGGCCCGGGCTCGATCACACGCAGCCGCCCCGGTCGCTCGGTCACCAGCATTCGACCACCGGGCAGAAAGGCCAGCGACCAGGGGTGTTCCAAGCCGCTGGCCACGGTCTCAACGCGATAACCCGCGGCTTGCGCCGACGTCACCAGGACCCATGCACCCACGAAGACAGCCAGCACGTATTTCATAATTCGAACGATTATGAGATCCCGCACCGCCAACGATCCCCCGACCCCACGCTGGACGCGGCATCTCGTGCCGCTGCTGCTGGCCTGGCTGCTCGCCAGCGTCTGGGGTTCGGTGGTGCAGACGCAGTGGAACCTGCAAGCGCTGCTGGACGTGGGCGTGGCCATCCCCATGGCCGAACGGGCACGAACCACCTGGCAAGACCTGATCGGCTTCGCCCCGGTCTACGCCGGCATCCTGGCGGCGGGCTGGCTGCCGGCGCTGCTCGTGGCAGCGTGGGTGGCGCGCCGCCGGCCCGCCTGGCGCGGCCCGCTGCTGGCGGCAGCCGCCGGGGCCGGCATGGTGGCCGCGGTGCGCACGGTGGATGCCGTGGCACCCATGCCGGTGTTCATCGACGCCACGCGCCACCTGCCCGGCCTGCTGGTGATGGCCGCCGGCGCTGTGCTGGCCGGCCTGCTTTACGCACGTCTCACAGCGCGCGCGGGGTGATGCCCGCCGCCACCGTGCCGGCGTTGTCCCACCCCCCGCCCAAAGCGCGCACCAGGCGCACCGTGGCCTGCTGCTGCGCCGCTTCCACGCGTTGCGCCTGGCGGCGGTTGAGCAGTTCGTTGCGGCGCGCGTCCAGCAGCTCCAGCTGGCTCACCAGCCCATTGCGGTAACGCGTCTCCGAGATCGCGCTGGCGCGCTGCGCGGCGCTCACGGCACGGCCTTGCGCCAGCGACTGCTGTTGCAGCAAGCGCAGCGCCGAGAGCTGGTCTTCCACCTCGCGCAGCGCGTTGAGCACCTGGCCGCGGTAGCTCGCCGCCGCCACATCGAACTGCGCCTGCGAACCTTGAACGCCGGCCTCGCGCCGCCCGCCGTCGAACAGCGGCATGGACAGCAAGGCGCCCACGCCCCAGGCGCGCGCGGACCACTTGAACAGATCGCCCAGCTCGGGCGACGCGAAGCCCGCCGCACCGGTGAGCGACACACTGGGGAACCACGCGGCCTGCGCCACGCCCACGCGGGCCTGCGCGGCCAGCAGCGAAGCCTGCGCGGCGGCCACGTCGGGCCGGCGCGCCAGCACGGTGGCGGGCACGCCGGCCGGGATCACGGGCAGCGTGCGCACCGCCGTGTCGGACGTGAGCGCAAAGCCCGACGCCGGTTCACCCAGCAGCACGGCCAGCGCGTGTTCCAGCTCGGCGCGCGCACGGTCCAGTGCAATCACCTCGGCCTCGGTGGCGGCGAGTTCGGTCTCGATGCGGATCACGTCGAGCTCGGCCACATCACCCGCCTCGAAGCGGCGTTGCGTGAGGCGCAGCGTGTCGGCGTAGGCCGTGGCGGTGTCCTGGATCAGTGTGCGTTCGGTGTCGGTGGCGCGAAGCGCCAGGTAGGTTTGTGCCACCTCGGCCTGCACCAGCAGCCGGGTGCTCTGCAGCAAGGCCTCGCGCGATTGCGCATCGAGCGCGGCGGCGTCCTGGGCGCGCGACAGGCGTCCGAACAGGTCGGGTTCGTACGACAGGCTCAAGCCGGTCTGCAGCAGCGTGGCCGGGGCCGATCCGCCGGCGGTGTTGGCGCCGGCTCCGCGGTCGGCGGCAGCGCCCACACCGATCTGCGGTGCGCGGTCGGCCTGCGCACCGCGCACCAACGCACGGGCCTGGGCCAGCCGCGCCGCGGCTTCCTGAATGCCGGTGTTGCCCGAACCGGCGCGCTCGACCAACTGGTCAAGCACGGGGTCGTTGAAGGCCTTCCACCAGGTGCCGCGGCTCTGTGCCTCGGCGGGCTGGACGGTGGTCCACTGTTCGGCTTGGGACGCCTGTTCCTTGAACTGCGGTGGCGCCTCGACCGACGTCGGCAGGCTCGGCAGCGCGGTGGCGCAACCCGCCAGCACCAGGGCGGCGACCAGGGGCAGCAGGCGATGGATGTTTTTCATGGGGTTTCCTTCAATGGGTCAACGGGGCGGCGGGCACGGGACGGGCGTTGCCGCCGCCACCGGTGGCGAAGCCCTCGACGTGCGGAACCTCGCCGTGCTGGCGCAGCGGCCGGTTGCCGGCGAGCTGGCGCAGCAGCACATAGAACACCGGCGTGAGGAACAGGCCGAAGGCGGTGACACCGATCATTCCGGCGAACACGGCCACGCCCATGGCCGAGCGCATCTCGGCGCCCGCGCCAGTGGCCAGCACGAGAGGCAGCACACCCATCACGAACGCCAGCGAGGTCATGAGGATGGGGCGCAGGCGCAGGCGGCTGGCCTCGATGGCGGCCTGTATGGGTGTGCGCCCGGCAAACTCGAGCTCGCGCGCGAACTCCACGATCAGGATCGCGTTCTTCGCCGACAGCCCCACCAGCACGATCAGCCCGATCTGCGTGAACACGTTGTTGTCACCCCCGTCCAGCCACACGCCGGTCATGGCCGCGAGCAGGCCCATGGGCACGATCAGGATGATGGACAGCGGCAGCGTGAGGCTTTCGTACTGCGCGGCCAGCACCAGGAACACCAGCAGGATGGCCAGCGGGAACACCCACAGCGCGGAGTTGCCGGCCAGGATTTCCTGGTAGGTGAGCTCGGTCCACTCGAAGCCGATGCCTTGTGGCAGCGTCTCGGCGGCAATGCGCTCGATCGCGTCCTGCGCCTGGCCCGACGAGAAGCCGGGCGCGGGGCCGCCGTTGATGTCGGCCGAGAGGTAGCCGTTGTAGCGCATGGCGCGCTCGGGACCGAAGCTCGAATTGACCTTCATCAGCGCCGAGAGCGGCACCATTTCGCCCGAGGTGGAGCGCACCTTGAGCAGGCCCACGTCTTCGGCGCGCGCACGGAACGGCGCATCGGCCTGGGCGCGCACGCTGTAGGTGCGGCCGAACTGGTTGAAGTCGTTCACGTACAGGCTGCCGAGGTAGATCTGCATGGTGTCGAAGATGTCGGTCACCGGCACGCCGAGCTGGCGCGCCTTGGTGCGGTCGATGTCGGCGTAGAGCTGCGGCACGTTGACCTGCCAGCTGGTGAACATGCCGGCGAGTTCGGGCGTCTGGTACGCCTTGGCCATGAAGGCTTTCACGGCCGCGTCCATCGCCTCGAAACCCAGCGAGGCCTTGTCTTCCAGCTGCAGCTTGAAGCCGCCCGTGGTGCCCAGACCCGCCACCGGCGGCGGCGGGAACATCACGATGAAGGCGTCCTGGATCTGGCCGTAGGCCTGGTTCAGCTGGCCGGCGACGGCGCCACCGCTCTGGTCGGCGCGTTTGCGCTCGGCAAAGGGCTTGAGCGTGGCGAACACGATGCCGGAGTTCGAACTGTTGGTGAAGCCGTTGATGGACAGGCCGGGGAAAGCGATGGCGTCTTCCACGTTCGGGTTCTGCCGGGTGATCTCGCCCATGCGCTGGATCACGTCTTCCGTGCGGTCCAGCGTGGCGCCATCGGGCAACTGCGCGAAACCGATCAGGTACTGCTTGTCCTGCGCGGGCACGAAGCCGCTGGGCACCGCCTTGAACAGGCCGAAGGTCACCCCCACCAGCGCGAGGTAGATCACCATCATCAGCGCCTTGCGCGAGATGACACGCCCCACGCCGCCACTGTAGGCCTCGGAGCCGCGGTTGAACAGGCGGTTGAAGCCCCGGAACAGGCCACCGAAGACACGGTCCATGCCGCGCGTGAGCGTGTCCTTCGGCGCGTCGTGCCCGCGCAGCAGCAAGGCGGCGAGCGCGGGCGACAGCGTGAGCGAGTTGATCGCCGAGATCACGGTGGAGATCGCGATGGTCACCGCGAACTGTTTGTAGAACTGACCGGTGAGGCCGCTGATGAAGGCCAGCGGCACGAACACCGCGACCAGCACCAGCGCAATGGCGATGATGGGACCCGACACCTCTTTCATCGCGCGGTAGGTCGCGTCGCGCGGCGACAGGCCGGCCTCGATGTTGCGCTCCACGTTCTCCACCACCACGATGGCGTCGTCCACCACGATGCCGATGGCCAGCACGAGGCCGAACAGCGAGAGCGCGTTGATCGAAAAGCCCAGCAGGTGCAGCACGGCAAACGTGCCCACCACCGACACCGGCACCGCCAGCAGCGGAATGATGGAGGCGCGCCAGGTCTGCAGGAACAGGATCACCACCAGCACCACGAGCGCGATGGCTTCGAGCAAGGTCATGACCACCGAGTCGATGGAGGCGCGCACGAACTGCGTGGGGTCGTAGGCGATGCGGTACTCGACGCCTTCGGGCATGTTTTTCTGCAGCTCCAGCATGGTCGCGCGCACCTGGGCCGAGATCTCCAGCGCGTTGGAGCCCGGCGCCTGGAACACGCCCATGCCCACCGCGGGCTTGTTGTTGAGCAGCGAGCGCAGCGAGTAGTCGGCCGCGCCCATCTCCAGCCGCGCAATGTCGCGCAGGCGGGTCACGGCGCCGTCGGCACCGGTCTTGACGATGATGTCGCCGAACTCTTCTTCGGTCTGCAGGCGGCCCTGGGCGTTGATGGACAACTGCATGTCCACCCCCGGCAGGCCGGGTGAGGCGCCGACCACACCAGCGGCGGCCTGCACGTTCTGGCCACGGATGGAGGCCACCACGTCGCTGGCCGAAAGTCCACGCTGCGCGACCTTCTGCGGGTCGAGCCAGACGCGCATGGAGTAGTCACCCCCGCCGAAGATCTGCACCTGGCCCACGCCTTCGATGCGCGCGAGCCGGTCCTTCACGTTCAGCACCGCGTAGTTGCGCAGGTAATTGATGTCGTAGCGGTCGTTGGGCGAGACCAGGTGCACCACCATCGTGATGTCGGGCGAGCTCTTGACGGTGGTCACACCCAGGCGACGCACCTCCTCGGGCAGCCGTGGCTCGGCCTGCGAGACGCGGTTCTGCACCAGCTGCTGGGCCTTGTCGGGGTCGGTGCCGAGCTTGAAGGTGACGGTGAGCGTCATCACCCCGTCCGTCGTGGCCTGGCTGCCCATGTAGAGCATGCCTTCCACGCCGTTGATGGATTCCTCCAGCGGCGTGGCCACGGTCTCGGCAATCACCTTGGGGTTGGCGCCCGGGTACTGGGCGCGCACCACCACCGAGGGCGGCGCCACGTCGGGGTACTCGGAGATCGGCAGGCCGCGCAAGGCGACCAGGCCGGCGATCAGGATCAGCAGCGAGAGCACGCCCGCGAAGATCGGCCGATCGATGAAGAATTTCGAGAGGTTCATGGTGTTCTCTTCAATCGCACGACGGCTCAGGACCTGGCCACGGAAACGGGTGCGTTCATGGGGACATCCTGCGGCTGCACCACGTCACCGGGGCGCACACGCTGCAAACCGTTGACCACGATGCGCTCCCCGGATTTCAGGCCGCTCAGCACGGTGCGCAGCCCGTCCACCGAAGCGCCCAGCGTGACTTCGCGGTACTCGGTCTTGTCGCCCTCGCCCACCACCAGTACGTACTTCTTGTTCTGGTCGGTGCCCACCGCACGTTCGCTCACGAGCAGGGTGCGCGCGGTCTGCGGCTGGCCCATGCGGATGCGGGCGAACTGCCCGGGCATCAGGCTGCCGTCCTTGTTGTCGAAAACGGCGCGCACGCGCACCGTGCCGCTGGCCGGGTCCACCTGGTTGTCGATCAACTGGAGCTGGCCGCTGTAAGGCGTGTCGGTGGTGGCCGACGTGCCCATCTCCACGGGGATGCGCTCCACCGCGGGCCGGTTGCCACCCGGCAGGCCCTTGAGCGCGCGGGTCACGGTGGACTCGTCGGCGTCGAAGCTGGCGTAGATAGGGCTGACCGACACCAGCGTGGTGAGCACGGGTGCACCCGGGCCGGCGGCGACCAGGTTGCCCACGGTCACCTCCAGCCGGCCGATGCGCCCGGCCACCGGCGCACGCACCTGGGTGTAGCCCAGGCTCAGGCGGCTGCTCTGCAGCTGGGCTTGCGCGGCCTTGAGGTTGGCCTCGGCTTCGCGCAGCGCGCTCTCGCGGTCGTCCAGCTCGCGCCGCGCAATCGCCTTGTCTTCCCACAGGCGGCTGGCCCGCGTCAGCTCGTTGCCGGCATGCGTCACGCGCGCTTGTGCCGCCACGGTTTGTGCGTCGGCGCGCGCCACGTCCGCCTCATAGGGTGCGGGGTCGATGGAGATGAGCAGGTCGCCCTTGCCCACCAGCGCGCCTTCGCGGAAATGCGTGGCCTGCACCACCCCGGCCACCCGCGAACGGATGTCCACCCGCTCCACCGCCTCCAGGCGGCCGGAGAACTCTTCCCAGGCGGCGATGTCACTCTCGGTCACGGTGGCCACGGACACCGGCGCAGGCGGTGGAGCACCGGCGGGTGCGCTGGCCCGGGCGACGCCGGCTTCCTGCAGAAGCGCGATCCCTGCGAGGGTGACGACGGCCAGGGCTGCGGCGGCGGGCCACCAGAGGCGGCGCTTGAAAGTGGGCAAGTTGGGCATGGTTTTTCCTTTTTGAGGGCGAACGAAGCCGCCCCCGGTGGGTGACCGGGGTTGGCATTTCAGGGGTGGAGGGAAAGGGGACGCGGGCCGTCAGGACGGCGGCGGGGTCGCAGGCGGGGGCGTGGCGGCCTGGAAGAACGCTCTGACATGTTCGCGCACCTCGCCGGCGCACGGACATGCTTCTGTAGGCGACTCCGTCAGCGAGTCGGGCCAGCCGGTGGACGACGGCAACACGCCGCTGTGCACGGCAATGCCCGCCTCGCGCAGGCGTTCGGCATACGCCAGTGCTTCGTCGCGCATCGGATCGTCACCGCCGGTGAGGATGAGCGCGGGCGGCAGGCCGGTGAGGCGCTGCGCGCGGGCGGGCACGGCGTAGGGGTGCTCGGCGTCCATGGGGCCGCGCAGGTACTGCTGCCAGCCGGCCATCCATTTGCAACCGGTGGCCGTGCCCATGGTCTGGCGCAGCGAGGCGGTGGCGTTACATGGGTCCAGCATGGGCGCCACCAGGATCTGCCCGGCCAGCGGCGGGTGGGCGCGGTCGCGCACCATGAAGGCCACGGCGGCCGCGAGGTTGCCGCCGGCTTCTTCGCCCGCCACAAACAGCGGTGCGCCCGTGCCGGCCAGGCGGGTGCGCTGCTTGTGCAGCCATTCCAGCGCCGCGTAGCCGGCCTCCACCGCGTCGGGGAAACGGTGCGCGGGCGCCAGCGGGTAGGCCAGCGAAGCCACCACCGCGCCCGAGCTGGCCAGCAGCTCGGCCAGGCAGGCGCCGCTGTCCAGGTCGCCCGAGACAAAGGCGCCGCCGTGGAAGTGCAGCACCAGCGGGACCGCGCCGCCGTGCGGCTTCTTGCCCCAGACGCGCAGTTCCAGCGGTGGCGTGCCCGGCACCGACAAGGTCTGTGTCGGTGCCGGCGGGACGAAGGTGGACGTAGTGGAAACCATGGACTGGACTATAGGCATGCGCTTGATGCGGATAAAGCCCTCTGCCACCCCTTGTCTGTTTCCATTGGATGAACAATCCGCCCACAAAACAGCAGATGGTGGGGTGAGGGCATGGATCAGATTCAATCGATACGCGTGTTTGCGCGGGTCGTGGAGGCCGGCACCTTCACCAAGGCGGCGGAGTCGCTGGACCTGCCCAAGGGCACGGTGACCAAGCTGGTGCAGCACCTGGAGGCGCGCCTGAAGGTCAAGCTGCTCAACCGCACCACGCGGCGCGTGACCGTCACGCCCGATGGCGCGGCCTACTACGAGCGCACGGCGCGCGTGCTCAACGACCTGGACGACATCGAGGCCAGCATGACCAACGCGCAGGCCAAGCCCAGCGGGCGCCTGCGCGTGGACGTGGGCACCTCGGTGGCGCGCGAGCTCATCATTCCCGCGCTGGCCGACTTCTACCGCCGATACCCCGACATCCAGCTCGACCTGGGCGTGACCGACCGCTCGGTGGACCTGCTGGCCGACAACGTGGACTGCGTGATCCGCGGCGGTGAGCTGCTCGACCAGTCGCTCGTGGCGCGGCGCGTGGCCAACGTGCCGCTGGTGGCGGTGGCCTCGCCCGCCTACCTCAAAGCGCACGGCACACCCACGCACCCGGAGCAACTGGAGAACGAACACGCCGTGGTGAACCACTTCTCCACCCGCACCGGGCGCCACTACCCGAACGAATTCGAGAAGGACGGCCAGTTGCTGGAAATCTCAGGCCGCCACAAGCTCGCCCTGAACGAGAGCAACGCGGTGACCACCGCGGTGCTGGCGGGCCTGGGCATCGCGCAGGTGCCCACTTTCACCGCCGAGCCGCTGATCCAGCGCGGCGAGCTGGTGCCGGTGCTCCGCGACTGGACGGGCCCGGTGATTCCGCTCTACGTGGTCTACCCCCCGAACCGCCACCTGAGCGCGAAGGTGCGGGCGTTTGTGGAGTGGGTTGCGGAGCTGTTCTCACAGCATCCGCAGCTGGTGCGCTGACCGCCCCGCCAGGCCCAGGGGCCACCGGGGCCGCGCGGTGGCGATCCCATAAGATGTAGCCCCTCACTGAAGCCGGGTCGGGCGAACTGTCCATCGGCCCTTCAGCCCCGGACAACCCACCTGTAAGCCGTTGATGCACAAGGAATCCGCCCTCGAGGCGCAGGTGCCCGCAGACCTGTCTTCGCACACCCCCATGATGCAGCAGTACTTTGGCCTGAAAGCCGGGTACCCGAACACGCTGCTGTTCTACCGCATGGGCGATTTTTACGAGCTGTTCTTTGCCGACGCCGAAAAGGCCGCGCGCCTGCTCGACATCACGCTCACCCAGCGCGGCCAGTCGGGTGGCCAGCCGGTCGTGATGGCCGGCGTGCCCTTCCATTCGGTCGACACGTATCTGGCGCGGCTGATCAAGCTGGGCGAGTCGGTCGCCATCTGCGAGCAGGTGGGCGACGTGGCCACGTCCAAAGGGCCGGTGGAACGCAAGGTGGTGCGCGTGGTCACGCCAGGCACGCTGACCGACAGCGAACTGCTGTCCGACAAGACCGAGGCGGTGCTCATGGCGGTGCACCCCGGCGCGCGCACCGGCTGTGGCCTGGCCTGGATGTCGGTCACGCAGGGCATCGTGTTCCTCGCGCAGTGCGCCAGCGACGAACTCGCAGACTGGGTGGCGCGCGTGAACCCGGGTGAACTGCTCTACAGCGCCGACACCTCCACCGCATTCGAGAAGACCGTGCTGGCCCTGGCCAGCGCCACCAACGGCCAACGCATGGTGGCGGTTCTGCGCCCGGCCTGGGCGTTCGACGCCGGCCTGGGCCAGCGCAAGCTGCTGGAGCAGTTGCAGGCCGCCAGCCTGTCCGCATGGGATGCACAAGACCTGACGGATGCCCACGCCGCCGCGTCCGCACTCCTCAACTACGCCGAACACACGCAAGGCCGCGCGCTCAGCCACGTCAAGAGCCTGCAGGTGGCGCGCAGCGGCGAGCTGATCGACCTGCCGCAGAACACCCGGCGCAACCTTGAACTCACGCAGACCCTGCGCGGCGAGACCAGCCCCACGCTGTTCTCGCTGCTCGACGTGTGCTGCACCGGCATGGGCAGCCGCGCGCTGCGCAGCTGGCTGCTGGAACCCCGGCGCGACCGCGCCCAGGCGCGCGGCCGGCTGGCCGCCATCACCACCCTGCGCGGGGGCCTGTGGCAGGGGCTGCGCGCTTCGCTCAAGGGCGCGAGCGACGTGGAACGCATCACCGCGCGCACGGCCTTGCGCCAGGTCAAGCCACGCGAGCTGGTGGGCCTGGGCCAGACGCTGGAGCGCGCGCGGCAACTCGCTCGCCAGCTCGGCCCGCAGGAGCCCGGCGGATTGCTGCACGGCATCGGCACCCACCTCACACCGCCCGAGGGCTGCGCCGGGCTGCTGCGCGCCGCCCTGCTCACTGAGCCCGCCGCGCTGGTGCGCGACGGTGGCGTGATCGCCGACGGGTTCGATGCCGAGCTCGACGAGCTGCGCGCCATCCAGACCAATTGCGACGGATTCCTGATCGAGCTGGAGCAGCGCGAGCGCGCACGCACCGGCATCACCAACCTGCGGGTGCAGTTCAACAAGGTGCACGGCTTCTACATCGAAGTCACGCAGGGCCAGGCGGCCAAGGTGCCCGACGACTACCGCCGCCGCCAGACGCTCAAGAACGCAGAACGTTTCATCACGCCCGAACTCAAGGCGTTTGAAGACAAGGCGCTCTCGGCACAAGACCGGGCGCTGGCGCGCGAGAAGTGGCTGTACGAGCAGTTGCTCGACCAGCTGCAGGCCTTCATTGCGCCGCTCACGCAGCTGGCGCGCGCCATGGCCGCGCTCGACGCGCTGTGCGCGCTGGCCGAGCGTTCGCTCACGCTCAACTGGAGCGCACCGCAGTTCGTGCCCGAACCCTGCATCGACATCCGTGGCGGGCGCCACCCGGTGGTGGAAGCGCGGCTGAACGAAACCAATGGCGGCAGCTTCATCGCCAACGACACGGTGCTCGGCCCCAAGCAGCGCATGCAGGTGATCACCGGCCCCAACATGGGCGGCAAGAGCACCTACATGCGCCAGGTGGCGGTGATCGTGCTGCTGGCCAGCATGGGCAGCTTTGTGCCGGCGGCGGCCTGCCGGCTCGGCCCCGTCGACGCCATCCACACCCGCATCGGCGCGGCCGACGACCTGGCCAACGCGCAGTCCACTTTCATGGTGGAGATGACCGAAGCCGCGCAGATATTGCATGCGGCGACACCCGAGAGCCTGGTGCTGATGGACGAGATCGGCCGCGGCACCTCCACCTTCGACGGCCTGGCGCTGGCCGGCGGCATCGCCACCCACCTGCACGACAAGTCGCGCGCCTTCACGCTGTTCGCCACCCACTACTTCGAACTGACCGAATTCCCGGCCGGCCACCACGCGGCGGTGAACGTGCATGTGAGCGCTGTGGAAGCGGGTGGCAAGGCGGGTGGCATCGTCTTTTTGCACCAGATCGAGCCCGGCCCGGCCAGCCGCAGCTACGGCATCCAGGTGGCGCGGCTGGCCGGTGTGCCCGCCGGCGTGGTGCAGCACGCGCGCCACGCCCTGGCCGCGCTGGAGGCGCAGAGCGAGGAAAGCCGCAGCCAGGTCGACCTGTTTGCGCCGCCACCTGCGACACTGGAAGCCGACGCGCACCCGCTGCAAAGCGCGCTGGACCGCATCGACCCCGACACCCTGAGCCCGCGCGAAGCGCTGGAGCAGCTCTACACACTGAAAAAACTGGCCTCCTCATCATGACTTACTGCGTCGCTGTCAAGCTCAACGCCGGCATGGTCTTCCTGTCCGACTCGCGCACCAACGCGGGCCTCGACCAGATCAGCACCTTCCGGAAAATGATCGTTTACGAAAAGCCGGGCGACCGCTTCATGTGCCTGCTCTCGGCCGGCAACCTGAGCGTCTCGCAATCGGTGCGCGAGATCCTGCAGGTGGAACAGCTCGAAGATGTGGATGGAGGCGAGCCCATCACCATCTGGAACGCCAGGAGCATGTTCGACGCCGCGCGCGTGCTGGGCGCGGCCGTGCGCCACGTGTACGAACGCGACGGCGATTCCCTGCAGCGCGCCGGTGTGGAGTTCAACGTGTCCATGATCTTCGGCGGCCAGATCCAGGGCGAAGGCATGCGCCTGTTCCAGGTCTATTCGGCTGGCAACTTCATTGAAGCCACGTCGGAAACGCCGTTCTTCCAGGTCGGTGAATCCAAGTACGGCAAGCCCGTGCTCGACCGCGTCATCACCCCCGAAACCCCGCTGGACGAAGCCGCCAAGTGCGTGCTGGTGTCGATGGACTCCACGCTCAAGTCCAATCTGTCTGTGGGCCTGCCGCTGGATCTGGTGGTGTACGAAGCCAACCAGCTGCAGTCGGACAAGATCACCTGCATCGACCACGAAAACCCCTACTTCCGCATGCTGCACAACACCTGGGGCCAGAAGCTGCGCGAGGTGTTCGACAGCATTGAACACCCGACCTGGGACGGCTCGCACACCGATGTGCCCTTGCTGAGCACCGGTCCCCATTGTCAGCCGTTGCGAAAGATCACGAACGCCCGGGAAAAGCTGATCTGAACATGTCGTTGATCGTTTTTTCCCACGCCAACAGCTTTCCCGCCAGCACCTACCGCGTCCTCTTCAAGTCCCTGCGCGCCCGCGGCCACGCGGTGCGGGCGGTGGACAAGTTTGGTCACGACCCGCAGTACCCCGTCACCAGCAACTGGCCGCACCTGGTGCAGCAGCTCGCCGACTTTGCCGCGCCCGAGATCGAAGCACACGGCCAGGGGGCCTGGCTGGTGGGCCATTCGCTGGGCGGCTTTTTGAGCCTGATGTGCGCCGCGCGCCACCCGCAACTGGGCGGGCACGCGGTGCGCGGTGTGGTGCTGATCGATTCGCCGGTGCTCGGCGGCTGGCGCGCGCGCACGCTGGAGCTGATCAAGCGCACCCAGCTGGTGGGTTCGGTCTCGCCCGGCAAGATCAGCCACAAGCGGCGCAACACCTGGCCCGACGCCGACGCGGCACACGCGCATTTCGCCAGCAAGAAGGCGTTTGCCGCCTGGGACCCGCAGGTGCTGCAGGACTACATCGACCACGGCACCCGCGATGCCGCCGACGCGCGCGGCCAGCAGCACCGCACGCTGGACTTCAACCGCGAGGTCGAGACCGCCATCTACAACACGCTGCCGCACAACCTGGACCGCCTGCTGCGACGCCACCCCTTGCAATGCCCGGTCGGGTTCATCGGCGGCACGCGCTCGCTGGAGATGAAGCAGGTCGGCATGGCGATGACGCACCGGCTGGTGGGCAAACGCCACCCCGAGCGCATGGCCATGATCGAAGGCAGCCACCTGTTCCCGATGGAGCAGCCGCTGGAGACCGCCGCCGCCATCGACACGATGCTGCAATCGCTGCAAGGCAAAACGTGAACCGGGGCGGGTTCACGTCGCCGAGGGGGCTCCGGTCCGGTATAACCCTTTTTGGAACAGCCGCCTCCGCACCAGTCCATTCCATGTGTCCGACCCCATGACGCCTCCCTCCCCACCGGGCAGCCCCTTGCAAAGGGTGTGGCAGCGCTTGGCAGAATGGCAGCCCGACAGCCACAGCATCTGGACGCGGCTGGCCGTGGCGCTGGTGATCACCATGCTGGCGGCCTGGATGCGGGTGGCGCTGGCGCCGGCCGAGTCGGGCGGGCGCTTCATCACCCTCTCGCTTGCTGCAGCCGTCTCCGCGCTCTACGGCGGCTTTCGTGTCGGCATGTTCAGCACGGTGGTGGGCATGCTGGCAATCAACTTCGTGCTGGTCAAGCCCTACTTCAGCTTCGCCTTCGAGAACCCGGTCGAAGCCTTCTGGCTCAACCTGTGGCACCTGCTCACGCAGCTCGTGGTGGTGGGCGCCATCGCCCTGATGCAGAGGCAAAACCGCCACCTGCGCGAGGCCACGGCGCTCATCCAGCAAGGCAAACAGCAGCTGGAGGACACCTTCGAGCAAGGCGCCACCGGCATGACCCACAGCCACCTCAACGGCGAGTGGATCCGCATCAACCAGACCTATTGCGACATCTTCGGCTACACCAAGGCCGAGATGATGACGATGCATTTCCGGGACTTCACCCACCCGGAAGACCTGGAAGTCGACCTCGCCCAGTTCCACCGCGCTCTCAACGACGAGATCCACCACTACAGCTTCGAGAAGCGCTACATCCACAAGCAGGGTCACGTGGTCTGGGCCTACCTCACGATCTCGCTGGTGCGCAAGGCCTCGGGCGAGGCCGACTACGTGATCGCCGTGGTGCAGGACATCAGTGCCCTCAAGCACGCCGAGCAGGCCCTGCGCACCAGCGAGCATCTGCTGCGCCAGGCGCACGAACTCGCCGGCCTGGCGAGCTGGCAGGCCGACGTGGCCAAGCGCCGTTTCACCACGCTGTCGGGTTCGCACGAGACCCTGGGGCTGCCGCAGGCCGAGTTCACCGACACCGAGCTGCTCGCCATCACCCACCCCGACGACCGACCCCACGTGCTGCGCCAGTGGGCGCTGGCGGTGCAGGGCAAGGCGGTTTACGACATCGAGTACCGCATCAGGTACGGCGGCGAATGGCACTGGTTCACTGTGCGCGCCGAGTTCGAGCGCGATGCCCACGGCCGCGCCGTGCGCGCCCTGGGTGTCACGCGCGATGTGACCGAGCGCAAGCGCAACGAGATGGAGATCCAGCAGCTCAACGCCTCGCTGGAGCATCGCATCGACGCGCGCACGCGCGCCCTGAAGGCCGCGTACGACGAGCTGGAGAGTTACTCCTATGCGGTGGCGCACGACCTGCGTTCACCGCTGCGCATCATCAACGGCTTTGCCCAGGCCCTGCGCGAAGACAACCCCAAGCTCGACGCGGACAGCCGGGCCCATCTGGAGCGCATCATGGGCGCCAGCAAAAAGATGGGCGAACTCATCGACGGCCTGCTCACGCTGTCGCAGTTCTCGCGCGGCGAGCTGCAGCGAAAGCCGGTCAACATCAGCAACATCGCCAACCGCCTGCTGGATGAGTTCGCCAGCGCCGACCCGCAGCGCGACGTGCGCTGGGAGATCGAACCCGACCTCAACGCCATGGCCGATCCGCCCCTGGTCGAGGCGCTCATGCAGAACCTGCTGAACAACGCCTGGAAATACACCGCGAAGACGCCGCAGGCGGTGATCCGTGTCTATGCCCAAGACGTCAATGGCCAGACCCGTTTCTGCGTGAGCGACAACGGCGCGGGTTTCGACATGGCGCGCGCGAACAAGCTGTTCCAGCCGTTTCAGCGCCTGCACATGCCGCACGAGTTCGCGGGTCTGGGCATCGGCCTGGCCACCTCGCTGCGCATCGTGCAGCGCCACGGCGGTGGCCTGGCGGCCACCGGTGAGCCGGGCAAAGGCGCCATGTTCTGCTTCAGTCTCTACGCACCCTTGACAGCCTGAGCGTAGGTCGCGGTCACTCGTGCCGCAGTGCCTGGATCGGCAGCAGCCGGGACGCCCGACGCGCCGGGTAGAAGCCGAAGAACACGCCCACCAGCGCCGAAAAGCCCGCCGCCAGCACGATGGAGTTGAGCGTCATGCTCACCTGCCAGCCCGCGAACTGCGCTGTGGCCCAGGTGGCCAGGGCGCCCAGCAGCACACCGATGGCGCCTCCCATGAGGCTGAGCGTCACGGCCTCGATCAGGAACTGCGAGAGGATGTCGCGCCCGCGCGCACCCACCGCCATGCGCAGGCCGATCTCGCGCGTGCGCTCGGTCACACTGACCAGCATGATGTTCATGATGCCGATGCCGCCCACGATCAGGCTCACGCCGGCCACCGCCGAGAGCAGCAGCGTCATGACCTGGCTCGAAGCCTCCTGCGCCTGCAACATCTCGGTGAGGTTGCGGATGCGGAACGGCTCGTCGCCCTCGACCTGCACCCGCATGCGCTGGCGCAGCAGCTCGCGGATGTTGTCCTCCGCGGCTTTCATGTCGTGACCGTCGCGCACCTTCACCGAGATGCTGCCCACGCGTTTGAGCCGCCCCGCGGCGTCGCCCTGCACGCGGTTGCGAAACGTGCTGATGGGCACGATGGCCACGTCGTCCTGGTCCGAGCCCCAGGAGTTCTGGCCCTTGCGCTCCAGCACGCCGATCACGGTCATCGGCACGTTGCGCAGGCGGATCACCTGGTCCACCGGGTCCTGGTCGCCGAACAGTTCTCGCGCCACGGTCTGCCCGATCAGCACCACCTTGGCCGCGCCCTGCACCTCGCCGGCCTCGAACAGGCGGCCCGAAGCCAGCGGCCAGTCGCGCGCCTCGAGGTAGTCGTTGGTGGTGCCGAACACCGGCGTGCTCCAGTTGGTGCCGCCAAACACCGCCTGCACGGTGGCACGCGAACTCGGCGCGGCCACCTGCACCTCGGGCACCTCCAGCGCGATCGCCAGCGCATCGGCTTCGGTGAGGGCCTGGCTGGTCTGCGCGCCCTGGCGCACGCCGCCGGTGTTCGCCGTGCCGGGCAGCACCAGCATCACGTTGGCACCCAGCACTTTCATGTGTTCCTGCACACGCTCGGTGGCGCCCTGCCCGATCGCGATCATGGTGATGACCGATGCCACACCGATGATGATGCCCAGCATGGTGAGCAGGCTGCGCAAGGGGTTGGCCAGCAAGGCCCGCCAGGCGCTGCGCATGGCCGCCAGTGCGTTCATGCCGCCACCACCGGCGCCGCGCGGCCGGCCTGGGCTGCGTCCTCGTGCAGTTGGCCGTCGCGAAACACCAGGCGGCGTCGCGCCCAGTCGGCGATCTCGTGTTCGTGCGTGACCAGCACCACCGTGATGCCCTGGGCGTTGAGTCCGGCCAGCAGGCCCATCACGTCTTCGCTGGTGTGGGTGTCGAGCGCGCCGGTGGGCTCGTCGGCCAGGATCAGCTGGGGCTGGTTGACCAGCGCACGCGCAATCGCCACACGCTGCTGCTGGCCACCCGAGAGCTCGGCCGGCGTGTGGCCGGTGCGGTCCCCCAGGCCCACGCGTTCCAGCGCTTCGCGGGCGCGCCGCTGCCGCTCGGCCGTGGGCACACCGGCGTACACCATGGGCAGCTCCACGTTCTCCAGCGCGCTGGTGCGCGGCAGCAGGTTGAACTGCTGGAACACAAAACCGATGCGCCGGTTGCGCACAGCGGCCAGCGCGTCGGCGCTCATGTGCTGCACCGCTTCGCCAGCCAGGCGGTACTCGCCGCCATCGGGCAGGTCCAGGCAACCCAGGATGTTCATCAGCGTGGACTTGCCCGAACCGGACGGGCCCATGATGGCCACGAACTCACCGGCCTCGATGTCGAGCGACACGCCCGCCAGCGCATGCACCGCGTGGCCACCCATGCGGTAGGTCTTGGTGAGGGAGCGGGCTTCGATGAGGGCCATGGTGGTGAGCTGCGCGACGTTCAGAACGACATTCGCGGGCCGCTGGTGCGCCGGCTGCTGGCGGGCGCGGTGACACCCGTGATCACTTGCGCGCCTTCGACCAGCACGCCCGCCTCGGACGAGTCGGGCGGCACCAGCAGTTCGGTGGCCGTGCCGTCGCTCACGCCCAGGCGCACCGGGTAGGCCACGGGCTGGCCTTGATCGTTCAGCAGATGGATGCGACCGGCTCGGCCCGGAGCCACCGCAGGGGCATCGGTGGGGCCAGCGGCTGCTGTGGTCGGCTCCAGGCCCGGCACCCGCACGCGCAGCGCCGCGTTCGGCACCTTCAGCACGTTCGCGCGCGATTCGGTCACCACGCGCACATTGGCCGTCATGCCCGGCAGCAAACGGCCCGACTCGTTGGCGAACCGCACCACCGCCACGTAGGTCACCACGTTGGACACGTTGGTGGCGGCCTTGCGCACCTGGCGCACTTCGCCCTCGAAGGTCTGGCCCGGGAACGCATCCACGGTGAAGCGCGCTTTCAGCCCCGGCCGGATGCGGCCCACGTCGGCCTCGTCGATGCTGGCGTCCACCTGCATGTCGGAGAGGTTTTGTGCGATCACGAACAGCTCGGGCGCCTGCAGGCTGGCGGCCACCGTCTGGCCCTTTTCCACCGTGCGCTTGATCACGATGCCGTTGACCGGCGAGGTGATGCGCGTGCGCGAGAGGTCGATGCGGGCTTGCGCCAGCGCGGCCTCGCGCTGCGCCACATTCGCCTGCGCGCTGTGGATCTGCGCCTCGCTCACGCCCACCAGCGCCTGCACCGCACGCAGCGACTCTTGTGCCGAGATCAGCACGGCGCGCGTGCGATCGGCCTCGCTCTGCGCAATGAAACCCTGCGCGACCAGGCTCAGGTTGCGCTCGTGCGTGCGCTGCGCTTCGGCCAGGTCGGATTGCACGCGCGACACATTGGCCCGGCTCGACGCCGCATTGGCCACCGCAATCGCCACCGCCGCGCGCGCCGCGTTCACGTCGGCCTGCGCGGAGCTCACGCGGTACTCGAAGGTCTGGGGGTCGATCTCGGCGATCAACTGGCCGGCCTTCACCTCGGTATTGAAGTCCACATACACCGCGCGCACCTGGCCCGACACCTGCGTGCCCACCGACACCTGCGTGACCGGGTTCACCGTGCCGCTGGCCGACACACTGACCTGCATGCCGCCCCGCTCGATGGGCGCGGTGCGGTATTGCACGGCCGCCTGCGCGCTGCGCTGGCTCCACCACCAGGCGCCAGCCGCCACCAGGGCCAGCACCACCACACCTGTCATCCACTGCGATCTTTTCATGGGGAGATTGTAGGAATGGCGAGCGCAGCAAACGGGCCGTGGGGGATCTGCCCGCTGCGTTTCGCGCCGTGCTGCGGGCGTTTCGCGCCGCGGCTGCGCCGATCCGTCGCAAGCCGCTGGGCCCGCGCCGGGCCGCTGGGCACAGTGCGCTCACCCCCCCCACCGGAGAGCGCCATGCAACTCACTCCCCTCATCGCCATCCACATGACCGCGGCCCTGGCCGCAGTGGCCATCGGCCCCCTGGCCCTGTGGGCGCGCCGCGGCCACGCCAGCCACCAATCCCGCAGCCAACGCCCCCGGCTGCACCGCGCCGCGGGCTACGCCTGGGTCACGCTGATGCTCATCACGGCGTTCTCGGCCATCTTCATCAGCGACCCCACCCTGCCCAACATCGCCGGCTTCTCGGCCATCCACCTGCTGATCCCCATCGTGCTGGGCGCGTTGTTCCTCGCCTTTCGGCAACTGCTGCGCGGCAACGTGAAGGGCCACCGCATCACCATGCTGTCGCTGTACATCAGCGGCTGCCTGATCGCGGGTGCGTTCACGCTCGCCCCCGGGCGCGTCCTCGGCCAGCTGGTCTGGGGCCAATGGCTCGGCCTAGTCTGACCCACCGCTTTTCCATCCCCGAAGGTCCACCATGAAGCTGCACCAGCACACCGCCACCGAACCCGACCTGGACCGCCTCGCCCGCCGACGCGCCGGCGCCCGCATGGGCTGGTATGCCCACGCCCTGGTCTTCCTGGCCGTCAACACCGCCCTGATGGGCATCTCGCTGGCCAGCGGGCGCCACTGGGCCATCTACCCCGCGCTCGGCTGGGGCCTGGGCCTGCTCATGCACGGCGTGGGCGTGTGGCTGGCGCTCGGCGGCGGGGGGCTGCAGGCGCGGCTGGTGGCGCAGGAACGCGAGCGCCTGATGCGGGAGCGCCAGGGCCTGTGAGCCACGCCCCGGCCTTGCGGGATACTGCGCCCATGCCGCCGCTCAACCTCGCCACCATCGCCCGCCGGGCCTTTGCCGCCGTGGTGTTCAACACGGTCATTGCGCTGGCCATCACCGTGGTCATGGGTGACACCTTTGCGGAGAACATGGTGTATTCCCAGTGCATCGGCATGCTGATCTGGGGCCTGATCGACGGAGGGCGCTACGTGCTGCACGCCAGCGGCTGGCCCGGCGCGCCCGCCATGGCCGCGCTGGTGGTGGGCGCGGTGCTGGTGGCCTATCCCCTGGGCAGCGCCAGCGCCAACTTCATGCTGGGCCGGGAACTGCTGCTGGGCCTGAAGAACTTCCCCCGCGCCACCCTGGGCTTCGTGTTGATGTCGCTCTCGGCCGGTGCCTTTGGTGCGTACTACTTCACCAGCCGCGAAATGCTGGCGCGCGCCCGACTGGCCAGCGAAGAAGCCCAGCGCCAGGCCACCGAAGCGCGCCTGCGGCTGCTCGAATCTCAGCTGGAGCCGCACATGCTGTTCAACACCCTGGCCAACCTGCGCGCCCTCATCGGCACCGACCCCGTGCGCGCCGTGGCCATGCTGGACCGGCTCAACGATTTCCTGCGCGCCACGCTCCGGGCCTCGCGCGCAGACGCCACCGCCGGGCGCCACACCCTGGCCGACGAATTCGCCCGCCTGCGCGACTACCTCGAACTCATGGCCCTGCGCATGGGTCCACGCCTGCGCTACGCGCTCGAACTCCCTGAGGCGCTGAGCCACCAGAGCGTACCGCCGCTGCTGCTGCAGCCGCTGGTGGAAAACTGCATCCGCCACGGGCTGGAGCCCAGCGTGGACGGCGGCGAAATCCGCGTGGTGGCGCGTCGGGGTGAAGGCGGTCTGGAGCTGGAGGTGAGCGACACCGGTGTGGGTTGCGAGGCCGAGCCCGCGGCCGGCTTCGGCCTGAGCCAGGTGCGCGAACGCCTGACCACCGCCTACCCCGGCCAGGCCCGGCTGCACTGGCACAGCGCCCCCGGCGCCGGCACCCGCGCCCTGCTCACCCTGCCCCTGCACACCCCATGAACGCCACCGCCCTCATCGCCGAAGACGAACCCTTGCTGGCCCAGGCGCTGCAGGCCGAACTGGCGATCGCCTGGCCCGAGCTGACGGTGGTGAAGGTGGTGGGCGACGGCGAAGCCGCCGTGGCGCAAGCGCTGGCGCTGCGGCCCGACGTGCTGTTGCTCGACATCCGCATGCCCGGGCGCACCGGGCTGGAAGCCGCTGCCGAACTGGCCGAAGAGTGGCCCGACGACCAGGCCTTCCCCGCGCTCGTGTTCGTGACCGCGTTTGACGCCTACGCCGTGCAGGCCTTCGAGGCGCAGGCGGTGGACTACCTGCTCAAACCCGTGCAACCCGAGCGCCTGCGCCTGACCGTGCAGCGCGTGCAGGCCTTGCTGGCACAACGCCGGCCCGCCACCGGCCCACTGGACGCCACGCTGGAGCAACTGCGCTGCCTCATGGCCCAAACGCCATCGACCGCAACGCGCCTGCAGGTGATTCCGGCCAGCGTGGGCAACAGCATCCGCATGGTGCACCTGGGGGAGGTGCTGGCGTTCGAGGCGTCCGACAAATACGTGCGCGTGCTGCTCGCACAAGGCGAGGTGCTGATCCGCACCCCGCTGAAAGAACTGATGCCCCAGCTGGACGCCACCGTGTTCTGGCAGATCCACCGGGGCACCGTGGTGCGCGCCGACGCCATCGAGAGCGTCAACCGCAACGAAGCCGGCCGCCTGGGCCTGCGCCTGCGCGCCCGACCCGAAACCTTCGCCGTGAGCCGGCTCTACGCGGACCGGTTTCGGGCGATGTGAGGGCAGCCCCCTGGCCTGACCCGCCGTTTGAGCGGGAGTATCTATTCATTCAGACCGGGATAATCCCCAGATTTATCCATATACGGATACATTCACATATCTATTCAAGTATCTATTCAACATTCCAATGAGCGAAGCTTTGCTGGACACCCTTCGACTGCTCGGCGGTGTGGCCACCAGCGCCGATCTGAAGGCGCGGATGGGCGTGAGCCAACCCACCGTTTCACGGGCTCTGGCGCCCTTGCTGCGCGATGGTCGCGTGATCAAGGTGGGTGCAGCACGATCACAGCAATACCTGCTGGCGCGACACATCGACGGCGTGGGCAGGGAGATTCCGCTGATGCGCGTGGATGCGCAGGGCAAAGCCTCGGCCTTTGGACGCATGGTGGCGCTGCCGGGCGGACGCTTCTGGGTCGACGAGGTTGATGGTGCGAGCGAACTGCACGCCGGTCTGCCGTGGTTTCTACAAGACATGCGACCGCAGGGGTTCATGGGCCGCACCTTTGCGCAGGCCCATCCCGAACTGCGCTTGCCCAACGACCTGCGTCATTGGAGCGAAGACGATGTGCTCCGGGCGCTGGTGCAGGCCGGGGACGATCTGCCTGGCAACCTCATCGTGGGTCAGTCGGCCTTTGAGCGCTTTCATACATTGCCCCAGCGGCTCTCGACCACCAACGTTCCCGAGCGGGACTACCCCCTGCTTGCCGAACGTGCCATGCAGGGCACGCTGCCAGGCTCGTCGGCGGGCGGTGAACAGCCCAAGTTCTGCACCACGCTGAACGGCCAGCCCATGATCGTGAAGTTTTCGCCGGCGGGCGCGGCACCCGTCGACCAACGCTGGCGCGATCTGCTGGTGTGCGAACACCTGGCGCTGCACACGTTGGGGCAGAACAACCTGCCAGCCGCCCGGACCCGAATCGTGATGGCGGCCAACCGGGTCTTTCTGGAAGCGCAGCGGTTCGACCGCACGGGTCACGGCCGCATCGGCATGGTCTCGCTGCTGGCGTATGACGCGCAGTTCGTGGGGCAGATGGACCACTGGGCCGCCACCGCCCAGCGCATGGCGGCGCGGCAATTGATGACACTGGAAGATGCACACCGGTTGCGCCTGCTCGATGCATTTGGCGCACTGATCGGCAACACCGACCGCCACTACGGCAACATCTCCTTGCTGCTGGACCAAGGCCGTTGGCACCTTTCGCCCACCTACGACATGTTGCCCATGCTCTATGCCCCGGTGAACGGTGAACTGGTGGAGCGCGATTTTGCGGCCCGTGCGCTGCACCCCAACGCCGACACCCTGGCGGTTTGGCCAGAGGCTGTGGCATTGGCCTTGCATTTCTGGGACCAGGTGGCGCGAGACGCACGCGTCTCGAAGGGGTTTCGCAACATCGCTCAAACCAACCGGGACACCGTGTCCCGGTTGTAAGCGGCATCAGCGGTGGCCGCGACGGCCGTCGTCGTCCCAACCCCGTCCACCGCGGTGGCCGTGTTTGCGGTGACCGTGGCCATGGCGGCGGTCATCCCAGCGCGGGCCGTGGCCCCAGCCGGCGCGGTAGTAGGGGCGCGGTTGCACATAGACCGGCTGCGGGTAGACCACCACCGGGCGCGGCTGCACGATGATGGGGCGCTGGTAGACCGGGCGGCGCTCTTCGTAGATGGGGTAGCGCTCTTCGTACACGGGGTAGGCGTGCCCGTACACAGGCGGGTAGTTGGACACACCCACGGCCACACCGGGCGAGCCGATGCCGATGGACCAGGAAATGTTGTCACGCGCGTGCGCTTGCGTGGCGGCGGTGGACACGGCCCAGGCGCCGGCGGCCAGGGCGGCCAGCGTGAGGCCACGGGCCAGGGCCGAGGTGCGGGCCCAGTGGGCTTTGAGTGAGGCGGTTTTCATGTGGGGCTCCTGAGTTCGCGTGGGGCGGGTGCCAGGGTCTTGTTTTGGTTACCCTGTGCGTGCATTACACGGAAACGCCTGCTTCGGTGTACCGCATGCCCCGTCAAAGTCGTAGCCAGACGTAACCCCATGACCCACCTCACCCCCACCCCACCTCCCGCTGCCCAGGATGTGCTCGATTTCTGGTTCGGCGACGGCCTGCAGCGGGACTGGCCCTCGCAAGACCTCAACGCGCTGTGGTTTGGCGGCGGCCCCGCGCAGGACGAGGCCATCCGACAGCGTTTCGGCCCGCTGGTGGACGAAGCACTGAACGGTGGCCTCACCGACTGGGAAACCGAGCCCCGCTCGCGGCTGGCGCTCATCGTGCTGCTCGACCAGCTCTCGCGCAACGTGCACCGCGGCCAGCGCCGCGCGTTTGACGGCGACGCCCGGGCGCAGCGCCTGACCCGCCTTTCCATTGCCGAAGGCATGGACACCATGCTCACACCGGCCGGCCGCGTGTTCCTCTACATGCCGCTCATGCACGCCGAGAACCTGGCGCTGCAAGAGGAATGCGTGGCGCGTTTCCAGACGCTGGTGGACAGCAGCCCCGAGGCGCTGCGCGACAAGCTCAACAGCAACCTGCGCTTTGCCGTGGTGCACCGCGACATCGTGGCGCAATACGGGCGCTTTCCGTACCGCAACGCCGTGCTCGGGCGCGAGGGCACGCCCGAAGAAGATGCGTTTCTGAAAGACGGTCCACGCTTCGGTCAGTAGCCGGGCGGCCCTGCGCGGGTCGCCAGCGGTGAAGGATTCACACCACCGTCACACGGTCGTCACCGGGGTTTCATGGGGCTTGCCTACAACCTGTGGTTTCAACCCCAACCACAAGACCACCATGAGACTCCTGCCTCCGCAGCCGCGCGTCCGCCTGTTTGCAACCTCCCTCGTCATGACCGCCGCGCTCGCCGCCTGCGGTGGCGGCAGCGACTCGCCCACCCCCACCACCCCCGTGGTGGAAGCCACGCCTGCGGGCCTCACGCTGGAGAAGATTGGTGGTTTCAGCACCGGCCAGTACGAGGTGAGCGCGGCCGAAATCCCCGCGTTTGACGCCGCCAGCAAGCGCCTCTTTGTGGTGAATGCCCAGCTGGGTGCGGTGGACGTGCTCAACCTCGCCAACCCGGCCAACCCGGTGAAGATCGGCACGCTCGACGCCACCGCCGTGCTCGCAGGCGCCGAGATCAACAGCGTGGCCGTGTTCAACGGCACCGTGGCCGTGGCCATCCAGGCGCCCGTGAAAACCGACCCGGGCCGCATGGCGCTTTACCGCGCGTCAGACCTCAGCCTCATCAGCTCGGTGACCATCGGCGCGCAGCCCGACATGATCACCTTCACGCCCGACGGCACCAGCGTGCTGGTGGCCAACGAAGGCGAACCCAGCGACGACTACCAGACCGACCCCGAAGGCAGCATCAGCGTCATCGACGTGCGCAACCTCGCCACGCCCGTGGTGCGCACCGCCGGCTTCACCGCCTTCAACGGCCAGGCCGCAGCCCTGCGCACGGCCGGCGTGCGCATCTACGGCCCGGGCGCCAGCGTGGCGCAAGACCTGGAGCCCGAGTACATCGCCATTTCGGCCGACGGCAGCACCGCCTGGGTGACGCTGCAAGAGAACAACGCGCTGGCCAAGGTGAACATCGCCACGGCCACCGTGACCAACGTGCTGCCGCTGGGCTACAAGGACCATGGCGCAGTGGGCAATGAGCTGGACGTGGCCGACGACGAAAAGGTGATCAACATCCGCAACTGGGCTGGCGTGCGCGGCATGTACCTGCCCGACAGCATGGCGTCGTACGCTGTGGCTGGCCAGACCTACCTGGTGACCGCCAACGAAGGCGATGCGC
This sequence comes from Hydrogenophaga sp. RAC07, assembly GCF_001713375.1. Lineage (NCBI taxonomy): Bacteria > Pseudomonadati > Pseudomonadota > Betaproteobacteria > Burkholderiales > Comamonadaceae > Hydrogenophaga > Hydrogenophaga sp. RAC07. Next base: position 2,492,973 of record NZ_CP016449.1, read on the forward strand.
GCGCCTGGGGCGAAACCAACGACCTGTACTGGGGTGACAAGGCCACTGCGACCCCGGGTGATGCCAGCAAGGGGTTTGTAGAAGAGTTCCGCGTGAAGCACTTGATCAACAAGAGCGGATGGTCGGGCCGCGAATACGACGACCTGCCGCCGCAACTCAAGGCACTGGCCGCCGGCGGCCTGCTCAACCCCGCCACCTTCGGCTACTGCGGCGCCATCAACGGCGACCCGCTCGGCTGCCGCGCCGACAACGCGCTGGGCCGTCTCAACATCAGCTGGGCCATGGGCTACCAAGTGGACAGCGTGACGGGCAACCCCATCATGTACACCGCTGCCGGGGTGCGAGACGATGTCAACGGCAACCGCCTCATGTACGACAACCTCTACAGCTACGGCGCACGCTCGTTCAGCATCTGGGACGCCAACGGCACCCTGGTGTGGGACTCCGGCGCGGAGATCGAAAAATTCCTCGCCAGCGCCGACTGCAAGCTCGGCTCCAACCGCAGCATTCCTTGCGCCACCTACTTCAATTCCGGCCACACCGACGGCAACGGGCTGGACAGCCGCAGCGACGCCAAGGGCCCCGAGCCCGAAGGCCTGGCACTGGGCAAGATCGGCAACAAGACCTTTGCCTTCATCGGGCTGGAGCGCATGGGCGGCGTGCTGGTGTACGACATCACCAACCCCGTGGCGCCGAAGCGTGTGGATTACCTGAACACCCGCGACGAGTGGGTGAGCAAGCCGGAAGACCTCGCCCTCGCCGGCAACCTGGCCACCGCAGGAGACCTGGGTCCTGAAGGCCTGGTGTTCATCCCCGCCGCGCAGTCACCCAACGGCAAACCGCTGCTGGTGGTGGGCAACGAAGTGAGCGGCACCACCGCGGTGCTGCAGTTGAACCTGACGTACTGATCGTCAGCCGGACGCCAGCGGCCTCAGCGCCGCTGGCAGCCAGCCGGCCAGACGCGCATGGATGGCGGCCTCGCGCCGCTGCCACCAGATGCCCAGCGCCACCACGCCCAGCCCCAGCAGCGTGAGCGCAAACGGGAACAGCAGGCTGTCTTCAAACACGCGGTGCGACAGGTAGCCCAGGTACACCGCCACGCCGATGGCACCGAGCACGGTGAACACGCGCCGGCCGATGGCCGCGCCCAGGAACACCAGGCCCACGTTGATCAGCGCGTAGAGGAACTTGTTGAGTTCCGAGTCGCTGTCTCGCAGGCTCAGCCCACACCAGAACATGATGGCGCCGAACAAGTAGAGCCAGAAGGCGAAGTCTTGCCGGTTCAGCGGGTGCGTGGCGGCTCGCACGCGCAGGTCGACCCACACGGCGATGGCGCAGGTGGCGAGACCAAACACCAGCGACACGTCGCGCGTGAATTCCCAGTCGAAGCCGTCTTTTTGCATGAGCATGTGCGCCACGTCCATGTTGAGGTACCAGAGCGTCACGGCCACCGGCATCACCATGAACGGCAAACGGAAGCGCCACAGCATGACCACCGCCGCCGCCAGCGTGGCCAGCTCCAGCGTGAGCCAGCGCCAGTCGATGAAGCGGTGGTAGTCCCGGTAGCTGTCGTTCGGGCCTTCGGGCCACAGGCCCAGACCACTCTGCAGCGCCCACACCGCCAGCGGCACCAGGCACACGGCCAGCGTGGCCAGCACACCGGCCGGTGTGCGCAGGCGCTGCACCATGAGGTTGCGCGCCACCAGCAGCGCACCCGCCATGTAGCCCATGGCCAAGGCAAACACACCCCAGGCGCCGAACAGTTCCCAGCCCAGCGTCATGAACAGCGTCATGGCGCCAATGGCCAGCATGCCGCCAAAGTAATAGAGCGTGTTGGTGAACGAGAAGGCCGGGCCCGCTGCCATGCGCGGCATGGGTGACATGGGCACGCCCGAGGGCACCGGCTGCGCGCCCGAGGGCGCCAGTTCGTCAGCGCTCACGCGCTGGTCGCTGCCCGGTGATGCCCACGAGGCCCACAAGGCGTGTGCCTCGCTCGGCACGATGGCGCCGCGCTCCACGGCCGCTTCAATGTCGGCCCAGCCCAGGCGCACGCGCACCGAGGGCAAAAACACGTCTTCGGCCTGCGTGATTTCCCACTGCGTGGGCTCTTCGTTGGGGATGGTTTCAGGGTGTTCGTTTTGCATCTTGTGTGTGCCCCGGGGGGTTTCCTCGACTCCGCAGCAACCATAACGGAAAGCCCCCGAATTGAAGCGGTGCGCCACGACCATTCAGCCCGCGCCACAGACCGCTGGCACCGAGGGGAAACGCACCGCGCCCCTAGAATGCCTTGATGAGCTCCAACACCCCCCCCAGCAAGCCATCCAGCACCACCGCAAACGCCCCCGCAGAGGGCGAACACAAGGTCAGCAACTTCCTGCGCCAGATCATCGAACACGACCTGGCCGCCGGCACCTACGCCCAGCGCCACTGGGCCGGCACCCCGGGCGACGCCGCGCACCACGCCGCCGGCCCGCTGGACCCCGCCAGGATCCGCACCCGCTTCCCGCCCGAGCCCAACGGCTATCTGCACGTGGGCCACGCCAAAAGCATCTGCCTCAACTTTGGCCTGGCGCGCGACTACGGCGGCGTGTGCCACATGCGCTTTGACGACACCAACCCCGAGAAGGAAGACACGGAGTACGTCAACAGCATCCTGGATGCGGTGAAGTGGCTGGGCTTCAACTGGGAAGCCAACGGCCAGAGCCACCTGTTTCAGGCCAGCGATTACTTTGGCTTCATGTACCGCGCGGCCGAGTACCTCATTGAAGCCGGCCACGCGTATGTGGACGAGCAAACCGCCGAACAGATGCGCGCCGCGCGCGGCGACTTTGGCAAGCCCGGCACCGACAGCCCGTTCAGAAGCCGCACGCCCGCCGAGAACCTGGCGCGCTTTCGCGAAATGCGCGACGGCCAGCACGAAGACGGCAGCATGGTGCTGCGCGCCAAGATCGACATGGCCTCGCCCAACATCAACCTGCGCGACCCCGCCATTTACCGCATTCGCCGCGCCACGCACCACAACACCGGCGACACCTGGTGCATCTACCCCATGTACACCTTTGCGCACCCCATTGAGGACGCACTGGAGCAGATCACACACAGCATCTGCACGCTGGAGTTTGAAGACCAGCGCCCGTTTTACGACTGGCTGATGGACCGCCTGTGCGAAGGCGGCCTGCTCGCGCACCCCGCGCCGCACCAGTACGAATTTGCCCGGCTCAACCTCACCTACGTGATCACCAGCAAACGCAAGCTCGCGCAGCTGGTGTACGACCACAAGGTCAGCGGCTGGGACGACCCGCGCATGCCAACCATCGTCGGCCTGCGCCGACGCGGCTACACGCCCGAGAGCATCCAGATGTTTGCCGAACGCATCGGCGTGACCAAGAGCGACAGCTGGATCGACTACAGCACGCTCGAAGGCTGCCTGCGCGAAGACCTGGAAAACAAGGCCCACCGCGGCATGGCCGTGCTCGACCCCGTCAAGCTGGTGCTCACCAACTGGGCCGAGGCCTTTGGGTCTGACGGCTACACGGAAGACTGCACCCAGCCCGCCCTGCCCCACAGCGCCATTGCAGAAGGCCAGACCCCGCCGCCCGAGCGCGTGTTCAAGATCGGCAAAGAGGTGTGGATCGAACGCGAAGACTTTGAAGAAGTGCCGCCCAAGGGCTACAAGCGCCTGTTTCCTGGGAACGTGGTGCGGCTGAAGGGCGGCTACGTGATCGAGTGCACCGGCTGCGAAAAAGACGCCAGCGGCACCGTGACCGCCGTGCACGCCAAGGTGATCCCCGGCACCAAGAGCGGCACCCCCGGCGCCGACAGCGTGAAAGCCAAAGCCGCCATCACCTGGGTGAGCGTGGCCGACGGCGTTCCCGCCGAAGTGCGCCTGTACGACCGCCTGTTCAGCGACCCCCAGCCCGACGCCGGCGGCAAAGACTTCATTGAAGCGCTGAACCCGAACAGCTTGAAGGTGGTGACGGCCTATGTGGAACCGTCATTGGCTGCGGCGAAACCGGATGAGAAATTCCAGTTTGAGCGGTTTGGGTACTTTGTAGCGGATCGAGTGGATCATGCGGCGGGGAAGCCGGTTTTTAATCGGGTTACGGGGTTGAAGGACAGCTGGGGGAAGTAAAGCCGTACTGCCTAGAACAGAATACAAAAATGCCGGCACTCCCTATGGAGGGCCGGCATTTTTTTTGACTGTAAATGCACTCAATGACACTCAGTGCGACAACGCAACACCGTCAAATGCAATTAAAAGTAACGATGGATCTCACGCGCAAGCGCCTCAAGTGACAACGGCATTTCTCCACCATTGCCCAATGAATCTGCAGCATATTTTGCAAATTGCCCCTTTCTTTCGGGGATCATTTTATACTCAATTAGCCTCCGGACTTGAACATCATCCACTAGTTCATCGATTACTTTTGATAAAGTTTTTTCTTTGGTTAATAGTGAAAAGTTCTTCTCGATCAGTTCTTGCCCCCGCTCCTCAAGCCAACCTTTAAGCTCTGCGTGCTCCCAAGCCTCTCGGCCGCAAACCTCCTCGATTCCGAAAGGAATTTTTATTCCAGATGTCTTTACCTTTCGCACTTCATCATTTCCGTTAGATCTTCCCACAACAAAGCACTTTACGCGCCCCTGCCTCCCAATAGCTTCACATCGCGTTTGAATATTTGATACACCTTCGACACCAGCATCATCATCATCCAATACTGCTGCAGTTTTCGCTTGCAAGTCTGTCATTGCCGCCCTAGCAACACAGCATCCAGCCACCCAGTTCGCACCTCCATTTAACCCTTCTTTGGCTACGATTTCAAACGTAGCAGGCAATCCAAGCGACTTGAGCGCCGCCTCAATTATCTTTTTATCGCTACTCCCTTCGACATAGAGGGCTGGTTTATCCCGTACCAGCACGCTTGCCTTTAAGTCCTTAATCGCTTGAATTAGCTCATTTCGCTCATTCACAGCTCGTGCAAGATACGGCTCGACAAATGGCATGAGACCAAGGTGCGTATCAATGTCCTCAGGAGAGACGCTTTCAACAAAGCTAGTTTTCCCAACATCGCGAACCGCGATTGAGATAGAGCCAAATGCTTTAGCCATCCCATAAAATGCGGGTGAATGGGTACTGACCAATATCTGGACTGAGGCCGTGTAATCCTTAAACTCCTCCGCAACCTCAATTTGCTTAGCCAATTCCAGATTGTTCTCAGGCTCTTCAAATCCCCATACCGTTTCAGATGGTGGCTTTCCTTTCGAAGAGTTAACCTTTCTTTGGTCAGCCAAAAATTTTAAGATAAGTGGAACGTGCCGTCCTTGAACACCATCTCCTCGATATTGCAACGCAGTTCTAGCATGGCTATCGGCGGCATCGAAATCCAGCACCTCAAATAATTCCCCCAAATCCCTTGGCAAAGAAAACTCCGTTTTCAATTTGAGTAACCGCTGAGATTCCGACTCAATTTTCTTAACTTCTTTTCTTAGATCAGAAAGAAAAGAACTGGATGCACCTGTTAACTTCGGAGCAACCGTCGCCGCCAAAGTTGTGTACAGTCGTCGCTTCAAAATATCAAAAAAATGCTTTCCACGAATCGCAGGAACATATTCAAATGCAATATGGCGCACCCAATACTCAACCCTTGACCCTTTCGAAAATTTTGTACCATCTTTCTTGTAGACCTGATCAAAGTGCGGAGCTAAAGAATCTGCGCGGAAGTTCTTTTTCCAAATTACTGGACCACTATCAGAATAGTTCTTCGGAGGCGAGAACTCTATCTCAATTTCTATTTGCTTCGCCTTCTTTCCGATGACTTTTGCCTGCTGGCTAAAATCATTGGCAAAACTTAGTTGATGCCCGAGATCCGTCTGCCCATTGAAGAACAAATTCAATGCTCTGAGCAGATTACTCTTCCCAGAGTCATTTAGACCAACAAGAGCAGTGTAATCATCCAGCAGTACCTCGACATCTGCCAAAGAACGAAAATTAACCACCTTCACGCGCGTGATGTACATATGAATTTCCCCGTTTCTATTTATTTCAATACTTCAGCCAGAGCTGTCTATAACTTTTCTCTTTTTCCACTAAATTTCCCGAAGTTCATTTGTCAATCAAATAACCAGAAGCCAAAAGCTTTGTCAGCAATCCGTGTTCCAAACACCCCATCCCCACCCAACCCGATATTCGGGGTCGATATTCGGGGTCAGATATTCGGGGTCAGATTCCAATTCCTCTGATATTCGGGGTCAGATATTCGGGGTCACAGATATTCGGGGTCAGATTCCAATCCCTCTCACCCACCGAACAGCCCCGTACACCACTGCTGCTCGCACGGAATCCCGTCGCCATCCCCGTCCATTTCCATGCCCGGGCAGTTCTTCAGAAACAGCTTGGCCTCGCTGCAAGACGTCATCTGCCCGCAGTGTTTGCGGCCGTCGCACTGAAACGCGGGTGCCTTGAACTCGGGCGCGCTCGTTGTCGCCGGGCTCATCACGCTTTGTGGTGCGGTTTGCGGCCTTTCCGCCCGCTCGGCGTACTGCGCGTAGCCGTACCAACCAAGCCCGGCGACCAGCAGCAACACCACGAAGCGTGCGCCGAACGAGCTTCCCTCGTTGCGATGGTGTTCACGGCGGTTCTGGTGTCTGGCTTGCTCACCGGCATGGCGTGACAGCAACGAGCCAGCGGCGCCCGGTCGGCGCACCCGCACAGCCCGTTTGCGACCTTCCTTGTCCTGCTCCATCTCAAACGTCAGCCGCTCGCCGATTGCGGGTGTTCGGCCATCGCGAGGGAAGGCGGACACGTGCACAAACAGTTCCTGGTCGCCATGCTCGGCCACCACAAAGCCAAAGCCTCGCTCGGCGTTCCACTTCTTGAGCGTGCCGTTGAATTGGGTTTCCATGTGGGGTGCTGATGGCAGCGTGAATCAATCTCAGGCGGCAAAGCGGTCTGCAAACCGTCCGCCGCCGCTCAAACCAATCACCAACCGGTGCGTGGCCCGCGTAGCGCCCACATAAAACAGCTTGGCTTCTTCGCGCTCGTCTTCGCCTTTCGCGGGCATGTTGCCCGCGCCCACCAGTGCCACCACCGGGAACTCCAGCCCTTTGCTGGCGTGCATGGTCAGCACCTTGATGGTGTCGGCGGCGGGGTCGAAGCTGCCCGCGCCTTTGCGCACCTGGTGCGGCAGGCCGCGCTGGCGCAGCACGCCGGCGCATTCGTCCATCTCGCTGTAGTGCCGGCAGATGATGGCCATGTCGCCCCAGGCGTGGCCTTCCTGGTGGGCGGCACCCAGCAGCTCGGCCACGCGCGTGGCTTCGGCCCGCAGGCTGGGCAGGCGGATGATCAGCGGCGCTTCGCCGTCGCGCCCGCAGCTCACGGGTTTGAGCATGGGGATGCCGTCTTCGTCCTTGTCTTCGGCGGTCAACAGATCGGCGGCCACGAGGCTGGCGGTTTGCAAAATCTGCCGCGTGTTGCGGTAGTTGATCTTGAGGATGGTGGTGCGCCCCTGCGCTTGAATGCCCACGCTCCTGAAGCTGAACTGCTTGCTGCGGCTGCGCTCGTAAATGCTCTGCGCGTCGTCGTACAGCACCAGCAGGCTGTTGGTGGCCGGGTCCACCATCTGCGTGATGAGCCTGAGCCACTCGGGCGCGAAGTCGTGGCCTTCGTCAATGAGCACGGCCTGGTATTGCCCGCTGGGAATCTGCTGGCGGTCCACGCCGTTGATGACGCGTTGCACCAGCTCAGCGGAATAGTCGGGGCGTCCGTTGGGTGGTAACGGCTGACCGTACGCTTTGAGCTGTTCTCGACACCACTTGTGGAAGTTGATCGCTTGCACGCGGTCGGCAATGCCTTTTGCAGCCATCACCCGCGCCAGTTGCAGCGAAAGGGGAATGTTGTAGCAAAGCATGAGGATGGGTTTGCTGGTGGCGGTGTGGGCCTTGGCCAGGTGCTCGGCGCGGTAGCCCAGCAGCATGGTCTTGCCCGAGCCGGCCACACCGTGAATCACGCGGTGCCCGTCGCCCAGGCTGCGGGCCAGCTGCTCCTGCTGAATGTCCATCACCCGCATCACACTGGGCATTTCGGCGGCCTCGTCGCTGTCGTCAAACAGGGCGCCTTGCACCTGCACGCGCACCTCGGGAAACATGATCCAGCGCACGCGGTCAAGCTGCGGCAACGACATGACGTTGCCGAACGCGTGCGGAAACATGTTCCACAGGCGTTGCTGAAACGCCTCCGGGTCGGTGGACTCGGTCATCTCGTCGGAGCAGATGACGTGGTGCGGCTCAATCGCTTCGCCCAGGCCAGCCGTCACGAACTGTTTGCGCGTGATGCGGGTGAACACCACGCCATGGCCCCACGGAAAAGCCAGCTTGCCCTGGTGGGCGCCGCTGGGCTGCACCAGCTGTTCGTCGCGCTCCAGCGCGTTCACGACTTGAATGGCGCAATGCCGCGCCTGTGCCAGCGGGTTGATGACCACCTTCACATGCCCGTCGGGAATGATTTCCCAGGCCTGGCGTGTGGCGCTCTTGATGGTCTCCAGCTTCCAGTCTTTGGTTTCCAGAATCAGCAGCCCGCGGCGCGGATGCAGGATCACAAAGTCGGGGTGCGATTGTTTGGGGCCAACGGGCACGTCGTACCAAAGCAGGTAGTCGTCCTCTAACTTTTGCTCCAGCCGCTCGGCGAGGCGTTTCTCGCCGTTGGTCATGCGTGAAAGACAAGCGCCCAGTGCAGGTATGAGTGTGGCCATCTAGTTGTAAGTAATTGCGTCCCTGTCCGCATGATGCACGCAATCGAATCGAACGCAACCAAAGTCCGCCAATGCGTGCAACCTAAACTACAGGCACGCCTGATCACCACCTCTCCCAAGACTTCGCCCCCATGCTCGCCAACCTCACCCCCTTCCTCCTCCACTGGGCCATCACCGCCCTCGCCCTGTGGGTCGCGAGCCATTTGTTCAAGGGCATCCGGTTCGGCAGCACCTCGGCGCTGGTGGTTTCGGCCCTGCTGCTGGGGCTGGCCAATGCGATCGTGAGGCCGCTGCTGGTGGTGCTCACGCTGCCCTTGACGCTGCTGAGCTTTGGCCTGTTCCTGCTGGTGATCAACGCGCTGATGCTGTTGCTGGTGGCCAGGCTGGTGGACGGCTTCAAGGTCGACGGGTTCTGGACCGCGTTTTGGGCCAGCCTGTTCATCTCGCTGCTCAGCCTGGTGCTCGGCGCTTTCGTGCTGGGCGGCTCGCCCGAGTTCACCATCGAGACCAGCCCGGCACCGGGGTCGGTGTGGTTGTGAGTCGGTACCGGTCCACGCAGACCTGAAGGCGAAAATTGTTTCTCATACTTGACAAAATGGTCGTTTTGATCAGAATGAGAAACAAATGCCGGCCCACGCACCGCTCCCTTCAGACCAAAGTACAGCCCAGCTGCAAGCCTTGGGCGAGCAGGTTCGTGCGCGCCGCAAAGCCTTGCGGGTGAGCAGCACCGCAGCGGCAGAGGCGGCGGGCATGTCGCGGGTGACGTTGCACCGCATCGAGAAGGGCGAGCCGTCGGTGACCGGCGGCGCCTGGGCCAACGCGATGGCGGCGCTGGGCATGACGCTGCTGGCCCGAAACACAGAGGACGCCCAAGCCACAGGAACGAGCCCGGCCGACCTCAACGAGTGGATACCGGTGCGTGTGCGCCTGGCGGACTACCCGCAGTTGAAAGCCTTGGCCTGGCAGGTGCACGGCACCGACACGCTCACGCCCATGGAGGCACTGGGCATCTACGAACGCAATGCGCGCCATCTGGACACCGCAGCCATGTCGGTCGCTGAGCAGGCGCTGTTGCAGGCGTTGCGAACGGGTCTGGGGGGTGGCGCGTCGGTGGGCATGTCTGATGTTTGAGCGGCCACACCACCAGCGCATCGCGCATGTGCTGGCCGCGCTGGACGGCGATGCGCTACGCCACCACGGTTGCCTGTTTGGCGGTTGCACCTGCATCGCCCTGCGCTATGGCGAGTACCGCGAATCGGTGGATATCGACTTTCTGGTGTCCGACGCTGCGGGCTACCGGGAACTGCGCCAGTTGCTCACCGGCCCGGCTGGGCTCAACGCCTTGGTGCGCCCAGGTGCCCAGCCGCTGACGATGCTGCGCGAAGTGCGCGCCGATCAGTACGGCTTGCGCACGACGGTGCAAATGGACGGCGAGGCCATCAAGTTCGAGATCGTTCGCGAGGCACGTATGGAGCTGGAAACGCCGGCCAACGACGATGTGGTGTGTGGTGTCCACACCCTCACGCCGCTGGACATGGCAGCGTCCAAACTGCTGGCCAATTCAGACCGCTGGGCAGACGACAGCGTGTTCAGCCGGGACGTGATCGACCTGGCCATGATGGGCCTGCCCTTGCCCCTGCAACGCCGGGCTCTTGCCAAGGCCGAAAAGGCCTATGGCCCAGCGGTGGCGCGGGACCTCACCAAGGCCATTGACCGCCTGCAAGAGCGCCAAGGCTGGCTGGAGCGATGCATGAAGGCCATGGCCATGACGCTGCCCAAGGCGGTGCTCTGGCAGAAGATTCGCTCGCTGCGCAAGCTGCTCAAACCGGTCTGAACCCGGCCCGCTGGCCTCTCAGATCAGGCGGCGTCGGCCTCGGGCAGTTTCGCAATCACCTTGATCTCGAATTCAAAGCCGTAGAGCCAGGTCACGCCCACGCCGGTGAGCGTGGGGTACGGCGCGTCGCCCCAGTGTCTGGTGAGCTCGGTCCAGATGGTTTCAAACCTGGGCTCGGGGTCGACGATGAACACGGTCACGTCGACCACGTCCTTGAACGTGCAGCCGGCGGCCGAGAGGATGGCGTTCAGGTTGTCGAACGCCAGCCGCACCTGGGCTTGCAGATCTGGCTCGGGTGAACCATCGGGGCGGCTGCCCACCTGGCCCGAGACGAACAGAAAACCGTTGGACCGGATCGCGGGCGAGTAGCGGTTTTTTTCATACAGCGCCTGGCGCCCGGCGGGAAAAACAACATCACGTGCAGACATGGAAAACCTCTTGAAAGTGGTGGGAATGGGTGGACTCTAGGCACCGGCGGCCCGGGGATAAACAGGCAAGTCGCACAATGACTGTTTGAGATTCCCAAACAATCAACCCGGCGCGAGGAGCCGCAATGGACCGTTTCGACGCACTGCAAGCCTTTGCCCGCGTGGCGGAGGCCGGCAGCTTCACCAAGGCGGCGCAGACGCTGCACATGAGCAAGACCACGGTGACGCAACTGGTGCAGCAGCTCGAAGCGCGGCTGCGCGTGAAGCTGCTGAACCGCACCACGCGGCAGGTGAAGATCACCGCCGACGGCGCCGCTTACTACGAGCGTGTGGTGCGCCTGCTGGCCGACATGGAAGACGCGGACACCAGCCTGTCCAGCGCCCTGGCGGCCCCCAAAGGCCGGCTGCGGGTGGACGTGCCCAGTCCGCTGGCCCGGCTGATCCTCATGCCGGCGCTTCCTGCGTTCCACGAGCGTTACCCGGAGATCCAGCTGCACATGGGCGTGAGCGACCGGGTGGTGGACCTGATCGGCGACAACGTGGACTGCGTGCTGCGCGGCGGTGAAGTGACCGACCCGTCGCTGGTGGTGCGCCATGTGGGCGATTTGCAGCTCGGCGTGTACGCCGCGCCCAGCTACCTGCAACGCGCGGGCACACCACAGCACCCGGGCGAACTCGATGACACGCACCACCGCACCGTGGGGTTCATGCGTTCACGCAGCGGCAAGGTGGCGCCCATCGTCATGCAGCGCGATGGCGAACAACTGGAAGTGCAAGGCCGCCACGTGGTGGCGGTGGACGACGGCAACGCCTACCTGGCCGCCGGCGTGGCGGGCCTGGGCGTGCTCTGGCTGCCGCAGTACATGGCGAACGAACATGCTGCGCGCGGCGAGCTGGTGCCGCTGTTCGACGGCTGGCAGTTCGACCCGATGCCGATGTACGTGGCCTTCCCTCCCAACCGGCATGTGAGTGCGAAACTGCGGGCCTTCATCGACTGGGTGGTGGAGCTGATGGCGGTGCATGCGCCGCTGGCTTCGCGGCCGGGGAAACCCAACTCTTGAACAGCACCATGGACGCCACCGAATCCGCCGCCCTGACCGCCCTGTTGCGCACGCAGCCCGTGGCCGCCCTGGCCACACTGCACAAGGGCGCACCGGCCGTGTCCATGGTGCCGTTCGCGCTGCTGCCTGATGGCTCGGGTTTCGTCATCCATGTGAGCCGGCTGGCCACCCACACGCAAGACATGATCCAGAACCCGGCCGTGGCGCTGCTGGTGATGGCGCCCGCGGCCGCTGCGGAATCACCGCTGGCCTTGCCCCGGGCCAGCGTGCAAGGCAAGGCGCACCCTTGCCCGCCCGAGTCGCCCGGGTACGGGCAGGCGCGCCAGGCCTACCTGGCCAAACTGCCCGACGCAGAACCGCTGTTTTCGTTCGGGGATTTTTCGCTCTTCGTCATCGAGCCGGAATCGCTGCGCTCCGTGGCGGGGTTTGGGCGGGCCGCGTCGCTGGTGGGTGAGCGCATGCGGGCGGTATTGAACCCGCACGATTGAGCCTGCCGCCCACGTTGGATACGTCGAACGTATGTCGAGCAACTTTACAGAGGTTGCAAGTTCAACAGGCAGAACGCTCAACATGTTGATGGATATCAACAACTTGTGTGAATGAATCTTTCTGGCATGACTAATGCTTTTGATTTGCTTGTATGTAGAACATGGTTGTACATACCCGAAGCAGTCATTTGATTCACACAACAAAGGAAACACCTTGAAAGCAAAAAACTTCGCAATGGCAGCTGCGCTGGCGATGGCGGCCCTTTCAGCCACCGCAGCCCCGGTGACCGTGAACCTGAGTTCAGGCGGCACGAACACAGGCGGCAGTTACGGCAACGTGCGCACGTTCACCATGGGCGGCGTCACCGTCACGGCCAGCGCATGGTCGCTCACTGGCGGCGGCTCCAACACGATCTTTGAAACCTCCAGGCTCGGCCAGTACTCCACCGGACTCGGCATTTGCAACCGCGACGAAGGCGGCAGCAACTGCGGCTCTCCCGAACACCAGGTCAGCAACAACGATTCCCTGGATTTCGTGCTGTTCCAGTTCAGCGCAGCCGTGGACCCCACGAGCGTGACCATCGACCCCTACGGCACCCACGACCGCGACGTGAGCTACTGGACGGGCACCACCGCCAATGTGCTGAGCCTTGCCGGAAAGAGCTTGGCCGAACTGGCCGCGCTCGGTTTCGGCAGCCGCACGGACGACAACGACAGCGCCAGCAGCAACGCCCGCTCTGTGAGCATCACCAGCGGCCTGGTCAACAGCCTGCTGTTTGGCGCCTCCGCCCTGGCGAGCGACCGCGACGACCTGTTCAAGATCGCCGCGCTCAAGTTCGACTACACCCCACGCACCCCGCCCACCGACGTGCCTGAGCCAGGCAGCCTGGCGCTGATCGCCCTGGCACTCGGTGGCCTGGGTCTGGCCCGCCGCCGCCGCGCAGCCTGAGTTTTCGCTTCGCCGGCCATGCCGGCGCCAGTGAGCCCACCTTGAACAAGGGGCGCCAATCGACAGGTTGGCGCCCCTTGTGCCGTTTTGGCGCCCGCTGTGAAGCAAGGCAAACTCTCGCCCACCATGGCCCGCCGCCCCCACCACCACGTCTACGTGATCGAGCTGTCCCAAGACGTGCTGCTCGAGCCCCGCTTCCGCAAGAACAACCCGGGCTATGTGGACGGCAAGCCCTGTGTGTATGTGGGCATGACCGGGCTGGACCCGGACGTGCGCTTCGACAAGCACAAGGCCGGCATCCAGTCGAACGCGTATGTGATGAAGTACGGGCTGCGCCTGTTGCCCGATCTGTACGAGGGCTTCAACCCGATGAAGTACGCGGACGCGGTGGACAAGGAGATCGAGGTCGGCATCGACCTGCGCTCGGCCGGCTTCGGGGTCTGGCAGGCCTGAGGCTGCGGCGGCTCAGTTGGTGGCGCCGGCGCCCAGCGTGGCGTCTTTCTCCACCTGCAGTGCGCAGCGCAGCGCCACCCGCAGGCCACGCACGATGTCCTCCAGCGGCATGTTGGGTGCGCCCTGCTCCGGCAGCCAGGGCACGTGGATGAAACCACCTCGCGTGTGTTTCAGTTCGCGCCGCGTGGCCAGCGTGTGCATGAGTCCGTAAAACACGTGGTTGCAGACAAAGGTGCCGGCGGTTTGCGACACCTCGGCGCTCACACCTTCGGCCTGCAGCGCGGCCAGCATGGCCTTGATGGGCAGGCTGGTGAAGTAGGCCGCCGGGGCCCCTGGCTTCACTGGCGTGTCCACCGGCTGACCGCCCGCGTTGTCGGCAATGGGTGCGTCGTTCACGTTGATGGCCACGCGCTCCAGCGACAGTGCGCTGCGCCTGCCGGCCTGGCCCACACACACCACCAGCGCGGGCCGGTGTTGTGTCAGCAGTACGTTCAGTTCCTTCAACGAGGCGTCGAACACGGTGGGCAGCTGCGCGGCCACCACGGTGTGTCCGAGGATCTGGCGGCGGTGCAAGGCTTGCACAGCGAGCCAGCTGGGGTTGAGCGTCGCGCCGCCGAAGGCGTCAAAACCGGTGAGCAGGATCTTCTGTGTCATGTGTCATGTGTCATGTGTCGATGCGTCGAGGTCAGCCACGCAGCGCGCCGGGCGCCAGGTCTTGCAGCGAGTGCGGCCCGATGGCCGCGCGGATCAGCCGCAGCGTGGGGTGGCCCACGGCGGCGGTCATGCGACGCACCTGCCGGTTGCGCCCTTCGGTGATCACCAGCTCCAGCCAGCTGGTGGGAATGGACTGGCGAAAGCGCACGGGAGGGTCGCGCTCCCACAGCGGCGAGGGCTCGGGCATGCTGCGCGCGCGTGCGGGGCGCGTGGGGCCGTCGTTGAGTTGCACCCCCTGGCGCAGCGCTTCCAAAGCAGCCTCGTCGGGCACACCTTCCACCTGCACCCAGTAGGTTTTTTCCATCTTGTGGCGCGGGTCGCTGATGCGGGCCTGCAGCTGGCCGTCGTTGGTGAGCAGCAGCAGGCCTTCGCTGTCGGCATCGAGCCGGCCGGCCACGTACACGCCGGGGATGTCGATGAAGTCCTTGAGCCCGCGCCAGCGGCCCTCGGGCGTGAACTGGCTCAACACGCCATAGGGCTTGTTGAAGCAGATCAGGCGGGCAGCGGACGCTTCTGGCATGGGCAACACGTCAGCGGCGCTCAAGGCCGGGCAATGCGCTGGCGGATGTCGCGCAGCTTGGCCTGCAGGCGTCGCTGGTGTTCGGGGCCCGTGCGCACCAACATCTTTCGCCCCGCCGACATCGACTCCAGCGCCGGATCGGCGAATTCGTAACGCACCCAGGGCCTCGTTGACGGCACCTCGCCCTTCACCTGCACCAATGTGACGGCCGGCGGCGCGCCGGGCACCGGTGTGGCAATCAGGTGGTCGAGCACCTGCACCAGGCGGTCGTTGAAGTACCGGCCCGGAAAGCCCAGCTCTTCATAGGCCTGCTGAAACAGGAGGTAGAGCCGGCGGTACAGCGCCACGGCCTGTGCGGTGTCGACCGCATCGATCATCTGCACCAGCGGCGTGTAGCGGCGCTGGTTGTCGGGGTGAATGGTTTCCACGCCGTCGCTGCCGCGCTGAACGCTGAAACGCTCGGGCGTGGGATTGACGGGCCAGACCCTGGAAGGCGCCTGTTCGCGCGCCAGGTTGTCCACCGTGGCCACCGTACGGCGCACAAAACCGTCGAGCTGCAGGAAATTCAGGACGTTCTTGCGCGTGAGCAGATCGTTCAGCAGCTCACCCACGAGCTGATCGGAATCCGCCAACGCAGGGAAGCTCGCGGCGGCCACGGCAGCATCGGGCGCCGGGGGGTCGATGGGGTGCTGGATGGCAGGAGCCGATGGCAACAGCGGCGCGGGCGTTGCGTCGGGCGCCGAGGCCACAGGCTCAACCACCGGCTCAGGTGCCGGCCGGGGTTTGAATTGCTGCCAGCCGAAGTAGCCGGCAACGAGCACCACCGCGAGCACCAGCACCGTGATGAAGCGAGCGGGCGTTCGTGGTGTGCGCGGGATGTGGGGGTTGGGATCGTTCATGCCTCGTCACCTGGGGTGGTTTGGGAGGCTACTCATGCTACACCGCTCGACGGTGCGGACGTCTCATGTCCCTGAGCGGCGAGGGCGCGCAATCGCTGGTGGGGCTCATCTTCGCGGTCCAGCACCACGCTGCGTTTGGCGCTGAGGTAGTGGGTGGTGAACACGTCGAGCCAGGCGGCCAGGCTTTCGGCGGCGTGGGTTTCGCCGGCCAGCGCCAGACACAGCGCCGCCACCTCCGAGGTGCAGAAGTGGCTCTCGCGCGCGGATCGGCGCAGCCGGTAGTTGGACACCTCGTCGGGGTGCAGGCTGAGCACGGGCAGCGCGTCCAGATACGGGCTCTTGCGGAACATCTTGCGGGCTTCGGACCAGGTGCCGTCGAGCAACACGAACAGCGGCTTCTTGCCACCCTCCCCGTCGGGCGGCAGCGCGGTCACCACCCGCTCGGGCGGCACGAACTCGCCCGGAAACACCAGCACGGGCTGCCACTGCGGATCGGCCAGCAGGGCCAGCAGGCCCGGGTCCACCGCGGTGCGCGACCAGCCGAAAGCCCAGGTGTCGGCCACCACGTCGGCCACGAGCCAGCCGGTGTTGCTGGGCTTGAGCGCTTCGATGTCGCCCATGACCAGGCACATGCCGGCGCGCGTGGCCACCTGCGGGCGCAGGGCGCACACACAATGGCTCGCCACCAGGCGGCAACCGGCGCAGCGACCGCCGCCCGAGCCGCGCGCCACAAAGGGCTTGGCGCTGGCGGCCAGGCGCGTCAAACGCAGGCGTGACACGGCATGGTCGGGCGTGGCGGCCTGGGCCGGGGTGATCACAAGGTTCATGGGTGGGACTGTAGGCGCATCGTTCACCGGGGCTCGCGGGTGGCGTGTGCGAGACACACGCACCGGGCAATACACCGCCCGGGTATGCAGCGTGACAAATGTCGCAGGGTTTTCGTGCCCGGCCCACCACAATCCGCCGCATGCCCGTTTCTGAAATCGCAATCTGGTCGGCAATGCTGGGAGGCTTGTTGACACTGGCGGCCGTCGCGCTGGGCGACGCTCTGACCAGCCGTTCCATTGCGTCGGTGCGCAATGTGCTGTTCCTGCTGATCGCCGGCACCAGCTGTGTGGTCATGACAGGCTTGCCCGAGGTCTTCTTTCCTGCGCTGCCCGATCGCCTGATGATGGTGCTCAAGGCGGGCCTGGGGCCGCTGGCCGGCGCCATGGGCTTGTATTACCTGAGCAACTGGCTGGGCGGGGTGCGCGAAGACTCGCTGGTGCACCGCTTCACGGTGATGGGTGGCGCGGTGCTGTTGCTGGCCGCGCTGGCGCTCGCGGCCGTGGCCACCCGGGTGGCGCCGACCAACTTTCGCGACCTGCTCGTGCTGGCCGCCGCGGTGAACATGGTGCCGGTGCTGCTGGCCCTGCTGGCGGTGCGCCGCGCCCACCAGCTGGGCGACCCGCTGGCGCGCTGGATGTCGGTGGGCATCGTCTGCCTGGCGGCCACCACCGCGGGGCTGTATGCACGCGGTCTGAGCCTGCCCGGCCTGGGCCTGGGCACGTGGCTGGCCACCGCAGTGTTCACGGTGGCCTACTTCCTCATTGCCTCGGTGCTGGCCTTGCTGCGCAACCAGCACAACCGCCAGCTCGCGCGCCTGTCCCGCCTGAACCAGGGCGCCGAACCGGCCACCGGCCTGCCCACCGGCGCGGCCTTGCTCACCGAGGTAGAACACGTGTTCTGGCGCACGGCGCGCCGTGGCGGTGTCTGCACCGTGGTGTGCATGCACATCAGCAACCTGTACGAGCTCACCGACTCCCCCGGCCAGGGCACCGAGCACCAGATCCTCACCACGCTGGCGGCCCGTGTGCGGCGCGCGGCGGGCTTCCGCTGTGTGGTGGGCCTGTACCACCCGCGCTGTTTCGTGGTGGTGATCACCAGCGACAAGCTCACCGAAGCCACACTGGAAGTGGTCACCCGTCTGCGCGCCACCGTGCCCATGCCCTTGACCGTGATGGACGCCAAGCAGGCCTACCTGCCGTTCGCGCCGCAGGTGGGCATGGGCGTGGTCACGCTGGAGCCCGACGGCGTCACGCCGATGGAGGTGATCAACCAGGCCGAGCGGCGCGCACTCGCGTCCGTGGGCGAGCAGCACCCGATGTCGGAACACGACATCGCCACCACACCGGCCGCGCTCGAATGAGCGTTGCCGCACAGAAGCGCTTCACCCATAAGTTTTCACGCGTTCCAGCGCGTTAGGCCAAAGCAACTCCACCTGTTGCCAGGCCTGCACGGTCAGCCGGCCAGGCGTCGGTTTCGTCGGTCTGCGGCGCCGCCGGGTCCAGGTTCAGGGCACGATGCACAGGCATGCCAAAAGAACAGGACTTCCAGCGCAAGGCGACACCGCCGTCACGCAAACCCAGCCGTCGCAAACACGACCCCATGCTGATCAACGGGGTGAGCGCCTTGCTGGCGGGTGGTGGTTTGTGGGTGCTGTCGCTGGTGATGGACCACCAGGCCAACTTCAAGGTCGCGGCCAGGGCCTTGCTGGCGCCTGCCTGGATGGCGCTGGCATTGGGTGCGGCGCTGCTGCTGCTGCACATGGTGATCAAGCGGCGCACGCGGTTCGAGGCGGCCATGCTGTTGCGCCAGCACTCCACCTTTCACGAACCCATGCCGCCAGTGCTCGCCACGCCCAGGCGCGAAGTGCGGCGGCAAACGTCGCGCAAGAAGCACCCGACCCCGGTCAGCGTCGACTGAGCGCGCGTCAACCCCTCACTTCTGGATCGGATTCGCCGTGAGCAGCGCGGCCGAATAGGCCCGCATGAACTCGCGCGCCTTCTCCGGGTGGGGCGCCGTGAGCCAGGCGCTGTAGGCGCCCTCGTTCAGGATCGCCGGCATGCGCTTTTCGCTGCCGGGCTGGCCGTAGCGGTGCATCAGCGCGTGCGCGTTGGCGTTCACCGTGAGCAGGCAGAAGCTCACGATCTCCTCGTCGCCCGCGCCCTTCCAGCGCTCCCACAAACCCGCCACGCCCATGGGCTTGCCGTCCACCCGCGTTATGCGCGTGGGCACCGGCTTGCCGCTGCGCAGGTCGTCTTCCTGAAACGACATCATGGGCACGATGCAGCGCTGCGCGCCCAGCCAGGCGTCGCGGAAATTGTTGGAGGTGGTCACGATCTCGCAGCGCGCGTTGACCAGCTTGGTCGAACGCAGCTTGGCGTCCGACGCCGACTTGACCCAGGTGGGCACCAGGCCGAACTGGCCGCTGGCGAGTTCAAGCCCGGGTTGGGCAGGCTCGGCGCCTTCGGCCACGGGCCCGGTGGCCTCGAGCCGCACAAACACGCCCGGCTTGCGCGGCCACACGTCGCGCCCGGCGGGTGTGTCGGGCGCGGGCACGTTGAAGGCGTCGGGGTACAGGTGGGCGAGCTGGAGGCTCTCGTATTGGGTGCTCATCGGGTCATGCTAGCTGATGGGGGCCGCGCACGCGCCCGGGGTGGCGGTGCGGTGCGTGTGTGGCCACATGCGCGGGTTCCTGTTCAAAGCGCGAGGCCAGTGGAAACAGCCGCTGCAACACCGCACGCACCTTGGCCAGCCGGGGGTCGTGGCCGTGGGCGTCGTCGGTGGTGTCGTTGATGCAGAAAAAATCCAGCGTGCCGGCGGCATCGATCAAGGCGTCGAGCTGTTGCGCCTGGTCGTCGCAGCCGGTCGTCACATGCAGGTGTGCGCTTTCGCGCATGCGAAGCTGGCCGAGCGCGAGCGCCCGACGCAGCACGAAGTCCGACACCAGCGTGGGGCTGGCCCAGGTGCGGAAGGTGGTGGAGCGCACGCGTTCGAACAGTTCGGACGCATCAAGCTCGGCGGCTTGCAGCAGCGACTTGAGCAAGGGCCGTGGCGAATGGGCAAAGGTGCGCGGCGTGTGCAAGTAGTCCGGCCGCCGGCTCAGCCACTGGGCAGACAGGCGACTGGCGTTCTCCAGCGCGTTCTCATCCGGGCGCAGCGCGGTGCCTTCAACCACGGGGTCGTCGGACCAGGTGGCAAACACACCGCCGGACCAGAACCAGTCATCGACCCGCACCGGTGCGCCGAAGAACACGTCGTCGTTGAAATAAAAGAAGCGCTCCGACAAACCCGGGATGCGGTGCACGTACGACTCGATGTGGGCCGAATCGAACGTGGGCAACTGGCTGGCGGGAATCAGCTCGCGGTGGTCCACCAGCGTGAGGTGCGGGGAAGGCCGCAACCACGAAGGCGTCTGCCCGTCGGTGACGACGAACACGTGGCCGTGCCCGGGGAAATGGCGCTCCAGCGCGCGCAGGCTGTAGCGCAGTTCGTCGTTGTCGCGAAAACGCCCTTCCACGTTGCCATACAGCGCCATGGCGCCCGGGTCGATGGCGCCGTGGTGTCGCGCAGCCTCGTGGCGACGGGCGCGCCACCGAGGATCGTTGCCGTCGACCCAGAGGTAGACGATGTCGATGCGGGCTTCGGGGGCATCGGGAAAAGCGGAGGCTGCTGGCATGGGAATGGCGTGCATGAAGGAGACGCACGGAAGGACCCACGCGAGAACGAGGGCGGACTCTAGCACGCACCTTTGCCTTGGACGGGCACCCGTCGGATGGCCCGAAAGACCCGCACATTCCCCGGGTCAGTGCCGATCGGCGCGGTGTTGCATCAGGCCCGGGATTTTTCCCAGGCAATGCCTGCACCACAATGCAGCCATGACCGCACTGCCCTCCAGCCCCGCCGCCGACCGCAACAAGCAGCCGATCCTCGAAACCTTGCAGCGGGTGCTGCCCGAGCGCGGCATGGCGCTGGAAATCGCCTCCGGCACCGGCCAGCACGCCACCTGGTTCGCCGCCGGCCTGCCGGGCTGGCAGTGGCAGCCCACCGACCTGCAGGCCAGCGCCATGGCCACCATCGCCGCCTGGACCGAACAATCGGGAGTGCGCAACGTGCTGCCTCCCATGCGGCTGGACGTGACCTCGGCGCAGTGGCCCGACGAAGGTGATCTGTTCGGCGAGGCCTTCGGCGAGACCTTCGATGCGGTCTACTGCGCCAACATGCTGCACATCGCGCCCTGGACCGCGTGCATCGGCCTCATGCAGGGAGCGGCCCGGGTGCTCACGCCCGATGGCCTGCTGGTGACCTACGGCCCTTACCTGGAAGACGGTGTGCCCACCTCGCCCGGCAACCTCGCGTTTGACGAGAGCCTGCGCGACACCCACCCCGAGTGGGGCATCCGCCAGTTGTCCGCTGTGGCAGCAGAGGCGAAACGGGCAGGTCTGCACCTGCGCGAACGCCACGCCATGCCGGCCAACAACCTGCTGCTGGTGTGGGGCCGGGAACCACCAGCCCCGGTCTGAGCTCCATCTTCCCTTGCCATCCACTCCCGACACCCATGCTCAAAAACCTCAAAGACCTGTTCGACAACCTGGCTGCCAGCCTCACCGCGCCAGCGGGCGCGCTGCTGCCGGAAGAGCACACGCACACGCTTCAACTCTCCACAGCTGTTTTGCTGGTGGAGGTGATGCGCGCCGAACCCGCCCTGAAGGACAGCGAGCGCGACGCGGTCATCTCCGCGCTGCGGCGCAAGTTCGCCCTGAGCGACGACGAGCTCGACCGGTTGATGGAGCTGGCCCACGAGACCGCCCGCACCGCCTACGACTACCAGCGCTTCACCGGCCTGATGAACGAGCGCTTCAGCCAGGAAGAAAAAATCAGCGTGGTCGAGGCCATGTGGGAAGTCGCCTTTGCCGACCAGCACCTGGACGCCAACGAGCACCACGTGATCAGCAAGGTGGCCGGACTGCTGCACGTGACCCACGGGGAATACATCGCCGCCAAGCTGCACGCCCAGGCCGCGGCGCAGGGCTGATGCCCCGCACGCCCCACACAAGCCGCTACCGAACTTTGCCTGCCTCGCGCGGCGCGTTCACCAATCAGAGACATGGCGGGGACAACATGAAGTCTCACCAACCCCAAGGAGTCCACTCCATGAAACCCCGAAACCTCGTTGTCTACGCCATCGCCGCCGCCACGCTGAGCATCAGCTCCCTGTCCTTCGCACAGGGCAACCCCCACGGCGGACGCTTTGAAGCTCCCACGATGCACCGGGTGGACGATCGGCGCGACGACCGCCGGGATTTCCGCGAAGACCGCCGCGACGACCGGCGCGATTTCCGCCAGGAGCGTCGCGAAGACCGCCGCGATTTCAAGCACGATCGCCGCGCCGACCGCCACGACCACCGCCATGGCGCCCAGGTGCGCTACTACCATGCCCGCGGTCCGCAATTTCAGCGCGGACGCTACATCCCCGCCGAGTACCGCAACCGCCAGTACGTTGTGGTGAACCCGCACCAGCACCGCCTGTACGCGCCACCGCGTGGTCAACAGTGGGTGCAGGTCGGCAGTGACTACGTGCTGGTCGCCGTTGCCACCGGCCTCATCGTCAACCTGTTGCTGAACAACTGACCTCGCTCCGACCGAATGGAGCCCCGGGCGCAGCGCACCCTCTGACCAGGGCGCTGCGCCTTTTCATTGGAGGGTGAGGTCTGCGATGATCCTTGCCCTGGCCCACACCGCACTGCCCACCATGAAACTTCGATACCTCGCCCTGCCCTTGTTTGCCTCGCTGGCCCTGCTGTCGGCCTGTTCCAAGGAAGACGCCGGCGCCCCGGCGGCCAGCGCACCCGCAGCCGCCGCCAACACCACCCCGATCGCAGCCGCGCAGGCCATGGACGTGCTCGCCGCGCAGGGCAAGGGGTTTGCCGCCGGCAAGATCCTCAGCACCAACGCCGTGTATGTGTTGTTCGATCCGCAGTGCCCGCACTGCGCGCGCCTGTGGGAGGCGTCCATGCCGCTGCACACCAGCGTCAAGTTTGTCTGGTTGCCGGTGGCCATCATGAACGCCAAGAGCGCGCCGCAAGGCGCGGCGATCATGACCGCCACCAACCCGGTGCAGGCCATGGCGGCGCACGAAACCTCGCTGCTCGCCGGCAGCGGTGGCACCGCGGCCTCGGCCGACATCGCGCCCGACGTGCTGGCCGCCATCAAGACCAACACCGAGCTGCTGGAGCGCCTGGGCGCCACCTCGGTGCCCTACATCGTGGCGCGCCACCAGCGCAGTGGTCAGGTGGTGATGCAGGCCGGCGCCAACGACACCCAGTCCCTCGCCACTTTCCTCGGCCTGTGACACCCGTGAAGCGCTGTTTTGTCGCTTACCATCGCGCAGTCGAGCCGCCTTCGCGGCTGTTTAACGGAGGCCCCCATGGGCAAAGAGCAGCGCAACGAAAAACTGTCCAAGAAACCCAAGAAGGACACCTCCGCGCCCAAAGGCCCGGTCACGTCCGACCGGCCCATGCCACCGGTGACGGCGGTGCTCCCGCGCGGCAAGGAAAAGAACAAGTGAGCCTGGCATGAAGGCCACCTGGAACGGCGCCGTGATCGCCGAGAGCGACGACACCGTGGTGCTGGAAGGCAACCACTACTTTCCCGAGAGTTCGCTCAACCGCGATCACGTGACCTTCAGCAACCACCGCACCAGCTGCCCATGGAAGGGCCAGGCGAGCTACTACTCGCTGCTGGTCAACGGTGAGCTCAACACCGACGCGGCCTGGTACTACCCGGACCCGAAGCCCGAAGCGGAAGAAATCCGCGGGCGCGTGGCGTTCTGGAAAGGCGTGAAGGTCGCACCCTGACCTCTCGCAAGCCGGGGTCGCAATGACCCCGGCCGGCGCTGGGCGACTGCCCACGCGCCCACGCTCCGCGACGTATCCTGAGTGGCACAACCACCACCCCAGGAGACACGCATGACTTTCGCCCCCCGCACTGCGCAAATTGGCCTGTTGGCCGCAGCCCTGCTCGTGCTCACCGGCTGCGCGCGCCACGACCACGCCGCCATGCATGCCATGCACCACGGCGGCATGATGACCAGTGCCGCGCCCACCGCCCCGGTCAGCATGACCCAGAGCACGCCCACGTTGGGCTCGGGTTACAAGAAGGTGGCTGCAGCGCCCGAGGCCAAGGTCTATTTCGCCAACCTGCGCAACGGCGCCACCGTCACCAGTCCGGTGAAGGTCGTGTTCGGACTCAGCGGCATGGGTGTGGCCCCGGCCGGTGTCGAAAAAGCCGGCACCGGCCACCACCACCTGCTGATCGACGTGGCGGCGGTGGACGCCAACGCACCCCTGCCGGCCAACGACCAGTACCGCCACTTCGGTTTGGGCCAGACCGAGACCAGCGTGGAGCTCAAGCCCGGCACGCACACACTGCAACTCATCGTGGCCGACCAGAACCACATCCCTCATCACCCGGTGGTGATCAGCGAGCGCATCACCATCACGGTGAAATGACCGGGCGCCTGCCCATGCGTGGGTGGCTCGGGCTGGTGCCCGGCCTGCTCCCGGCCTGGGCTATGGCCATGGGTTTGTCGGTGGAGCCCGCCGATGCGTCCTGCGCGCCGACCATCACACCGCCGCCCGCACCGGTTGAGGCGTCCAGCCGCTTGCCCGACAGCCAGGCGGTGGCGGGCTCGAAAGACATCGCCTGGGTCTGGCTGGGCTCGCCCACCCGGCGCTATCCGCACGGCGCCCTCGGCTCACCGGTGCACGCAGGCAGTGTTCACGTGCTGACCCGGACACCTCCCGGCTTGATGGCGACGGTGGAACTGTCCCTGCCGGTGCACCGCGTCTTCGAGGACCGGGTACCCCGCCTCGTGGACCTCGATGGCGACGGCCGCGACGAGATCGTGCTGGTCGAAGCCGATGCCCTGAGGGGAGCTGCGCTGGTGGTGCTGGGGCTGGCGCAGCGCGATGGGCAAACCAGGCTGGTGGAACGCGCCCGGGGACCCCACGCCGGCTCGACGTTCCGCTGGTTGAACCCGGTGGGTTTTGCCGACTTCGACGGTGACGGCCGGCTGGACGTGGCCAGCGTGACCACGCCCCACATCGGCGGCGTGCTCACGCTGCACCACCTGCAACCCCCGGCCCTCGTGCCGTACGCCCGCGCGCTCGACGTGTCCAACCACCGCATGGGCGCGCTGGAGCAGCAACTGGCAGTGATCGTGCAGCAGCCCGGCTTTCGACCCACCATCGTCGTGCCCGACATGGCGCGCCAGGCCTTGCACGCCCTGCGCTGGGAAGCCCCCGGGCAGTGGCATGAGCTGGCCGACCTCCAGCCCTTGCCCGGAACCGTCGAGCGGCTCACACCCAGAGCCGACGGCGCCTGCGCCTGGCTGTCCGATGGCCGCGTCCTGAAGATCACCCTGCGGCCTTGACGACACCCCTGCCAAGCCGGGTTCAGGCGGCCTGCGCGCCGAGCTTCCTGAGTTTGTTCAACCAACGCGCCACGCCCGCCGAGCCCAGGCCCTCCACCGAGCCCACCAGCGTTTCGTGGATGGGGGCAAATCCCACAAACCCCAGGATGTTGCGCTCCAGCGATTTGACGCTGTGCGCGCGAAAGTACCAGCGGTAGGCCAGCGCCGGCATGCCCATGGTCACCACCACGCGTGCCGAGCGCCCGCTCAGCGGTTTGCGGCCGAAGGGCTTGGGGCCCTCGGGGCCGACCGCAAAACCCGGGCGTGCCACCTGTTCCAGAAACGCCTTGAGCAGCGCGGGCATGTCGCCCAGCCAGAGCGGAAAAAAGATCACCACGTGTTCGGCCCAGGCGATACCGTCCTGCGCGGGCTGCAGCGTGGGTGGCAGGGCGCCGTGGTTCCAGGCCTCGGCGGTCTTGAGCCAGGGGAAGTCGATGGCGCCCACGGCGATGCGACGCACCTCATGCCCTGCAGCCGAGGCGCCATCGGCATACGCGTCGACCAGCGCGTGGTTGAGGCGCCCGGCGCCCGGGTCGGGGTGGCCTTCAATCAGCAGGATGCGGCGAGAGGCGGTGACGGGGAGTGGCATGGCGGACTCCATCGAACGGGGGAGTGCCATGGTGGCGCGCCAGCGCCGGGTTGGACTTGACGCGGATCAAGTCCACCAACACCTCAGCGCCGGTCGGGCTTGCGCACCTTGGGTTTGTTGGCGCGCTCTTTTTTCTTGTTCTGGCGCTCGGCGTCGGCCAGCTGGCCGGCGGCAAGCCACTGGAGAAACTGCTCCGGGGTTTCGAGTGTGATGCGACCGAGCACGCCGCTGCGGAAGTCGGCGATCAGCAGCTCGGCCACTTTCTGCCAGTGGATGCTGCCACCCGTGCCGATGGCACCGCGCTTGCGCGCGATGGCGGCCATGAGTTCTTCGTCGGGCAGGCTGGCCACGGTGTCCATCGGCAGACCAAGCTTGTAGCGCGCTTCGAGCTGGGCACCGTAACTGACTTTGAGTTTGGACAGCAATTCCAGCGCCACCTCCTGGTCGTCGTAGGCGTTGCGGCCCACCGCGCCGCTGGCGGCGAGGTTGTAGCCGCTCTCGGGCACCACGATGCGCGGCCACAGCATGCCGGGAGTGTCGAACAGGTAGAAGTCGTCGGCCAGCACCAGGCGTTGTTCGGTGCGTGTGATGCCGGCCTCGTCACCGGTCTTGGCCGAGCGTTTGCCCAGCAGGGTGTTGATCAGCGTGCTCTTGCCCACGTTGGGGATGCCGCAGATGAGCACGCGCATGGGCTTGACCATGCCGCCACGCAGCGGTGCGAGCTCGAAGCACGACGCGATGATGGCGCGCGCCGGCGCGGTGATGCTGGCGTCCAGCGCAATGGCGCGCGTGTTGGGCTGGGCGTTGTAGTGGGCGAGCCAGAGCGCGGTGCGCTCGGGGTCGGCCATGTCCTGCTTGTTGACCACCTTGAGCGTGGGCCGTCCGGCTGTGAGCTCCGCCAGCAGCGGGTTGGCACTCGACCCGGGCAGGCGCGCGTCGAGCATCTCGATCACGACGTCGATCTCCTTCGCGCGCTCGGTGATGGCCTTGCGCGTGAGGTGCATGTGCCCGGGGAACCACTGGATGCTCATGGATGGGTGTTGAAGAAGGGTCTTGAAGAGGAAGGGGAGCGGGGATTGTGCCTTGGTGTATTTCCCGGGGTGTGCGGGCCATGTCGCTGCCTACAATGAATTTCCACCACAACAACTCCCGAGGAGCCCCATGGCCATCACCGTGAAAATCGATCTGGGCTACGAATTCGACGTCAAGGCCAAGGCGGCCGAAGTGTTCGAGGTGCTCTCCGATGTGCCCACATCGGTTGCCCATTTTCCCAAGGTCGAGAAGCTCACCGACCTGGGTGGCGGCGTGTACCAGTGGGAGATGGAGAAGGTCGGCACCGCGCAGGTGAACATCCAGACCATCTACGCCAGCAAGTACGTCAGCGACAAGGCCAAGGGGACCGTGAAGTGGACACCGGTCAAGGGCGTGGGCAACGCGCTGGTGGGCGGCCACTGGAAGATCGTGGACAACAAGAAGTCCACCAACGTGACCCTGGCGATTCAGGGCGAGATCGAAGTGCCGCTGCCTGGCTTGATGAAGATGGTGGTGGCGCCGGTCGTTGAAGGCGAGTTTGAAAAACTGGTCGAAAAATACATCGACAACCTCATCAAACGCTTCGGCGGTGAAAGCTAGGAACACCCCCCGCCGCGCTCACGCGCGACCCCCCTTCAAGGGGGGCGCTGCCTGCGGCCCGGCAAAGCCGGTTCCTCGGCAGCTCTGGTCAACTTCCCCTCAGGCGCTGAGCGTCTGCTTGAAAAACGCCATGGTGCGGTCCCACGACAACTTCGCGGCGGCCGCATCAAAACGCGGCGTGGTGTCGTTGTTGAAGCCGTGCTGCGTGCCCGGGTACTGGTGGGCCGTGTAGCGCACACCGGCCGCCTTGAGCGCCGCCTCGTAGGCCGGCCAGGCGGCATTGATGCGTTCGTCGACCGCGGCGAAATGGATCAACAGCGGCGCCTTGACCTTGGCCGCGTCCTCCACCGGCGGGTGGTTGCCGTAGTAAGGCACGGCCGCGGCCAGATCGGGCAGTTGTGTGGCCAGCATGTGGGCGATGCCACCGCCATAACAAAAGCCCACCACACCCACACGGCCGTTGCTGTCGGAGCGGGCCTTGAGCGTGGCCGCAGCGGCCAACATGTCCTGGCGGGTCTTGACCTGGTCGAGCGTGGCGAACAGCGTGCGCGCCTTGTCTTCGTCACCCGGGTAACCACCCAGCGGCGTGAGCGCATCGGGGGCGAGGGCCAGATATCCGTCGAGCGCAATGCGGCGCGTGATGTCTTCGATGTGCGGGTTCAGGCCACGGTTTTCGTGGATCACGAGCACGCTGGGCAGCTTGCCGGTGGCGTTGGCCGGTTTGGCCACATAGGCCTTGATGGTGCCGTGGCCCGCCGGTGAGGGCACGTCCACCACCGCGGTCTTCAGTCGCGCATCGTCTTTGGGCACCATCTGCGCCGCCGCAAAGTTGGGGCTCAGCGCTGCAAGCAGGCCCGCGGCGGTCATGCCGCCCACGGCGAACTTGCTGGCGCGGTCGAGGAATCCCCGCCGGTCCAGATCGCCGTGCACGTAGGCGTCAAACAGGATCAGCAGTTCTTGATCGAAGTCGGCGGCAGTGAGGCGGGGCATGGTGTCTCCTGAGGCAAAGCGTGCAGGATAGACGCGACCCGCGCCAACCGAGCGCAATCACCACCGGGGAGTGCGGGTCTTGAGGTGCCACCGGGCAGCGCGCCGCTGCCCTGGCCTCAGGCGGTCACGGCGATGGGCTGTGCCTGTGGCCGGCCCAGACGGGCAGGCGAAACGTATTCCTGCCGGTAGATCTCGAACGGCATGGTGTCCGCCGCTTCGATGGCGCGCTGGTCCTCCACCGACTTGGCCGCCATGGCCTCGAAGCGGGCCTGCTGCTTGGTGCTCCATTCAAGCCCGAGCAGGTGCTGGTGCGTCACCCGCGATTGCGCACGCGCAAAGCCCACGAACGAATCGTCGTGGTGCGTGTGCATGGCCTCGAGCACACGGGCCGAAGGCAGCAGCTCGGGCGACCGCAGGTGGGCGATGGCCAGTGCCACGGCGTTGGCGTGGTCGATGCCGCCGTGCGCGAGGTCCAGCGACTCGGCGATGGGCACCAGCTCGGCCAGGATATCGTCGGCCCACTGCATGAGCGGCACGGCCACACCGTTGCGCAGGAGGGTCAGGCCGGGCTCACGACCGCGCGCAGCGGTGAGGTGCTGGTTGTGCGCGAGTTCGTGGATTTCGGCCGGCGTGTCGGGCGGGCTGTCCGACAGCATGCAATGCAGCAGGAACACGTCGAGAAAACGCAGCGTGGAGGCACCGATGCCGATGGGCTCGAACGGGTTGAGGTCCATCAAACGCACCTCGATGTACTCCACACCGCGTTCGCGCAGCGCGTGCAGCGGGCGCTCGCCGGGGTAGATCACGCGCTTGGGGCGGATGGTGCCGTAGAACTCGTTCTCGATCTGCAGCAAGGTGGTGGCGAGCTGGTTGTAGTCGCCGCCCGGGTTGCGGATGCCCAGGGCTTCGTACGCGGGCCACGGGCGCGTGAGCGCATCGTGCAGCGAGGCGGCATAACCTTCCAGGCCGTTGTAGCTCACGGCCAGCGTGGCCTGCGCTTCGCTTTGGTAACCCAGACGACCCATGCGCAGCGAGGTGCCGTGCGGCATGTAGAGCGTGCGCTCGCTGAGCTTCTGCAGTTCGTGTTCACGGCCTTCGACAAACGACGAACACACCGCGGGCGATGCACCGAACAGCGTGAGCAGCAGAAAGGCATGGCGGCGGAAATTGCGGATGGTGGCGAAGTACTCGTCGCTGCTCACACCGGGCAGCGACCAGTTGTAGTGAATGCCCGAGATGGTCTGCATGCGCCGGCCATAGCGGTGGCCCAGGCCCATGCGGTAGACGCTCTTGGCGCGGCCCACGTTGGACGAACCGTAGCGGCCCAGCGGAATGGTCTCGTCGGTGGGCAGGCCGCAGGGCATGCTGGAGGCCCACATCATCTCGTCGCCCACGGCACGCAGGCTGCGCACGGTGTACTGGTGCACCTCGGTGAGCTCGGCCAGGCAGGACTCCACCGAGCCGTGCACGCCGGTGATGAGTTCGAGCTGCGACTCGCTGTAATCGGTGGTGATGTGCGGGTGCGTCAGCGCGCTGCCCAGGGCCGCGGGGTGCGGCGTGAGCGCAAGCTTGCCGTCCGGCTGCGACCGCAGGCTCTCTTTTTCAAGGCCGCGGCGCATGCCGCGCAGGCGCTCACCCGATAGGGCGTCCAGCCGGTGATTCAGAGAGGTCATACAGGGGTCGTGTTGCAGGTCCGGGGGGCGGAAGTTAACACGGCTGCGCCATTTCTGCTGGCCGCACCTGGATCGGCTCTGTGGTACGCAGGGACGGGCCTTGCGCCCGCTGCAGCCAGGCCTCGACGTGCTGTGGATCGTTCAACAATCGCAGGTCGTCGTAGGCCTGCCGCGCTTCGGGGTAACGCTTGCGCAGGTAGTTGAGCCATTGTTTGAGGCGACCGGCGCGGTGTCGGCGCTCCACGCGCGCGCTCACCTGTTGCCAGAAGATCTGCATGAGCGGAGGCAACACCTCCCACGGCACATTGCCGTGACCCTTGATGGCCAGGGCCAGGCCGGGGTCGGTGACCATGCCGCGCCCGATCATGAGGTGTTCGCAACCGGTGACTTCGCGGCAGCGCACGGCGTCGGCCACGGTCCAGATCTCGCCGTTGGCAATCACCGGCAGGCGCAGGTGGGGCGGCAAGGATTCGCGCACCTCGGCCAACCGGTCCCAGTAAGCCGGCGGCCGGTACCCGTGGGCCTTGGTGCGCGCGTGGATCACGAGCTCGTCGGCGCCGGCTTCGGCGATGGCGTGCGCACAGTCCTCGGCGCGCGCATCGTCGTTGAAGCCCAGGCGCATCTTGGCCGACACGGGCACGTGCGCCGGCACGGCGCGGCGCACCGCAGCCACGATGCGGCCGATGAGGTCGGGCTCGTCGAGCAGCACGGCGCCGCCGCGGCTCTGGTTGACGGTTTTGGCGGGGCAGCCAAAGTTGAGGTCGATGCCGTGCGGGCCGAGACCGGCGAGTCGCTCCGCGTTCTCGGCCAGGCAGCTGGGGTCGGAGCCCAGCAGTTGCGCCCGCACCGGCACGCCGGCGCGGGTGCGGCCGCCGTTGAGCAGCTCCGGCACCACGCGCACGAACACGCGCTCGGGCAAGAGCATGTCGGTGACGCGGATGAATTCGCTCACGCAGCGGTCGATGCCACCGGTGCGCGTGAGCACATCGCGCAGGGTGGCGTCGAGCAAACCTTCCATGGGGGCGAGCAACAGCATGGGGGTATTGTCCTTTGCTTGGACAATGCGTTTCATGGCTTGTTTTCTTTCTCCGGCGGGTCCGGTCATCGGCGACCGGGCGGAACGCCTCCGCGAATGTCCCCCGACCCGGCTGCGCCGGGTCTCCTCCTTGACTTCGCTGCGCCGTTCCACCCGATCGCCGATGACCTCGTT
The DNA here is from genome assembly GCF_001713375.1 of Hydrogenophaga sp. RAC07. NCBI lineage: Bacteria > Pseudomonadati > Pseudomonadota > Betaproteobacteria > Burkholderiales > Comamonadaceae > Hydrogenophaga > Hydrogenophaga sp. RAC07. The sequence continues at coordinate 2,524,452 of NZ_CP016449.1, forward strand.
GGTGCGAGGACGGTTGGTGCGTGACCATCGTTGCAGCTCGCGGGCGCATGGCGCTCTGCGCAGCGGCGTAGAGGAGGAGAGGCGGCGCAGCCGCCTCGGGGGACAGCCGCGGAGCAGAGCGCCGTGCGTCCGCGAGCCCGCGAGGTCGTTGTGAGCCATGTCTCCCTGGTCCACGAAGACCCACATGTCCTGGTATTCAACAAACCCGATGGGCTGCTGGCCGTCCCGGGCAGAGGCCCAGACAAACAGGACTGCCTGAGCACCAGAGCCCAAGCCCGCTGGCCCGACGCCCTCGTGGTGCACCGGCTCGACATGGCCACCTCCGGCCTCGTGGTCATGGCCAGAGGCATCGATGCACAACGCACACTGAGCCTCGCGTTTGAAGAACGCCGCGTGCACAAACGCTATACCGCCGTCGTCGCCGGTGAACTCGTCAACACCCAACCCGACAACGGCTGGAACACCATCGACCTGCCGCTGATGGCCGACTGGCCCAACCGGCCCATGCAGAAGGTGGACCACGAACACGGCAAACCCAGCACCACCCGCTGGCGCATCGCCCCGGGCCACACAGCATCCGGCACCACCCGGCTCGAACTCGAACCCGTGACCGGACGCACACACCAGCTGCGCGTGCACCTGCAAGCCCTTGGATACCCCATGGTTGGTGATGCGTTGTACGCTGCGCCCGACGCCGTTGCCATGGCCAGCCGCCTGCTGCTGCACGCGCACTGGCTCTCGCTGCCGCACCCCGTCCACGGCCAGACCCTGGAATTCCACAGCCCCTGCCCTTTCTGAACACACCATGACGCCTCAACACCTCACCATCCTCACCGGCGCCTCGCGCGGCATGGGACTGGCCATGGCCCGTCAGCTGCTCGACCCCACACGCCACCTCCTGTGCATCTCGCGCCAGGTCAACGACGAACTGGCGGCAGAAGCCAAAGCCCTCGGCGCCCCGCTCACCCAGTGGTCGCAAGACCTCGCCGACACCACCGGTGCGGCCAACCGCCTGCAGGCCTTTCTGGAGAGCCAGCCCGCCAACACCTGGGTCAGCGCCACGCTGATCAACAACGCCGGCGTGATCCCGCGCATCGGCCCGCTGGATCAGTGCCCGCCCGACGATCTGGCCAACGCACTGCGTGTGGGTCTTGAAGCGCCCATGCAACTCACCGCCGCCTTTTTGCGCGCCACCACTGCGTGGGTGGAGGCGGGCTGGCGCGGGCCGCGCAAGGTGCTCAACATTTCCTCGGGCCTGGGCCGCAGCGCCATGGCCGCACAAGCCCCTTACTGCGCCGCCAAGGCCGGCATGGACCACTTCACCCGCTGCAGCGCGCTCGACGAAGCCCACCGCGAACACGGCGCACGCCTGGTCTCACTCGCCCCCGGTGTGATCGACACCGACATGCAGGTGCAGTTGCGCGCGGGAGACCCGGCGGCCTTTCCCGACCGCAGCCGGTTTGTGGAACTCCAGCGCCAGGGCCAGCTCACAACACCCGACGCCGCGGCCGCGCGCGTGCTGGCCTTTCTGGAACGCGCCGATTTCGGCGAACAGGCGGTGGCCGACGTGCGTGGCTGAGACCCCGACCCAACGGAGCGATGGATGAACCGACGCGAATTTGCACTGACGACCGCCGTGGGCCTGGGCAGCACCGCCCTGCCCGCCTGGGCCCAGGCACCGGGCTTCTGGGACCTGCTGCGTGAAGGCGGCTGCGTGGTGCTCATGCGCCATGCTTTGACCGACCCCGGTGTGGGCGACCCGCCGAACTTCCAGATCGGCAACTGCAGCACGCAGCGCAACCTGAGCGAGGCCGGGCGCGAGCAGGCGCGGCGCGTGGGTGCGGCATTCATGCGCGAACGTGTGAAGCTCGACCAGGTGCGCTCCAGCGCCTGGTGCCGTTGTGTGGACACCGCCATGCTGGCTTTCAAGCAGAACACCGTGTGGCCACCGATCAACTCGTTTTTTGGTGCGGGTGGGCAGGACGAACAGACCCGCGCGGTGCTGGCAGCCGTGCAGGGCTGGCAGGCGCCGCGCAACCTGATGCTGGTCACGCACCAGGTCAATGTCAGCGCACTCACGGGTGAGTTTCTGGCCATGGGCGAGGTTTTCGTGACGCGCCCCGGTGCGCAGGGCAAAGACCCTGCCCGCCTGCGTGTGCTGGCCCGCCAGACGTTCTGACGCAGATCAAGGTGGGGCCTGATGCGGGGGCTACGATAGCGATTTCACACACATCAGGAGACATCCCATGAGCAGAGAAGTTGTTGTCGTCAGCGCCGTGCGCACCGCCATTGGCACCTTTGGCGGCAGCCTGAAAGACCAGGCCCCCACCGAGCTCGGCGCGCTCGTGGTGCGCGAATCGCTGGCGCGTGCCGGCGTGGATGGCAAGGAGGTGGGCCATGTGGTGTTTGGCCACGTGGTCAACACCGAACCCAGGGACATGTACCTCTCGCGTGTGGCCGCCATCAACGGCGGCTGCGCCGAGGGCACGCCCGCCTTCAACGTCAACCGCCTGTGCGGCTCGGGCCTGCAGGCCATCGTGTCGGCCTCACAAAGCATCCTGCTGGGCGACACCGACGTGGCCATTGGCGGCGGCGCGGAAAACATGAGCCTTGCACCGTTCGCCAGTCTCAACATGCGTTGGGGCGCCCGCATGGGTGACACCAAGATGGTGGACATGATGGTCGGCGCGCTGCACGACCCCTTCCACACCATCCACATGGGCGTGACGGCCGAGAACATCGCCGCCAAGTGGGGCATCAGCCGCGAAGACCAGGACAAGCTGGCGGTGGAAAGCCACAACCGCGCGCAGCGCGCCACCGCGGAAGGCCGCTTCAAGGACCAGATCGTGCCGGTGGTGCTCAAGAGCCGCAAAGGTGACGTGTCCTGGGCAACCGACGAACACTTCCGCCCCGACTGCACGCTGGAAGACATGGCCAAGCTCAAGCCGGTGTTCCTGAAAGAAAACGGCACCGTGACCGCCGGCAACGCCTCGGGCCTGAACGACGCGGCCGCGGCCGTGGTGCTGATGGAAGCCGGTGCCGCCAAGGCGCGCGGCGCCAAGCCCCTGGCGCGTCTGGTGGCCTACGCGCACGCCGGCGTGGACCCCAAGTACATGGGCATCGGCCCGGTGCCCGCCACCAAGATCGCGCTGGAAAAAGCGGGCCTCACGGTGAAGGACCTGGACGTGATCGAGGCCAACGAAGCCTTTGCGGCCCAGGCCTGCGCCGTCACGCGCGACCTCGGCCTGGACCCGGCCAAGGTCAACCCCAACGGCTCGGGCATTTCGCTCGGCCACCCGATCGGCGCCACCGGCGCGCTGATCACGGTCAAGGCCATTCACGAACTGCACCGTGTGCAGGGCCGCTACGCGCTGGTGACCATGTGCATCGGTGGCGGCCAGGGGATTGCAGCGATCTTCGAGCGGATTTGAAGGCCAGGCGGCAGAATGACCGCCATGCCCGATCACGCTCCCGCTCCACCCAGACCCTGGGCGCCCGCCCTGGCCGAACTTGAACGCGGCCTGCTGCAGCGCGACGTGGCCGCCCGCGCGCTGCTGCTCGCTGCGCTGGCCGGTGAACACGTGCTGCTGCTCGGCCCGCCGGGCACCGCCAAGAGCGAACTCGCGCGCCGGCTGCAGCGCCTGCTGCCGGGCGCACACTATTTCGAGCGCCTGCTCACGCGGTTCACCGTGCCCGAGGAACTCTTCGGCCCGCTCTCGCTGCGCGCGCTCGAAGACGACCGCTACGAGCGCCTGACCGAGGGTTACCTGCCCAGCGCCGAGGTGGCCTTTCTGGACGAGGTGTTCAAGGCCAACTCGGCGATTCTCAACACCCTGCTGGGCCTGCTGCACGAACGCCAGTTCGACAACGGCAGCCAGCGCCTGCCGGTGCCGCTGGTGTGCCTGGTGGGCGCCAGCAACGAGCAGCCGCAGGACGACAGCCTGCTCGCGTTTTACGACCGCTTTCTGCTGCGCGTGCCGGTGCAGCCGGTGGACGACGCGCACTTTGCCGCACTGTTGCAAACCAGCGTGGCCAGCGCCGGCGCACCCCCGGCCGAAACGCTGATCGATCGGCACCGGCTTGATGCCCTGCGCGCGCAGGCATCGCACACCACCTTGGGCGACTCCGTGCTCGGGCTGTTGCTGCAGGCGCGGCAACACGCCACGCACACAAGCCAGTCCGTGTCGGACCGACGCTGGCGCCAGCTCGTGGAGCTGCTGAAACTGCAGGCCGCCAGCCGAGGCACTCCCGAGGTGTCCGACTGGGACCTGTGGCTGCTGCCCTTTGTGCTCGCGGCCGATCCGTCACACGTGCCCGGCTGGACCGACTTCTTCATGCACCGCGTGGCGCAGACCGCCCCGCTTGCGCTGGACGGACTGGAGCGCGCGGTCAACGCGTTTGAACAGCAGCTCGACATCGAGCGCCGCGCCCCGGCCGATGCGCAGGACGACAGCGCGGGCAAGGTGGCCCTGGCCCGGTCCATCGCCGGCCCCACCGCGGGCGAGAGCGAGATGGTGCGCATCACCAGCGAGCGAGCGCACAGACGCTACAGCCCGGTGCACATCGAGGCGCGCGTGGCGCAGACCGACGAACTGCTCGAGCGCCTGGGAGCGCTGCACAGCGAGCTGGTGGCCGTGGCGCACGCGGTGCTGGAGCCCGCGCGCTCACACGACTGGCTGCCACCGTCGTGGCTGGCGCAGATCGAATCGGTGCACCTGGGCCGCTGCGAGCACCTGGCTGCGCTGCTGGCGCAACTGCGCGTCACCCGCAGCGGTTTCGCGGACCTGCCGGTGGACACAGTGCTCACGGATCGGCCTGCGCCATTGACCTGGCAAGAGGCCTGATCGATTCGAGGGCACGATGGTGTCAGCTCCCTCAACGCCCTACCACCACCTCGAGACCCTGCCGCGCGAGCTGTGGCGATGGGCCGTGGTGTGCAGCAGTGGCCAGCCCGCCGCGCGCCTGCCCCACATGGCGCGCTGGATGACCGCGCTGATGGCCGGCGCCCTGCCCGACACCACCGACGACTTTGGCGACGCCCCCGCCACGCAGTCCCTGCGCCCCTTGCTGCTGGAACTGGAACTGCTGACCCTCACCCAGGGCAGCGCGCCGCTCACACGGCAGGTGATGCAGAGCCTGCTGTGGCACCTGGACAGCCTGGTCGACCGCCCGCCCGGCGAACCACGCGACCAGGCCATCGCACGCATGCGGGCCGAATTCCGCGACAGCTGGGACGTGCAACGCCAGGGCTGGGACGAGGTGCTCTCGCTGCTGCAGTCGCTGGGGGACCTCGCCCACCTGCGCTGGGACGATCTGCAAGGCCACCTGAACCGGCGCGAATGGGGCGAGGCGCGGCGCATCGGCGAGCTGCTGCAGCGCCTGCCACAGCTCGCGCGCTTCATCGACGGCGTGGGTCGGCGCGAACACGCGCAGCAGCCGCCGGCCATCACCACACAGCCCGATACCCGCCAGCAGTTGCCCGCCGCGCGCCATCCGGCCGACGAAGACGAGCGCCGTCCCGAACCCACCGCGGTGGACGGTGTGCGCCGCTCGCGCACGCTGGCACGCATGACCGGTGGCGAGAGCCTCAACCTCACCCGCCCGGTGCTGCGGCGCCTGTGGCGCGCGCGTTTTGCCGAAGCCCAGTTGCTCACCTACGACGACCGCGCGCGCGAACAGTCGAAGCGCCCCTTGCCGCAGCCCGAGCCCCAAGCGCTGCGCCAAGCCGCCACCCACGCCGGTCGCGGCCCGCTCATCGTGTGCCTGGACACCTCGGGCTCGATGCGCGGCGCGCCGGAAAACGTGGCCAAGGCCTGCGTGCTGCAGGCCTTGCGCAGCGCCCACGCGGGCCGCCGCGCCTGCCGCCTGCTGGCCTTCGGCGGACCCGACGAACTGCTGGAACGCGATCTGGCGATGGACGCCGACGGCCTGTCGCTCCTGCTCGACCTGATGGGCCAGAGCTTCGATGGCGGCACCGATGTGCAGACACCGCTGGAGCGCGCGGTGGCGCTGGTGCAGACCACGGGATGGCACGAGGCCGATGTGCTGATCGTGGGCGATGGCGAGTTCGGCGTGACCCACGCGACGCTGGCCCAACTGCGCGATGCCAAACAACGTCTGGCGCTGCGCGTGCACGGCATCCTGATCGGCGACCGCGAGACCGTGGGCCTGGCCGAGGTGTGCGACCAGCTGCACTGGGTACGCGATTGGCGCCGCTGGGGCAACACGGCCTCGCGCGTGAGCGACGACTTTTCGCCCGTGCACAGCCGCAGCCTCACCGCGCTGTACTTTCCGAACGCCATCCGCCGCTGACACCCGGGGCGTCTGCGGCCAAGCGCCTGCGGTCTGCACCGGCTGGTCGCGAGTGACGCACTGTGGAACGCTGGCGGTCTGTGTTCTGCCAGGAGTTCGTGTTGCGCACGCGCTGTTTTCTCCTCCCCCGCAACGCCATCCGCGGTTTCGCGCTGGCGGGCTGGCTGGGACTCGTTGCGGGCTTCGCGCTCGCACAGCCGCTGGACGTGTTCACGCCACGCCCCACCGGCGTGCAGCACGACACGCGTCCAGCGAATGCGCTGTACCTGCACAACCGGCACATCGCCACCTTTCGCGCCAGCCTGCTCGGCGATTCGCCCGCCGACCGGGTGGAACTCGCCCGAGTCGCGCTGGCCGAGGCCCTGCGCAACGCTGAACGTCCCACGGTGACGCACACCGCCACACCGGATTCGGTGCGTTTCGAACTGAACGGCCGCACCGTGTTTTTTCTCGTGGCCGCCGACACAGGCACACCGCGGCCCGAAGCCGCGTTGGAGCCGACCTCGCGGGATGTTCAGGTTCGGCTGGAAAAGGCGGTGGCCGAAGCCGCCGAGTTGCGCGATCGCCTGCGCATCGCCACCGACCTGCTGGTCTGCTTGGGCGCCAGCCTGCTGGCCAGCACGCTGGTGAGCGGAACCCTCCAGCTGCGCGAGCGTGTCGCCCAACGGATTCACGCCGCCTTGCACCGGCCAGCGTCTGCCACCGCGGGCGCCCGGCTGGTCGCCATCTTTTCGGAACACGCGCATGTGGCCTGCCGGCTGGTGACCAACGCCGCGGCCTGGGTGATCGTGCTGCTCATCCTGGACACGTGGGTCACCTTTGTGCTGCTGCAATTTGCGTGGACACGGCCCTGGGGCGAACAGTCGTCCACCTGGATGCGGGAGGTGCTGCACCACTTCGCCAGCGCCACCGCCGCTGCGGTGCCCGGCCTGGTGGTGGCCGGGCTCATCTTCGCGATCGCACGCATGGTGTCCCGGGCCAACGCGGCCTTCCTGCACCGGGTGCAGAGTGGCGACGTCCAGCTGGCCTGGCTCGACGCCCACACCGCTCTGCCGAACCGCCGTGTGTGCGACACCGTGCTCTGGCTCTTCGCCGTGGCCATGGCCTACCCCTACCTGCCGGGGGCCGAAACGGAAGCCTTCAGGGCGCTCTCGGTCATGACCGGGCTCATGCTCTCGCTGGGCGCATCCAGCGCCGTGGGGCAGGCCCTCTCGGGTTTGAGCCTGATGTATTCGCGCTCGCTGCGCGTGGGCCAGCACGTGAAGATCGGCGAGACCGAAGGCACCGTGGTCGCGCTGGGCATGTTCACCACCCGCCTGCACACGCCCGCCGGTGACGACGTGAGCCTGCCCAACAAGCTGATCTTCGGCCTGCCGATCCGGCACCTGACGCCATCGTCGGGGCAAGGCATGACGGACCCGCAGGCCGCAAGACGCGATGACATGGGCAGGCCACTGTGACGGCCCTTGAATACGCCCCTATGGCCTGCGCTCCACCACCTTGCTGCTGGTGACGCTGGCAGTGAAATAGCCAAATAGCCCGCGGGACCGGGGTGGCTCGGCTGCAACAGCCAAGCCACCCGAAGCGCGTTCGTCTCGACGGCGTTCGCCGGATGTGGAAAGCTCTCGGGCATCGTCCTGACTCGGGGGGTTCACTTGCCCAACCAACCACGTGCTGCCCGATCTTCCGCCCTGTGCAAGATCCTGGTCTTTTGCGCGGGCCTGTTGCCCCACTGGCTGGGCGCCCAGCCCCTGGACCTTGCGGCCCCCGCCGACCGACCGCCCGCCACAGCCGAAGCCGCCGAGGGTCCCGACACCCTGTATCTCCACAACCGGCGCATTGCGACGTTTCGCGCCACCTTGCTGGGCGACACACCGGTTCAGCGCGTGCGGCTGGCCGAAGCAGCGCTGGCGGCAGCCTTGAAAACCCCGGGTCCGCGATCGGTGAGCCAGACGAACACGGGCGCCTCGGTGCGTTTCGAGGTGGACGGCCGCACGGTTTTTTTCCTCACGGCCGGCGACTCGGATGCACCGCGGCCGGAAGCCTCGCTGGAGTCGCTGACACGCGACGTGCTGTTGCGGCTGGAGACGGCGGTGGCGGAAGCCGCCGAAGTGCACGACCCGCGCCGCATTGCGCTGGGTCTGGCGTTTTCAATCCTGGCCTCGCTGGCAGCCTGGCTGCTGGTGCGCGGCATCTTTCGCCTCCGACGACACGTTGCCAGGCGGGTCTACACCGCCATGCAGACCCCCACCGGCCCGGGCTCTCACTCCGCCCTGGTCACCACCTATGCCGAACACGCGCGCGTGGCCTCCCGGTTGTTGATGGGCGCCGTGGCCTGGACCTTGGTGGTGCTGATCGTCGACGCCTGGGCGACCTTCGTGCTGCACCAGTTTGCCTGGACAAGGCCCTGGGGAGAACGCTCGACCGCCTGGCTGCTGGAGGTGCTGCGCCAGTTCGCCGGCTCCATCGCATCCGCTGTGCCCGGACTGGTCGTGGCGGCCCTGATCTTCGTGATCGCACGCATGGTGTCCCGGGCCAACGCCGCCTTCCTGCGCCGGGTGGAAAGCGGCGACATCGCGCTGGCCTGGATCGACCAGGACACCGCCTCGCCCACGCGGCGTTTGAGCAACTTCGTGATCTGGTTGTTCGCGCTGGCCATGGCCTACCCCTACCTGCCAGGCGCCAACACCGAAGCCTTCAAGGCCCTGTCGGTGATGGCCGGTCTGATGTTGTCCCTGGGTGCATCCAGCGTGGTGGGGCAGGCGCTGTCGGGTCTGAGCCTCATGTATTCACGCTCGCTGCGCGTGGGCGAATACGTGAAGATCGGTGACACCGAGGGCACCGTGACCAGCCTGGGCATGTTCACCACCAAGGTGCACACCGGCATGGGCGAAGAGGTGAGCCTGCCCAACAGCGTGATCTTCAGCCAGCCGATCCGCAACTTCTCGCGCCTGGTGGAAGACGGGCAATTCATGCTGCAGACGGGTGTGACCATCGGCTACGGCACGCCCTGGCGCCAGGTGCACGCCCTGCTGCTGGAAGCCGCCCGGCGCACGCCCGGCGTGGCCGCGGAGCCCAGACCTTACGTGGTGCAAACGGCTTTGTCGGACTTCTATGTGGAATACCGGCTTTGCGCACAAAGCAACAAGAACGCGCCTCGACGTCGCGCCGACGCGCTCCACCAGCTGCACGCCAACATCCTGGACGTGTTCAACGAGAACGGTGTGCAGATCATGTCGCCGCACTACCGGTCCGACCCACCCGAGCCGCAGGTGGTGCCGCAGGGCCCTTGGGCCTCACCGCCGCCAGGCCACCCACTGTCGCCAGCGGGCGCCAGCACAGCGCCGGTTCAGTCGCCCTGAAATCCGCCGGCGCGGCAGGTCACCACCAAGGTGTCGCGCCACCCGAGCGAGTCGCCTTCCAGGGGTTGAATGGGCGTGCTTTCATGGATCACGCGCGCATCGTCCAGCAGCAGCAGCGACCAGGGCTCGCGCAGCGTGAAGCGCTGGCCGCCCGGACCGTTGGCTTCGAACACGCGGCTCTCGCCACCTTTGATGCCGTGGCGGCCCACCATGAACACGGCCACCAGATCCACTCCGTCGCGGTGCGCACCCTCGGGCGTGGGCCGGCCGATGCCGTCGGTGGTGTCGATGCGAAACGGGTGCGCCTCCACAAACCAGGGTTGCTGGCCGCGCAGCGCGCTGGCCACCTCGCCCAGCCGGGTGAGCAGCCGGCCCCACACCGGCTGCGCCACCACCGCCGGTTCCATGGGTTCGAACCAGCGCTGCATGCCGCCGTGCAGGGCGTTGTACTCCAGCGGTTGCCAGTGCGCGCGGTGGGGCGACTGCTGCACCTGCTCACCGTCCACCACAAAGCAGCTGTGGCGCCGGCTGCGGTAACGCCCGCCGTCCTTCAGGTAAGCGTCGGTCGGCAGGTGGTCCCAGCCGGTGTGCAGGGCCTGCAGCTCGCCCGCACTGGCGGGCAGCCACTGCGCCACGCTGGCGGCGCTGAGCAGTGCAAATCCCGTGGTCTTGAGGGACGTGTCGAGCTGTGAAAGGGGAAGGTACGGAGGCTGGAATTCGCTGGTCATGGAGCGGCAGTTTACTGGCCGGGTCCGGTTGGTCCGGGGCCGCCTGAAGCGTTTTCATGCGCTGGATCAAAACGTCTGCGTCCGGTCGGGCGCAAGCTGTGCGCAGGCCGGAATGACCACGGTCGAGGAGACACGCATGCAGACACTTCAATGGACGCCTGCCCTGTGGCTGGGATTCGATCCCATGGACGCCATGAACCGCGAATTCGTGGAACTGCTGGGCCGGGCGCAAGCGGCGCCCGACGACGAGGTGGTGGCCACCTGGCAAGCCTTGGTCCAGCACGCGGCAACGCATTTCGGTGCCGAAGACCGCTGGATGCGCCAGGAGACCTTTGCCACCACCGAGCAGCACACGCTGGAGCACCGGGTGGTGCTCAACCTGTTGCGCGAAGGCCTGGGTCAGGCGCAGCGCGGTGACCTGGCGCCGGTGCGACAGATGGCCGCCGAGCTGGGGGCGTGGTTCAGCCGGCACACACAGTCGCTGGACGCCGCGCTGGCCCTGCACATGCGCCGCGTCACCACGTCGGGCACGGCAGCGGCCTGAGGCCGGGTTGGTGATTCAATCGGAGGTCACAAAGGAGAGCCACATGGTCGACGCCACACCCGCCAACGACAGCCCGACCGGCCCCCCGCGCCCGCCGTCGGTGTTCGACCTGCGGATCGCCGCGCTGGGCATGGGCGCTCCGCTGCGCTGGCTGCGCCTGGGCTGGGCCGACTTCGTGCGCTGCCCGCGCATCGGGCTCTTCTACGGTCTGTGCTTCTTCCTCATGGGCCATGCCTTGCTGGCGGTGTTTCGCGCCGCGCCGGCCTATGTGCTGGCGCTGAGCGCGGGCTTTCTGCTGATGGGGCCCTTCCTGTGCCTGGGTCTGTATGACGCGAGCCGCGCCCTGCAGGCCGGTGAGCGGCCGTCGTTGCGCGCCTCGCTGCTGGCATGGCGGCCCACGCAGGGCACCATGGCCATCTTTGCCGGTGTGTTGCTGATCCTGGAGATGCTGTGGGGCCGAGCCTCGCTGGTGGTGTTTGCGGTGACCTTCAACACCATGCCGTCCACCACCAACCTGCTGGCCCAGCTGCTCAACCCCGCCAACCTGTCGTTCCTGATCACCTACGCGGTGGTCGGCGGTGTGTTCGCCGGCTTGATCTTCACCACCAGCGTGATCTCCATTCCCATGATCCTGGACCGGCGCGTGGACGCCATCTCGGCCGGTCTGACCAGCATCCGTGCCTGCCTGCAGAACCCGGGTGTGATGCTGTTGTGGGGGGCGTTGATCACGTTGCTGGTGGGGCTGGCGATGCTGCCGTTCTTTCTGGGTCTGCTGGTCGTGGGGCCGGTGTTGGGCCACGCCACCTGGCACGCCTACCAGGGCACGGTGAGCGACCCCACCTGAAGAGGCTCAGCGGGCAGGCGGTGTGTCGCCGCGCGGGCCACCCCGACGGCCGGGGCGTTTGCCCAGCAGCGAGGGCTCGATGCTGTCCTCGAACAGCGGCCACAGCGACTGCACGCTGTCGAGCGCGGCCTCTTCGCCCATGGAGCGGCACAGGCGTTGGTGCAGATCCACGCGCAGGAACCAGAGGCTTTTGGGGTCGACGGCCACCAGCAGGCGGTGACGCAATCGTTCGTCTTCCCAACCGGCATCGTTGGGCATGAGGTCGATCATGGCGCGGCGTATGCGGGACAACGCAGCCGGGTCGTGACGGGCGGGCTCGCTCATCAAGCGCTGCGCGACGGTGTCCAGGATGGTGGTGAAGATGCGCATGGATTCGGGATGTTTCCTCGGCAAAGTTGCCATTGATCAACACAACGCACGAAACGGGCGTGTATTCCGCCCTTACCCCCCCGGGTTTGTAACACGACTTGGGAACTTTTTTCAGCGATTCACGTCAACGACCAGCCGTCCACGGACCCGACCGGCCAGGATCTCGCTGCCGGCGGCGATCGCCCCAGCCAGGCCGATCTCGTTCGTGATGGCCGCCAGTTGCTCACGGTTGATGGTGTTGGCCAGCGCTTTCCAGGCGGCTTCGCGCCGCGCCATGGGCGCCATCACGCTGTCGATCCCGTACAGCGTGACGCCGCGCAGGATGAAAGGCGCCACGCTGGCTGGCAGGTCCATGCCCTGGGCCAGGCCACAGGCGGCCACGGCGCCGCCGTAGCGCGTGCTTGCGCAGGCGTTTGCGAGGGTGTGGCTGCCCACCGAGTCCACCACGCCGATCCAGCGCTCCTTTTGCAGCGGCTTGCCGGGCGCGCCCAGTTCGTTGCGGTCGATCACCGCCGCCGCCCCCAGCGACTTCAAGTAGTCCGCCTCCTGCGGGCGCCCCGTCGACGCCACCACGGTGTGGCCCAGACCCGTGAGCAGCGAGATGGCCACGCTGCCCACGCCGCCGTTGGCACCGGTCACGAGCACCTCGCCGCTGCCCGGCGCCACGCCCGCATCCGCCCAGTGCCGCTGCAACGCCATCACGCACAACATGGCGGTGTAGCCCGCCGTGCCCAGCGCCATGGCGTCGCGTTCGCTCAGGTTGTCGGGCAGGGCCACCAGCCAGTCGCCCTTGACGCGAGCCATCTGCGCCAGGCCGCCCCAGTGGGTTTCCCCCACACCAAACCCGTTGAGCAGCACGCGGTCGCCGGCCTTCCACTTCGGGTGATCGCTCTGCGTGACCGAGCCCGCGAAGTCGATGCCGGGCACCATGGGGAAACTGCGCACCACGGGCGACTTCCCGGTGATGGCCAGGCCGTCCTTGTAATTCAGGGTGGAGTAGTCGACCCGCACGGTCACGTCACCGGTGGTGGGCAACTGCGCCTCGTCCAGCTCGGTGAGGTCGCAGCGGTAGCCCGACTCGGGTTTGGTGATGACGAGTGCGTTGAACATGGGGTTTCCTAAACAGGGGTGTCGGGGGGACGGTTGGGATCGGTCTCGCGCCACAGGCGCACCGTGAGCCACCAGCCGATGAGGGAATTGGTGAGCGCAAACACACTCACCACCAGGCGAACGCCCATGGGCGGGTCGTTGAGCTGCAGGAAACCGACCATGAAGCTGGAGAGCGCGTTGAACCCGAGCATCAGCCAGAAAAGGCTTCGACGCGGTTGCCAGAGGCGGTGAAAGATGTGGGCAATGGAAGGCATGCCGTCATTGTGAGGGTGCTGCCTTGCTGGCCTCTTGCTCCTGCAGCAGGCGCCACATCACCTTGCCACTGCCGCTCTTGGGCAGGGCGCTCACGAACTCCACCGTGCGCGGGCATTTGTAGACCGCCATGTGCTCCCGGCACCAGTCCAGGATGTCCTGCTCGCTGGTGGTGGCGCGGTGCGACTCGCGCAGCACCACCACCGCCTTCACGCTCTCGCCCCGGTAGGTGTCCTGCGTGGCGATCACGCAGGCCTCGGCGATGGCCGGGTGCTTGAACATCAACACCTCCACCTCGGCCGGCCAGACCTTGAAGCCGCTGGCGTTGATCATGCGTTTGAGCCGGTCGGTGATGAAGTAGTAGCCGTCTTCGTCGATGCGGCCGAGGTCACCGGAGCGGAAGAAACGTTTGCCGTCGATGGTGGTGAAGGCGGCCTCGGTGGCCTCGGGACGTTTCCAGTAACCGTCGAACACCTCGGGCCCGCAGATGAGGATCTCGCCGGCTTCGCCCTGCGGCATTGCTTCCAGCGTGATCGGGTCGACCACGCGCGCTTCGGTGCTCAGGAAGGGAATGCCCAGGCACTGCTGCTTGGGGTGGTCGGGCGGGTTGTTGTGCGAAGGTGCGGCGGTTTCGGTGAGGCCATAACCTTCCGAGTAGCGCAGGCCGTACTGCTCCAGCAGACGCTGCGCCACCGCTTGCGGCATGGCCGCGCCACCACCACCCACCAGCACCAGGCTGGAGAGGTCGTACTGGTCGAAGCGCGGGCTGGCCAGCAGGTCGATGATCATGGTGGGGATGTTGGTCCAGTGCGTCACGCGCCAGCGCGAGATCAGCTGGCCGGCGAGATCGCGGTCCCAGCGCGGCATCACGACCATGGTCGCACCCACGTACACCGCCGCGTGCATGCCCGCCACCATGCCGGTGATGTGGAACATGGGCACCACCAGCAGGCCCACGTTCTCCACCGTGCTGTTGGTCCACAGGCCCACGGCCACCGCGTTGTGCATCAACGTGCGGTGCGGGTGCATGCAGCCCTTGGGCAGACCGGTGGTGCCGCTGGTGTAGGGCAACACCGCGAGGTCGTCGGGGCCCCGGTTGTGCGCGGGCGCGGTGGCGGTGCAGGCCAGCGCGTCGGCCCAGCCGCTCACCGTGCCGCCAGGCAGCGTGGGCACGGCGTGGCGCGTGGCCAGCCACTCGGTCCAGGCCGGCGGCACCTCGGCCTGCGCACCAAAGGCATCGCTGTAATGCGACACGACCAGGTGGCGCAAACGATCGGCCTCGGGCACCTCGGCGTTGGCCTTGATGAGCTCCCAGGCGAGATCGGCAGCGGCAATCGCCACGCGCGCGTCGGGGTCGGTGATGTAGTGCTGAAGCTCGTCGCTGCGGTTCATCGGGTTGACCGGCACCACCACCGCGTTGGCCCGCAGGATCGCGAAGTGCGCCACCACCCACTGAGGGCAGTTCTGCATCAGCAGGATCACGCGGTCGCCGTCCTGCACCCCCTGTGTGCGCAGATGTGCGGCCAGCCGTTCTGCCTGATCGAACACCTGACGGTACGTGAGCACCTGGTCAAAGAACACCAGCGCGGTCTTGTCCGGATAACGCAGCGCGCTCACCGCGAGGTTGTGCCACAGCGAGGTGGCCGGCGGCGTGATCCGGTGCGGCAGGCGCTGGGGCCAGAAGCGGTGGTGCGGCGCGGTCGAATCCGCATCCTCCGTGTTGTGGGTGCTCATGGGTTTGTCTCCGATGTTCTCTGTTTGGCACACAGGATACGGGTCAGCCCGCCGGGATGAAAACACGTCTTGTCGCGGGAGAGACCCCACGCGGCATGGCCTCTCAGGGTGGGTGGGCACGGAACCTGCAAGCCGTCGTCCACGGGTGCGCGTGGCGTCTTGCCGTCTGGTTGCCATGTGCAAATTGCATGGGTTTCCCACGTAAACCCCGATCCAGGGTTCAAAAAGCCAGGGATACATTCGTTTGCAGTTGCAGGACGCACCCAACAGGTGCATGTACAGCGACGGTGAACATCCTTTCAAACACAACGGAGAGCGCAGATGAAGAACACGAGCTTGAAAATGGCGGCCCTGGGACTGAGCGCAGTGGCCACCCTGGCCAGCATGCCGGCCCACGCGGGCAAGGATCTGGATGCCATCAAGAAGCGGGGTGAGCTGATTTGTGGCGTCAACACCGCCTTGCCGGGCTTCTCGGCTGCCGACAGCCAGGGCAAGTGGAGCGGCATGGACGTGGATGTCTGCCGCTCGGTGGCCGCGGCCGTGCTCAGCGACCCCAACAAGGTGCGCTTTGTGCCCCTGACCGCCCAGCAGCGTTTCACGGCACTGCAGTCCGGCGAGATCGACATGCTGGCGCGCAACACCACCTGGACCCTGACGCGCGACGCCTCGCTGGGCCTGACCTTCACCGGCGTGAACTTCTACGACGGCCAGGGCTTCATGGTCCCCAAGAAACTCAACGTCAAGAGCGCCAGACAGCTCAAGGGCGCCACGGTGTGCGTGCAATCCGGCACCACCACCGAGCTCAACCTCACCGACTACTCGCGCGCCAACAAGCTCAACATCAAACCCGTGGTGTTCGAGAAGCTTGAGGCCGCACTGGCCGCCTACTCTGCTGGCCGCTGCCAGGCCTACACCACCGACGCCTCGGGCCTGGCCTCCAGCCGCGCCAAGGACATGGCCAAGCCCGACGACCACGTGATCCTGCCCGAACTGATCTCCAAGGAACCCTTGGGCCCGGCGGTGCGCCGCGGTGACGACGAATGGGCCGCGATCGTGCGTTGGGTGGGCTTTGCGCTGCTGGAAGCCGAAGAGTACGAAGTGACCCAGGCCAATGTCGACAAGATGAAAACCGGCAGCACCAACCCGGGCGTGATGCGCCTGCTGGGTGCCGGCACCGAAGACACCGGCAAGCTGCTGGGCCTGGACAAGGAGTGGGCCTACCGCGCCATCAAGGCCACGGGCAACTACGGCGAGATCTTCGAGCGCCACGTGGGCCCGAAAACCGACATCGGCCTGCCGCGCGGTGTCAACAACCTCTGGAGCAAGGGTGGCGTGATGTACGCCCCGCCCGTGCGCTGAAACCAGGAGCCGCCGCGCCATGCGGCGGCATGACAGTCGAGAGCACCAGAGCGAAAGCCTGGTGCTTCTCTACACCCTCATCCGGGTTCACACACATCCGAGGCTGTCTTGAAACCCCTTCCTCCCCCTGTTCCGAAGCGCCAGTGGTCGCTCAACAGCCGGGCCACGCGTGGCCTGCTGTTCCAGCTGGTCGCACTGGTCATCATTGCGCTGGGCATCTGGTTCCTCGCTCACAACACGCAGCGCAACATGGCCGCGCGCGGTATCCAGAGCGGCTTTGATTTTCTGGGCGCCAGTGCCGGTTTCGACATCGGCGAAACCGTCATCGCCTACGACCCCAGCGAAAGCTACGGCAAGGCCATCTGGGTCGGCGTGCTCAACACCCTGAAAGTGGCGGCCCTGGGCATCCTGTTCACCACCATCCTGGGTGTCTTGCTGGGCGTCGGGCGCTTCTCGCGCAACGGCCTGGTGCGCGGCCTCTGCTACGGCTACGTGGAGCTGTTCCGCAACGTGCCCATCCTGCTGCAGTTGCTGATGTGGTACCTGGTCTTCATCGAGATCCTGCCGCCGTCCAACGAGGCCTGGAATCTCGCCGACCTGTTCTTCCTGAGCAAGGGCGGCTTCTCGTTCCCCTACCCCACTGCGGGTCTGGGCGCCGTGGTGGCCGGTGCCGCTGTTGGCCTGGTGGCGGGCTGGATGTGGCTGCGCTGGGTGCAGAAACGGTTTGAAGCGACCGGGCGAGACGGTGACCGGCTCTGGACGCCGATCGCGCTGATCGCCGCGTTCGCCGTGATGGGCTGGGTCGTCTCGGGCATGCCCCGGGAATGGAATGTGCCCGAGCAACTGGTGTTCATGGTCGATGGCGGTGTGGCCGCCACGCCGGAATTCATGACCATCCTGGTCGGGCTGGTGATGTACACATCGGCCTTCGTGGCCGAGGTGGTGCGCAGCGGCATCCAGTCGGTCAGCCGAGGGCAGGACGAAGCCGCCGCCGCGCTGGGCCTGAATCCGCGCCAGAAGATGAAGCTCGTCGTGCTGCCACAGGCCATGCGGGTGATCGTTCCGCCCCTGACCAACCAGTACCTCAACCTCACCAAGAACTCGTCGCTGGCGGTGGCCATCGGCTACCCCGACGTCGTCTCGATCGCCAACACCACCATCAACCAGAGCGGTCGCGCGGTGGAATGCATCGCCATCATCATGTTGGTCTATCTCACCACTTCACTCAGTACCTCGCTGCTGATGAATTGGTACAACCAGCGCGTGGCGATCAAGGAGCGATGAACATGTCCGACACGTTCACCCCCATTGCCCCCCGACCCTCCCCGATCAAGACCTCGGGCCTCATTCCCTGGATGCGGCGCAATCTCTTTGCCGACGTGCGCAGCACCCTGGTCACGGTGTTCGTGATCGGCCTGCTGGCCTGGGTGCTGCCAGGCTTCATCCGCTGGTTCTTCATCGATGCCGTGGTGCGGGCCGATGCAGACGCCTGCCAGGCCGCGCGCGGCATCGGCGCCTGCTGGGGCGTGGTGACCGAGAAGTACCGCATCATCCTGTTCGGCCGTTATCCGTTCGACGAACAGTGGCGCCCGCTGGTGGCGACCTCGCTCATGATGGGCGGCCTCATTCTGAGCTGCGTGCGCTTTTTCTGGAAGCCGTGGCTGGCCATCATGTGGGTGGTCATCCTGGCGCTGTTCTTCACCCTGATGGGTGGAGGCGTGTTCGGCCTGGCCGACGTGCGCACCGACCTCTGGGGCGGCCTGCCGCTCACCGTGATGCTGGCCACCTTGTCCATCTTCCTGGCCTTTCCGCTGGCGGTGGTGGTGGCCCTGGGACGGCGCGGGCGACTGCCTGCGATCCGCACCGCCTGCATCGTCTATATCGAACTTATCCGCGGTGTGCCGCTGATCTCGGTGCTGTTCATGGCGTCCTTCATGTTCCCGCTGTTCATGCCCCAGGGCGTGACGCTGGACGTGCTGGTGCGCGTGATTGCAGGCATCACGCTGTTCGCAGCCGCCTACATGGCAGAGATCATCCGCGGCGGCCTGCAGGCGATTCCCAAGGGCCAGCTCGAAGCGGCGGACACGCTGGGTCTGACCTACTGGCAGACGCAGCGCAAGATCGTGTTGCCGCAGGCACTGGCCATGGTGGTGCCCAGCATCATGAACACCTTCATCTCGCTGTTCAAGGACACCTCGCTCGTCACCATCGTCTCGCTCTACGAACTCACCGGCGCGCTGGCCCTGGCGCTCAATGCGGATGTGAACTGGCGCCCGTTCAAGCTCGAGGCCTACCTCTTCATCACCCTCATTTACTTCACCGTCTGCTTCGCCATGTCCCGCTACAGCCTGTGGGTCGAGAAGCAACTGAGTGCCAGCAAGGCGCGCTGAGAGAACAACATGACCGAACCCATCATCCGTTTCGACAAAGTCAACAAGTGGTACGGCAACGACTTCCACGTGCTGCGCGACATCGACCTCGACGTGGCCAAGGGAGAACGCATCGTGGTGTGCGGCCCGTCCGGCTCGGGCAAGTCCACGCTGATCCGCTGCATCAACCGGCTTGAGGAACACCAGCAAGGCCACCTCTTTGTTGACGGCATCGAGCTCACCGACGACATCAAGGCGATCGACCAGGTGCGCAAGAACGTGGGCATGGTGTTCCAGCAGTTCAACCTGTTCCCGCACCTGACCGTGCTGGAGAACCTCACGCTCTCGCCCATGTGGGTCGGCAAGATGCCGAAGAAGGAGGCCGAGGAAAGAGCCATGGTCCAGCTGGAGCGCGTGCGCATTGCCGAGCAGGCCGGCAAGTACCCGCTGCAGCTCTCGGGTGGCCAGCAGCAGCGCGTGGCGATTGCGCGCGCGTTGTGCCTCACGCCCAAGATCATGTTGTTCGACGAGCCCACCTCGGCGCTCGACCCCGAGATGATCAAGGAAGTGCTCGACGTGATGGTGGAGCTGGCCAACCTGGGCATCACCATGATCTGCGTGACGCACGAAATGGGTTTTGCCAAAGCCGTGGCCGACCGCGTGATCTTCATGGACCAGGGTCAGATCGTGGAGCAGAACACGCCCACCGAATTCTTCAACAACCCGCAGAACGAACGCAGCCAGGACTTTCTCTCCAAGATCCTCGGCCATTGATTCACAAGGCTTCTTTTCAACACAGGGTTATTGACTTGTGAGGGTCATGTGGCGCTGACACAATGCGCGGGTTTTCAAGGAGGCCCCACATGACCACATCACCCCCGTTCACCGTCCAGCGGCTTTCCTGGCTGCGCTGGAGCTGCACCACGGCGCTGGGCCTGTCGATGTGGTGTGCCGGTGCAGCGCTGGCGTTTGACGCGCAGGGTCACCGCGGTGCCCGAGGGCTGGCGCCCGAGAACACGCTCGCGGGCATCGAGCAGGCGCTGTCGATCGGCGTGACCACGCTCGAATTCGACGTGGTGCTCAGCGCCGAAGGCGTGCCCGTGGTCTCGCACGACACCGCGCCCAACCCCGACATCACGCGCGACGCGAGCGGCCAGTGGCTGCAAGCCCGCGGCAAACCTTTCAACCAGCTGAGCCTTGCTGAAATCTCCGCCCTGGATGTGGGGCGCATCAACCCGTCGAGCCGCTACGCACGCGACTTCTCCAACCAGTCACCGGCCGATGGTGAACGCATTCCCACGCTGGCGTCCGTGTTCGAACGCATCAAGCGGCTGGGGGCCAGCCATGTGCGCTTCAACATCGAGCTCAAGCTCCATCCCCTGCGTCCAGCCGATTCTCCCGAGCCTGAAGCCTTCGTGCGCGCCGTCATGGCCGTGATCAACAGCCACGGCATGGGTTCGCGCACAACGCTGCAGAGCTTCGACTGGCGCGTCCTGAAGGCAGGTCAGAGCATCGCTCCCCATCTGCCGCTGTCCTTCCTGTCAGCCCAGCTTCCGCGCTTCAACACGCTCGCAGACGGCGCATGGACCACCGGCCTGAAGCTCGCCGATTTCGACGACGCACCGGGCATGGTCGCGGCCGCCGGTGGCAAGTTGTGGTCACCCCATTTCAGCGACCTGAGCCAGGCCACCCTGTCCCGGGCCCGCGGGCTGAACCTGCGCGTGATCCCGTGGACAGTCAACGACATCAGCGACATGGCAAGGCTGATCGACTGGGGTGTGGACGGCCTGATCACCGACTACCCGGACCGGCTGCGCGCGGTCATGCAGGAACGCGGCATGGTCTTGCCGCCTGCGGTCTCCACGCCGGTGAAGTCCGCACGTGCGGCAGCGCCAGCGCAGCAGCCAGAGCCCGTTCGTTTTGGTGTTGCCCCCGATATCCGCTGACACGGCAGCCCCCCGCTCCCGGAACCTCTCGTCGGGTCGCCTGTAAGCCCGCTGGCCCGGGCGCGACCAACCGCCATCTTTCATCGGGAGATGGTCATGACCCCAACATCCAGCACGCTGACGTGCCTCTTCGCACTGACGGGTGCGCTCACGGTTGCGAGCGCACAAGCCCGGACCTGCGAGGTCCGCTCCGGCCCCAGACCCCCGGCCGTGGTGGAGCTCTACACCTCGGAGGGCTGCAGCTCCTGCCCGCCGGCCGATCGCTGGCTGTCCACCCTGAAGACCGCCGACAACGTGCTGGCGCTGTCGTTCCACGTGAACTACTGGAACCACCTGGGCTGGCGCGATCCATTCGCCACCACCGAAACGACGGCCCGGCAATACCGGCTGAAGGAAGCGCTGGGCGGCAAGTACGCCTACACCCCTCAAGTGGTGCTCAACGGGCGCGATCACCGCAACTGGAACGGTCAGCGCGCCGGCAGCCTGGGTGGCCTGCCCCCGGCCTCGGCGCCTGCCCTGCACTTGCGCCGGGAAGGCCAGGTGGTCACCGCAACGATCGCAGCCGTCCCCGGCACCGACATCGCCGGCTACTGGGCAGTGTTGCAGGATGGACTGGTGAGCAAGGTCACGCGGGGCGAAAACGCGGGTGAAGATCTGCGTCACGATCACGTGGTGAGTCTGTACCAGCCCGTCGCGCCCTGGGCAGCCAGCCAGGGAGGCAGCGCCCGGCTCACCTTGCCCGCCGGTTCGGTGCAACGGGTGGCGTTTGTGGTCACCAACGCGGCGCTGACGCAACCGCTGCAGGCGCTGGTGCTGCAATGCCCCGCCTGAAAAGGTGCCATCTGCGGTCCTGAATGGAACCAATCCCTCGCCGTCCGTATCATTCCCTACCATGCGCCATTGGTTCCTTGTCCTCATGATCGCCCTGCTGCCCTTGCGCGGCTGGGTGGGCGATGCCATGGCGATGGAGATGCTGGCCCAGCCCGCACACGCCGGCATGGTGATGGACGGGCATGGCGCGGATCATGCCGACCATCACGCCGCGCACGACGAACAGTGCGATTGCAGCGGGCATGCATCAGCAGACCAGGCAGACCACCAGCACAAGGCCTGCGACGTGTGCAACGTGCCCGCGCTGGCCATGGCGGTGCCGGCCATCCAACCCCCACCCGCAGAGCACGGCCAGCTGACGCTGGCTGGCGAGCCGTTCGCGAGCAGCGAGGCCCAACGGGGCGTCAAACCACCCATTTCCTGAGTTCACACACCACAGGTGCGTCCGCAGCAGCCCCACAGGGTGCGGCAGCGAACGCCGGTTCGTGATTTCAGGAGATTCCCATGATGGTTTTCCGGCGGTTGTCACCGCCTTTCAAGAGTACCCCTGCCCGCGCCGCGGCCCTGAGCCTTGCACTGTCGGCGGTCTGCTGGTCGGCCCAGGCTCAAACGTCCAGCGCCATGCAGGCCGCCCAACCCGACACCGCCACGTCCGCCGTCCCGCTGGTGCTGCCCGCCACCGGCTCGGCCACGCCCGAAGCGCGCCCGGCCGACCTGGCCCGCGCCCGGGAAATCTGGCAACGCGCGAACGAACGCGTGGCGGAGTTTCCAAGAGGTCATGTCGACCTGCTGCGCTGGGAGGCCAAAAACCCTGGCGACGCGCCCTCTGCGCCCGCCAGCAACGCCAAACCGGCCACGCTGGACCTCGCCCAGGCCCTGCGCCTTTCCTTGCGCCAGAGGCCTGATCTCTTCACCCGCGCCGGCATGAACGCGCTGGAACAAGGCGCCGTGCAGGTGGCCTACGCGAAACACGTGCGCGAGCTGCAGCGCGCCTGGGTGGACGCCGTGGCGGCACGCCAACGTTGGCGCCACGCCACCGAGGTGTGGGACGCCACACGCACCGGCAGCGAGCTCGGCCGTCGCATGGTGGTGGCCGGCAACTGGAGCCAGGCCAAGCTGATGCGCGAGCAGCTCACGCAAGCCAGCGCATGGCAAGCGGCGGTGGAGGCGCAGGGCGACGCGTTCCAGGCGCAGGAGCAGCTGGCGCAGATGCTCGGCCTGTGGGAGAGCGCCGCGGTCGAGCAGCTGGGCGAGCGCCTGCCCACGAGCCTGCCCGCCGTGCCGCCGCGCGCCACCCCCGGCGCGGGCATCACCGAGGCCACACTGGAAGCTGCGGTGCTGCGCGGCCATCCCCTGCTGGCGCTGCAACGGACCAAAGCAGCGCGCGAGTTCGCCGCCGTGAACGCGGGCAGACGACAGGCCTGGAACGATGCGGTGGAGGCCTCACTCGCTGCCCTGCCCGATCCGGGCACCACACCGACACCACCCCACATCGCGGACCTGTCGCTGCTGCGCGACCACGCGCTGGAGCGGTCCACCCGCGCCGAAGCGGACCTGCTGCGCGCGGCCAGCGAGCGCCGCTCCATGGCGCGCCAGGCGTGGGCAAACCTGCAGGCACGCCACGCCAGCGCGTTGCACGCACAAACCGTGGTGGCCCAGTTGCACACCGCGCTGGAGCAAGAGACCCTGCTGCGCTACAACGGCATGCTGCAAAGCAGCTGGGAATTGCTGGCCAGCGCGCGCGAACGCATGCAATCGCTCGACGCGGCCTTGCAGGCCCGGCGCGACTACTGGCGCGCCCATGCGGACCTCCAGGCTCTGCTCGCAGGCGCCGACTACGCCGGCCCCGACAGCCCTTCCAACGCTGGCGCTGGCTCGGCCAACGCCCCTGCAGGACACTGACATGAACAAAACAATGAACCGCCGAAACTGGCTCACCGGCGCTGCCGTGGGCGCCGTTGCCGCCAGCAGCGTGAGCCGCGTGGCGCTGGCCGCCATTCCCGAGCCGGTGCAACAAACCTCCGCCGACACCGCCCCGCCCTGGACGCCCCCGGGTGTCACGGGCGCGGGACGCCCCTACAACCCGGTGGTCACGCTCAACGGCTGGACCGCACCCTGGCGCATGAACGCGGGCGTGAAGGAGTTCCACCTCGTGGCCGAGCCGGTGGTGCGCGAGATGGCACCCGGCTTCATGGTCAACATGTGGGGCTACAACGGCCAGAGCCCGGGCCCGACCATCGAGGTGGTCGAGGGCGACCGCGTGCGCATCTATGTGACCAACCGCCTGCCCGAACACACCACCATCCACTGGCACGGCCAGCGCCTGCCCAACGGCATGGACGGTGTGGGCGGCCTGAACCAGCCGCAGATTCCGGTGGGCAAAACCTTTGTGTACGAGTTCACGGCGCGCCGCCCCGGCACCTTCATGTACCACCCGCACGCCGATGAAATGACGCAGATGGCCATGGGCATGATGGGTTTCTGGGTCACGCACCCGAAGGCGAAGCACCCGCTCATTGAAGACGTGCAGCGCGACTACTGTTTCCTGCTCAACGCCTTCGACGTGGAGCCCGGCAGCATGACGCCGCAGGTCAACACCATGCTCGACCAGAACATCTGGAGCTGGAACAGCCGCGTGTTTCCGGGCATCACGCCGCTGGTGGCGCGCCTGGGCGAGCGCGTGCGCGTGCGGGTGGGCAACCTCACCATGACCAACCACCCGATCCACATCCACGGCATCGAGTTCGAGGTGAGCGGTACCGACGGCGGCCCCACGCCCAAGGGCTCGCGCTGGCCCGAGGTCACCACCGATGTGGCGGTGGGCCAGATGCGCCAGCTCGAGTTCATCGCCGACGAACCGGGCGACTGGGCGATGCACTGCCACAAGAGCCACCACACCATGGGCGCCATGGGTCACGGCGTGCCCACGATGATCGGCGTGGACCACCGAGGTCTGGTCAAGCCGCTGCAGCGCGCCGCGCCCGACTACATGGTGATGGGCGAACGCGGCATGGCCGACATGGGCGAGATGCAGATGGAGCTGCCCACCAACACCTTTCCCATGATGACGGGCACTGGACCTTATGGCGCCATCGAGATGGGCGGCATGTTCACCACACTCAAGGTGCGCGCCGACCAGAAGACCGGTGACTACAGCGACCCCGGCGCATACAAGATGCCACCGGGCACGCAGGCGCGGCTGGTCGACACGGGAGCTGCGCCCGCAGCCGCCCGCCCTGCGGCGCCCACCCCGACAACCCCACCCGCCGCCACCGTCCGCAAGCCCGCGGGCGGCCACGGCAACCACTGAGACCTCAACGGAGAACACGCATGACCTTCAAGACACGACGCAGCCTGCTGGCCTTTCCTCTGGTGCTGGCCCTGCCGCGCGCCTTTGCCCACGGCGATCAGCACCCCAAGGCAGCAGCCCCGTTGGTGAAAGAGCAGAAGCCCTGGGGCATCGCAGCAGAACCTGCCAAGTCGAAGCGCACGGTGGACATCCGCATGACCGACGACATGAAGATGAGTCCGAACCACATTGACGTGCGGGAAGGCGACACGCTGCGCATCCGCGCCGTCAACGCCGGCAAGATGCTGCACGAGATCGTGATCGGCACCGGCGACGAACTCAAGGCCCATGCCGAGATGATGAAGAAATTCCCCAAGATGGAGCACGACGAGCCCTACATGGCACACGTGGCCGCCGGCCAGCGCGGCGAGATCGTCTGGACCTTCAACCGCCCCGGCGACTTTGAATTCGCCTGCCTGATCGCCGGCCACTTCGAAGCCGGCATGCGCGGCACCATCCGCGTCACCCCCAAAGCTTGATTCCCCAGGAGACCACCATGCAAAGACGTTCCCTCATCAGCGCAGCCGCCGCCTTCGCCGCCGCTGCAAGCCTGCCCGCCTGGGCACAAACACCCGCCGTCCTGCCGGTGCTGCAGGTCTGGAAAGACCCCAACTGCGGCTGCTGCCAGGACTGGGTGAAACACCTGCAGGCCGACGGCTTCCAGGTGCAGGTGTTCGACACCGGCAACGCCGCCGTGCGCAAGCGCCTGGGCATGCCCGAGGCATTCGGCTCGTGCCACACCGGCCTGATCGCCGGCTATGCGATCGAGGGCCATGTGAATGCGCGCGAGATCCGCCGCCTGCTGGCGGAGAAGCCCAAGGCCATCGGCCTGGCCGTGCCGGGCATGCCGGTGGGCAGCCCCGGCATGGACGGCGCCGTGTACGGCGAGCGCCGCGACGCCTACGACGTGGTGCTGGTTCAGTCCGACGGCACGGGCCGCGTGTACCAGCATTACGCCGGCAACTCGGCGGGCTTCAAGCGCACCGCCACCACGGACGAAACCTTGCCCATGGCCGAGGGTGAGGTGCGCAAGGTGGACACGGCCGCCGGGAAGATCTCGCTCAAACACGGCGAGATCAAGAACCTGGACATGCCACCCATGACCATGGTGTTCCAGGTGAGCGACCCGTCGCTGCTGGGCAAGGTGAAGGCGGGCGACAAGGTGCGCTTCACCGCCAAGCAGATCAAGGGTGCCTACACCGTGATGAGCATCGAACCGGCGCCTTGAAGCCGCCGCAAGGGCGCGCTGCAACAGGTGTTTGCATGGGGGCGTGCTAAGGTTCCGGCATGCCCCAAACCCTTCGCTACACCCTCATCTCGCTGCGCGAGATGGTGATGTCATTCGGCCCGTTCGCCCTGCTCACCATCGCCCTGTTGGGACTGGCCTACTGGTGGCTCGATCCCAACCCGCCCAAGAAAGTGGTGCTGGCCACCGGCCCGGACCAAAGCGCCTACGCGGAGTTCGGCAAACGCTACGCCGAGGCGCTCAAGCGCTACGGCATCACCGTCGAACTCCTGTCCTCCGAAGGATCGTCGGCCAACCTCGAACTGCTGCGCACCGGCCGCGCCGATCTTGGCTTTGTGCAAGGCGGCACGGCCGACATCGGCTACGACGAGGAAGACACCATCACCTCGCTGGGCAGCCTGTTCGTGGAGCCGCTGTGGCTGTTCTACCGCGAAGACTCGGCCAGACGCCTGCGCAAATCCCCCACGGTGAACAACCTTGCCGAACTCAAAGGCTGGCGCGTCAACGTGGGCACGGCCGGCAGCGGTGTGCCGCGCCTGTTCTCCACCTTGCTGGACGTGAACCGGCTGGACGCCAAACAGATGACGCTGAGCGAGCTGGAGCAGACCCCGGCGACGGTGGCTTTTCTGGGTGGCGAGATCGACGCCGTGGTCTTCGCCTCGGCGCCGGAATCGCTGATGGTGCAGATGCTGCTGCAGACGCCGAGCGTGAAGCTGCTGGACTTCGCGCAAAGCGAAGCCTATTCCCGGCGCTTCGGCTACCTCACGCCGGTGGTGATGCCGCAGGGCGTGGTGGACCTCGCGCGCAACATCCCCACACGCGACGTGCGGCTCGTGGCCTCCACCACCAGCCTGCTGGCGCACAGCGACACCCACCCCGCCATCCTGCAGCTGTTCGCCCAAACGGCCACCGGCCTGCACGGCGGCTCGGGCTGGTTCAGCAAGGCGGGCCAGTACCCCAGCCTGGAACACAGCGAAGTGCCGGTCTCGGCCGAGGCCGCACGCGCCATCAGGAACGGCGCGCCTTTCCTGCAGCGCTACCTGCCCTTCTGGCTGGCCAACCTGATCGAACGCATGTGGCTGGCCATGGGCCTGATCCTGGCACTCGCACTGCCGCTCTCGCGCATCGTGCCCCCGCTCTACACCTTCCGCATCCGCAAACGTGTGTTTCGCTGGTATGCCGAACTGCGCGACGTGGAGCAGCGCTTTGAAGCAGACGCCGACAAGGCCGCCGATCTGGTGGAACAGCTCGACGCCATGGAATCCAAAGTGGAGAAGGTGGTGGTGCCGTTGTCGTACACCGACGAGCTCTACGCGCTGCGCAACAACATCCACCTGGTGCGCAAGAAACTCCTCAGGAAGGTCTGAGAGCACAGCAGCAGAGCGTGGGGGCGACGAGCCAGCCGCCGGGCCGCCCCAAGGGCAGGCTCAACCCCCTCCGGGGGGGGGCAGCGGACCTCGCGCAGCGGGGGAGCGTGGGGGCGACGAGCAAGCCGCCGGGCCGCCCCAAGGCAGGCTCAGCCCCCTCCGGGGGCAGCGGACCTCGCGCAGCGGGGGAGCGTGGGGGCGACGAGCCAGCCGCCGGGCCGCCCCAAGGCAGGCTCAGCCCCCTCGGGGGGCAGCGGACCTCGCGCAGCGGGGGAGCGTGGGGGCGCTTTAAATGCCTTCAGCCTTGATGCTGTTCAGCCAGGCTTGGCGCGTGACCTCATCCAAAGCCTCGTTCACGACACCCTGATCCGCCACCACCCGCAACTTGTCCTGCTCGATCAGGCGGTCCAGGCCGCGGCGGGTCATGGACAGCGAACGACCATGGGGGCCTGCAAAGAGAAACAGCGTGCCGTGCGGGCTGGCCCAGGTGATCTGGCAGCGCACGGCCTGACCCTCCTGCCACATGTCGACCCAGGTGCCCACGCTCAGCTGAGACACCGGTTGCTGCGCCGCCATCTCGGCCTTGAGTTCCACCCAGTCCCGCTGCAGGGGCTGCGTGTCCACAAACGAGGGCTGGGTGTCGGGCTGGGACTCGGGCGAGATGTCGTCCAGGAAGCCGGTGTCGCGCGCCTCGGCCGGCTGCATCCACGGCTCCAGATCGATGTCGCCCTGCTGGCTGGGCGGTGAGTCTTGCGGCGGCTCGGCACGCTGGGTCTTGTAGGCGGCTTCGTGCAGGCCCATCAGGGCCTGGAAAAAGGACTCCGCCTGCTCCCTCGGGTAGTCGATGGAGTCCAGTCCCTCGCGCAGGGTGCGCAGGACGCCGGGAATGATCTTGACCAGGCGCGGACGGTTCAGGCTGGCCAGCGCGAGCTGGCTCGACCACAGCAGGTCGGGCAGGATGTCGGTGTAGCGCAGGGCCGGCACTTCGGAGGTGTCCATGCCGGTGGCGTTGGAGACCTCCAGCCGCGCCTGCGCCACGACCTGCGCCCAGGGGCCGGTGAGGAAACGCCGCACCACCCCAGGCGAACGGGTGAAGTCGTTGCGCGACCGGAACTCGGCGGCCACACGCTCGGCGAGCAGGTTGCGTTGTTCGACCCGCACCAGCGTCTTGACAGCCAGTCCACGCGCCTGTACCTGCTCGGGTGCCATGGCTTCGGTTTGCGAACGGTTGAAGCCCTGCAGCAGGCCGGAGAAACGGTCGGTCAAGTCACCGCCCGGTTTCTGCAGTGCGTCGATGATGCTGCGCACCTGGCGCGAAAACCCGGCGTAGCCACGGTCCTGCTCGTTCGTGTAGGCCAGGCTGTGTTCGGTGATGGCATCGAGCAGGCGCCGCGCGGGGTTCTGCCGGTCGGCAAAAAAGCGCGGCTCGGTGCGGGCCACCTGCAGCAACGCAGGCTTCATGTCCTGCAACATTTCACGCACCGGCAGCAGCAAACGCTGGTCCGCGGAAATCTGCTTGAGCATGAGCGAAACCACCTCGCTGGCCAGCGTGCGCACCATCGCGTTTCCCGTGCCGGCACTGCCGGGCGCACGCGTGCTCTCCTCACCGGCCTGGTCGAGGTTGCCCACCAGCAGCTGGTGCAGGTGGTCCAGGGTGAGCAGGGCCTCGGAGCCGGGCGCCGCTTCTTCCTGCGAAGCACCGCCCTGGCGAACCGGTGCGTCGCCCGTGAACGGGCGGGAATCGGGCGACTGGACCACGGCATAGCCTGCGGCCTGCACGCCCATGCGTTCGAGCAAGGCGCTCAGCCGCGTGTAGAGCCCCTGCAGTTCGTTGCCCAGGGAGATGGCGCCGGTCTGCAGCCACCGCGAGCGCACGGCCGGACCCACGTGCAGGCCCTTGAGCGTCTTCATCAAGGCGCTGACCACCACGTCGGCGCGCAGGGGATTGGCGTCGGGATTGACCACCTGCATGCCCTGCGCCGTGCACAGGCGCGCGGTGAGGTCCACCACTTCGTGGTCCACCGTCATGCTGACGATCTGCTGCACACGCGCCAGCTCCACCGTCTCCTGCACCTGGTCGTCGCCCATGAGTTCGAGCTCATCGAAGCTCACGCTTCTGGCGGTGCGCGCCTGGGTGTCGGTCGCGGGCAAGGCGTTGCCGACCGCGTCGGCAAGCGATTCGAGAAAACGGGTGGCCAACAGGTCGCGGTGGGATTCGAGCGCGGTTCGCGCCTCGACCAGGCCTTGTTTGTCGTTCAGGTGCCGGGCCGACAGCTCTTTGTCCTTGAGCGTCGCGTGCAGTTTGTCCAGCCAACGGGGCACCCACTCACGCGTCTGGACGAGGGCCTCCTTGAGGCAGGCGTCAAAGGCCTGGGGCTGGGCATCCATGCGGGCGTTCGCTTTCGTTCAAGTGGGCCAAAAGGGGGGGTTTGGACCATTGTGACGAAGCTCCGCCGTGTTCACAACGTGGAAAAGACGCAAAAAGCGCCGCCAGTTCAAACCTTCTGCATCAAGGCTTGCCAACCCTCGACACCGAGATCGCGCAAGGTTTGCAGGTTGCGTTCAACGATGGCATCGGCGTCTCCACCTTCGCTGGCCACCGCTCGTTCCACGCTCTCTTCGCGCAGCAGGTGCAGCGTGGGAAACGGCGCGCGGTTGGTGCAGTTGGTCACGTCGTCGGGCTCGGTGCCCTCGAATTGGAACAACGGGTGAAACGGCGCGACCTGGATCACACCTTCCAGCTCGTGCTCGGCCACCACGTCGTCCACCACGTTGAGGAAGTCGTTGAAGACCTCGAAGTCGGGGAACAGCGTGGCGTGCACCAGCAGCGTGGTGTCGATCTCCTCGGCCGGCGTGTTCACCAGCAGCGTGAGCTCGCGGTCGAGGTCGTCGAGAAATGCATCGAGGTGGCGCGCCTGGCTCACCACGATACGCACCTGGTTCTTCACATACACCGCCCGTGCGAACGGGCACAGGTTCAGGCCGATGACGGCCTTTTCCAGCCAGTGGCGCGTGGCGGCTTCGACGTCCTGCATCACTTCAAAGCTTTGAAGCGCATGCGCTTGGGCTTCGCGCCCTCTTCACCCAATCGCTTCTTCTTGTCGGCTTCGTACTCCTGGTAGTTGCCGTTGAAGAACACCCACTGGCTGTCGCCTTCGGCGGCCAGGATGTGCGTGGCGATGCGGTCGAGAAACCAGCGATCGTGGCTGATGACCAGCGCGCAGCCGGCGAATTCGAGCAAGGCGTCTTCGAGCGCGCGCAGGGTTTCCACGTCGAGGTCGTTCGAGGGTTCGTCCAGCAGCAGCACGTTGCCGCCTTCGGCCAGGGTCTTGGCCAGGTGCAGACGACCGCGTTCACCGCCCGAGAGGCTGCCCACGCGTTTTTGCTGGTCGCCGCCGGAGAAGTTGAAACGCCCGCAGTAGGCGCGGCTGGGCATCTGGAACTTGCCCACGGTGATCATGTCCAGTCCACCCGACACGTCTTCCCACACCGTCTTTTCGTTCTGCAAATCGTCGCGGCTTTGGTCCACCACGGCCATGCGCACCGTCTGACCGATCTTCACTTCGCCGCTGTCGGGCTGTTCCTTGCCGGAGATCAGCTTGAACAGCGTGGACTTGCCCGCACCGTTCGGGCCGATGATGCCGACGATGGCGCCGGCCGGGATCTGGAAGCTCAGGTTGTCGATCAGCAGGCGGTCACCAAAGGACTTGCTGACGTTCTTGAACTCGAACACTTCGTTGCCCAGGCGCTCGGCCACGGGGATGAAGATCTCGTTGGTCTCGTTGCGCTTCTGGTAGTCGACATCGCTCAGTTCCTCAAAGCGCGCCAGACGCGCTTTGCTCTTCGCCTGACGGCCCTTGGGGTTCTGGCGCACCCACTCCAGTTCCTTCTTCATGGCCTTGGTGCGCGCGTCTTCGGTGCGCTGCTCCTGCTCCAGGCGGGCTTCTTTCTGTTCCAGCCAGGTCGAGTAGTTGCCTTTGTACGGAATGCCGTGGCCACGGTCGAGTTCGAGAATCCACTCGGCCGCGTTGTCCAGGAAATAACGGTCGTGGGTGATGGCGACCACGGTGCCCGGGAAGCGCTTCAAGAACTGCTCCAGCCAGTCCACCGACTCGGCGTCCAGGTGGTTGGTGGGTTCGTCGAGCAGCAGCATGTCGGGCTTGGACAGCAGCATGCAGCACAGCGCCACGCGGCGCTTTTCACCACCGGAGAGCACGCCGACCTTGGCGTCCCACGGGGGCAGGCGCAATGCGTCGGCCGCGATTTCCAGCTGGTGTTCACCGTCGGTGCCCGAGGTGGAGATGACGGCTTCGAGCTGCGCCTGCTCGGCGGCCAGCGCGTCGAAGTCGGCGTCTTCCTCGGCGTAGGCGGCGTACACCTCTTCCAGGCGTTTCTGCGCAGCGCGCACGCCGCTCATGCTGTTTTCCACCGCTTCACGCACGCTCTGCTCGGGGTCGAGCTGCGGCTCCTGCGGCAAATACCCGATGCGGATGCCCGGCATCGGAATGGCTTCGCCTTCGATTTCCTTGTCGATGCCGGCCATGATCTTGAGCAGCGTGGACTTGCCCGAACCGTTGGTGCCGAGCACGCCGATCTTGGCGCCGGGGAAGAAGGAGAGCGAAATGTCCTTGAGGATCTGACGCTTGGGCGGCACGATTTTGCCGACCTTGTTCATGGAAAAGACGTATTGAGCCATTGCTGTGTGCCTGAGGAATCTGCAGCCAGGACGGCCGCGCAACCCCGGATTATCCCAGCATGCGACAATACGGCTCGTTGGGCACTTCAGTTGGCTCAACACCAGCCTTCCGCTGGGGTGCTGCCAACCACTGGCCGACACCAAACCCCTGAATCCATCTGCCCCAGACTGGCCGGGTGCCGCTTCCAACACCGAAGCAGCGCACGGAGTGGCCGATGCCCCCAGCGCCCTGGACGGGCGCCTCCAAAAAAATGACCTTTGACGACCTGAATCTGGCCCCGGCCATCGTGCAAGCCGTGCGTGAGCATGGCTACGAAACTCCCACACCCATCCAGGCCGAGGCGATTCCCGCCGTGCTGGCCGGGCGCGACCTGCTCGGTGGCGCCCAGACGGGCACCGGCAAGACCGCTGCCTTCACCCTGCCGCTGCTGCAACGCCTGGCCGACGGCGAACGCGCCAAGAACCGTTTCGGCGGCGTGGCCATCCGCGCCCTGGTGCTCACCCCCACGCGCGAACTCGCTGCGCAGGTTGAAGAGTCGGTGCGCACCTATGGCAAACACCTCACGCTGACCTCCACCGTCGTCTTCGGCGGTGTGGGCATGAACCCGCAGATCAACGCCATGAAACGCGGCGTCGATGTGCTCGTGGCCACCCCCGGCCGCCTGCTCGACCTGCAGCAGCAAGGTTTCCTCGACCTCTCCGGCGTGCAGATGCTGGTGCTGGACGAAGCCGACCGCATGCTCGACATGGGCTTCATCCACGACGTGAAGAAGATCCTGGCGCTGGTGCCGAAAGAAAAGCAGAGCCTGCTGTTCTCCGCCACCTTCAGCGACGAGATCCGCGACCTCGCGAGCAACCTGCTCAAGGACCCGCTGCACATCCAGGTGACCCCGCGCAACACCACGGTGCAGCGCATCACCCAGGTGATCCACCCCGTGGGCCGCGGCAAGAAGAAAGCCCTGCTGGTGCACATCATCAACCAGCACAACTGGAGCCAGGTGCTGGTGTTCACCCGCACCAAGTTCGGCGCCAACAACGTGGCCGAGTTCCTCACGAAAAACGGCATCCAGGCCATGGCCCTGCACGGCAACAAGAGCCAGGGTGCCCGCACCCAGGCGCTGGCCGGCTTCAAGAGCGGCGACATCCGCGCCCTGGTGGCCACCGACATCGCAGCGCGCGGCATCGACATCGACGAGCTGCCGCACGTCGTGAACTACGAGATCCCGAACGTCTGCGAAGACTACGTGCACCGCATCGGCCGCACCGGCCGTGCCGGCAACGACGGTGCTGCCGTCAACCTCGTGAGCCTGGACGAAGAAGGCTTCATGATGGAGATCGAGCGCTTCACCAAGCAGCGCATTCCGGTGCAGATGTTCCCCGAGTTCATGCCCGAGCCAGGTGAGAAGGCCGAGCCCATCGCCATGGGCCGCCAGACCATCTGGGGCGGTGCCGGCAAGCCGCCGAGCCGCGACGTGATGGCTGCAGCCGCCAAGGCCGCGCGCACGGAAATGATGCAGCGCGTGCGCGAGAAAAAAGCCGGTGAGCCGCAGCAGGCCCGCGGCAACGGCGGTGGTGGCCAGCGCCAGCGCCCGGCCGGTGACGGCGCCCAGATCGACGGACCGCGCGGCGAAGGCCGCCGCGGTGGTGGCGGCAACGGTGGCGGTCAGCGTGCGAACGGTGGTGGTGGCAACGGCCAACCCCGCGGCAACAACGGTCCACGCAACGGTGGCGGCCAGGGCCCACGCCCACCGCGCCAGCAGGCCGATCGCGGTGACCGCATGGACCGCGCACCGCGCGAAGACCGTGGCCCGCGTGAAGACCGCGAACCCGGCGCCGAGCGCCAGCCCGGCCCGAACGCCCACCTGGGCAGCCTGCGCATCAAGGAACCGCGCCCACGCGCGGCCAACCCGGGCGGCCAGCCCGACCCGCTGCGCACCAGCATCGACGCCATGCGCACCGGCAACCGCGGTGGCAAAGGTGGCGGCGGTGGTGGCGGCGGCCGAGGCGGCCCACGTGGTGGCGGTGGCGGTGGCGGTGGCGGTGGTGGTGGCGGTGGTGGTGGTGGTGGCAACGCCGATCCCCTGCGCACCAACTACGGCCGCATCCGCTGAACGGGTCGCTGAACTACAGTGCGGTCATGCAAAACGACCGCACGCTCCCCTCTCCCGACGCCCCGTCTGCCTTCATCGGCAACGGGGCGTCGCCACGTTGGGCCACGCTCATGGTGGCCACCTGCAACGTGCTCAACCTGGCACAACCGGGGCGCCACTTCTACGATGGGCAGGAGCCCTACTCCAACACCGAGTTCGATCGCAAGGTGGAGTGGCTGGGCAACCGCTTCAAGGCGCTCAACGCCGACGTGATCGCGGTGCAGGAGGTGTGGGACGAACTGGCCCTGCGCGCCGCCGTGGCACGCAGCGGCCTGCAATACAGCTCGGTGGTGGTGCCGGGTGCCGAGAACGGCCCGGGACAGATCGGTGCCCAAGGCACACCGCGCGTGGGCATCGTCACGCGCCTGAAGCTGGAGTCGGTCGAGTCGATCGTCAACTTTCCCGCCGCGGCCGTGGTGCAGGTGCCCGGCCTGGGCGCGCACACCCGCTTCGAGCGCCCGCCGCTGGTGGCCACGCTGCGCCTGAAACACGGCCAGCCGCTCTGTGTGATCACCGCGCACCTCAAGAGCAAGCGGCCCAAGTACCTCGAAGACGCCAGCGGCAAGACCATCGAAGACACCGACGACCCTGCGGTGCAGGCGCTCGGCTCCATGCGTTCCTTGATCATGCGGGCCGGTGAAGCCCTGGCCCTGCGCCTGAAGGTGGTGGAACTGCTGCACCGCACGCGCCTGCCGCTGGTGCTCATGGGCGACCTCAACGACAGCCCGCACAGCGTGACCACGCAGCTGATTGCCGCCACCTCGCAGGTGGCCTGGGACAAGGGCGCGCGCGACAACGCGCTGTTCAGCGCCTGGGACGTGCAGGGCGAAGCCGCGCTGCGCCGCGATGTGGCGTATTCACACATCCACCAGGGCTACCCCGAGGTGCTTGACCAGGTGCTGGTGAGCGAGGAATTTGTGGCCGGGGGCCGTGGCGCCATCGGCGATGTGCGGCGCGTGGAGGTCTTCAACGACCACCTGTTTGAAGGCCGGGACCGCAGCCGCAGCGACCACGGTTTTGTGCGCGCGCTGCTCAGGCTGCGCTTGCCGGACGCGGTGTGAGCAGCTTCAGACCTTGACGAACGCGGTCACCAGCGGCTCGTCACCCACCTGCCGGCTCCAGTGGCCGTGCACCGCCGCGTCGAACGTGGCGCCCGCCGGCAATGTATCGGCCGAATAGAAGTGGTCGCCCGCGCCGAAGGTGCGCGAGCTGCCGTCCTGCAAACCGATCTCCATCTGGCCGCGCAGCACAAAGAGCCACTGCGGTGCATCGGTGCAGTGAAACTGGCTGCGAAACCCCACCGGGCTCTGACGCAACTGCAAACCGCTGGCGGGCAAGAGCGGCGACAGGCGCGCGGCTGGTGTTCCCTGGTCGAGATCAACGGTTTCTTCGCGGAACCGGGCGCGGCCATCAACGTCGGTGAACAGCACGACCTTGAAGAATGGGTTCATGGAGGCTCCTGAAAACGGGAGCCCGGTTTTACCAGACAGCCACGACCAAAAGACAGCGCCCGGGATCCTGTGAAGGACACCGGGCGCTGGCGCCGCCAGCCTCATGGGCCAGCGGCGGTGCTCACAAACAGACTCAGTTGGCGCGGACAGGGCTCGCGTTCACCAATTCAGCACGCACGTCTTCACGCGACTTGCCCTGGGCAACGACCGGCTGTGGGTAACGGTTGGGGTACAGCTGGTTGAAGCGCAGACCCGTTTCGCTGTCGGCAATCAGGTCGCCATTGCGCTGGGCTTCGGCCAGTTCGGCCTTCACTTCGGCGCGCGTCTTGCCTTGCGCAACCACTTCAACGGCGGGTGCCGAGGTGCGGGTGGCTGCGTATTGCTCGGGGTACAGCTGGTTCAGACGCTGACCGGTTTCGCCGTCGGCGATCAGGTCACCATTGCGCTGGGCTTCGGCCAGTTCGGCTTTGACTTCGGCGCGGGTCTTGCCCACAACAGCCACGGTGGCCTGGGGGTAGAGGTTGGGGTAGAGCTGGTTGAAACGCAGACCCGTTTCCCCGTCGGCGATCAGGTCGCCGTTGCGCTGGGCTTCGATCAGTTCGGCGCGGACCTGCTCGCGGGTCTTGGCGGTGGAAGGATCGGCGGCCATGGCGTGGCCGGCAATGAGGGTGGAGAGGGCGATGGCAACAACAGACAGACGGGTTTTCATGACAGTTTCCTTTGGGAGGGTTGAACATGCCGGTCGGTCCGTTGTGCGGTCTGGCCGGCTTCGATGCCTCTGCGGAGGGTTTGCATGCATCGATGGGTTGAACTGTAAAGTTTCTGATCCTGATGAAAAATAGCGCCACCATCGTTGCTGTGTTTCTATTTCAGCAACAATAGTGTCTTTCTCATCCGGGAAAACCCTTTCAAGGAGCCTCTTCATGGACCGACTGGCCTCGATGCGTGTCTTTCAAAAAGTGATCGACGAGGGCGGCTTTGCGGCCGCCGGGCGTGCCGTGGACATGTCGCCAGCGGTGGTCACGCGGCTGGTGGCCGACCTGGAGGACCACCTGGGCACGCGCCTGTTGCACCGCACGACCCGGCGCGTCTCGCTCACCGACGCGGGCGAGGGTTACCTGGAACGGGTGCGCGTGATCCTGCAAGACCTGGACGAAGCCCACGCCCTGGTGAGTTCACAGACCAGCGAACTCGCGGGCGTGCTGCGCCTGCTGGCCCCCCCGGTGCTGGCCACGCACGTGCTCGCACCGCTGGTCAGCGGGTTCCGGCAGGCCTACCCCAAGATCCTGCTCGACATCGACGTGGAGTCGCACCGCGAGCCGCCAGTCGAGGACTACGACATCACGCTCATGGGCACCCGGGCCTCGTTCGACGCCAACGTGATCGCGCGCAAGGTGATCTCCAGCGTCACGGTCCTGCTGGCCTCGCCCGAGTACCTGCAGCGCAGGGGCACGCCCGCGCGCCCCGAAGACCTGGCACAACACGACTGCCTGCGCATCAAGCCGGCGGCCGGCCGCACCCGCGGCTGGCGCCTGCTGCACGAAACCGACGAAACACGTTTTGTGGACATCGAGGTGCAACCGGTGCTGTGGGCCAACCACACCGACACGCTGATGCACGCCGCACTCGACGGCGCAGGCATCACCGCCACCACCATCGAGCTGGCCGCGCCGCTGATCCAGAACGGTGATCTGGTGCGCGTGCTCAATCCATGGATCACCGACCGCCTCACCATGTACGCCGCCCTGCCCAGCCGCAAATTCATGCCAAGGCGCACCGAGGTGTTTCTGGACTACCTCATCACGCAGACCCGCGCACGTGTGGACAGCGCAATGGCCACCTGCAGCAGTTGCTGAAGTCCCGGTGAATTCCCGCCTTACCATGACCGCATGAACACACCGACCACCCCCTCGTCCGTCCACTTTGGTCACCAGGGCCGCGTCGTCATCGTCACCGGCGGTGCCCAGGGCATTGGTGAAGCCTGCGTGCGCCGCTTCGCGCGCGAAGGCGCCAGCCTGGTCATTGCCGACGTGGCGGACGCGCCCGGCAGCGCGCTCGCACGCGAACTCGGGGCCACCTACAGGCACTGCGACGTGGGCGACAAGCTCGATGTGGACGCGGTGGTGGACAAAACCGTGGCCGCTTTCGGGCGCATCGACGTGCTCGTGAACAACGCCGGCATCTTCAAGGCGGCCGACTTTCTGGAAGTGACCGAAGACGACTTCGACGAGGTGCTGCGCGTGAACCTCAAAGGTTCCTTCCTCATGGGCCAGGCGGTGGCGCGCGTGATGGCCACACAGCGCGACGGTGCCATCGTCAACATGAGTTCGGTCAACGGCGTGCTCGCCATCCCCAGCATCGCCAGCTACAACGTGAGCAAGGGCGGCATCAACCAGCTCACCCGGGTGATGGCGCTGGCCCTGGCCGAGCACGGCATCCGCGTGAACGCGGTGGCACCGGGCACCATCGCCACCGAGCTCGCGGCCCGCGCCGTGCTCACCAGCGACGAAGCCAGGAACAAGATCCTCAGCCGCACCCCCATGCGGCGCCTGGGCGAGCCCGACGAGATCGCCGACGTAGTGGCCTGGCTGGCCAGCGACGCGGCCAGCTACGTCACGGGTGAGATCGTCACGGTGGACGGTGGGCGCATGACGCTGAACTACACGGTTCCGCTCTAGGTGGGCGGGCACACCCGTTCGTAAGTACGCCAACAAACTGGCACACAACGGGAACTCTGCGCTCCGAGCGCGTCTCCATCGTGGCTGACAGCGCCGCTGCACACGCGGCCCGCGCTGATGCCCGCCCGCACGATGCGGCTGTTTTTTCGAAGCCGACACCTTGCTGAAACAACGTCCTGCCTGGACCCTGGCCGCCCTGTTGCTGGCCTGCGGCCCCACCTTCGCCCAAACCCCCGCACGCGCGCCGGCAGCCGCGCCGGTGATCGTGGCCTCCAGCACGCAGGCCAACGACGACATCGTCCTGTCCGTGCTGGGCAACGGTTCGGCGCGCCAGTCGGTGGTGATCTTCCCGGCTGTGGCGGGCGAAGTGGCGCAGGTCAGCTTCCGCCCCGGGCAAGCGGTGCGCGCCCGGCAGGTGTTGTTGCGCCTGGAAGACCGCTCCGAGCGGCTGGCCGCCGATCTGGCGGCGGCCCGCGTGGACGCGGCCAAGGCGCTGGCCGTGCGCTACGAAGGTACACGCGGCACCGGCGCCGTGCCCGAAAGCGTGGTGGACGAAGCGCGCGCCGCGCTGCGCGCCGCGAAGATCGAACTGGCCCAGGCGCGCGAGGCGGTGGCCGACCGCGTGGTCCGCGCCCCGTTTGCCGGCGTCGTCGGCCTGGCCACGGTCGAGCGTGGCGACCGCGTGACCGCCGACACCGCGCTCACCACGCTGGACGATCGCCGCGTGCTGTTCATCGACTTCGAGGTGCCCGAGGCCCATCTGGCCCGCGTGAAGCGCGGCCAAGCGGTCACGGCCACCAACCCGGCCTACCCGGGGCGCTCGTTCACAGGCGCTGTGGCCGAGATCGACAGCCGCATCGACCCGGTGTCGCGCAATGTGCGCATGCGGGCGACTGTCCCCAACCCCGACGACGTGTTGCGATCGGGCATGTCGTTCCAGGTGCAGCTGGATTTGTCGGGCCAACCCCGCGTGAGCGTGCCCGAACTGGCCCTGCAATGGGACCGCGAGGGGTCGTTTGTGTGGGTGGTGCGCGAGGGCAAGGCGGTGCGTGTGCCGTCGCGCCCGGTGCGGCGCGCTGACGGACGTGTCTTGCTCGATGGCGACCTGAAACCCGGTGAATCGGTGGTGGTGGAGGGCGTGCAACGATTGCGCGCGGGCCTGGCGGTGCGGGTGGTCGGCAACGGCGGCGCTGCGCACACCCAGCCATGACCGAGGATCGCGCCAACGACCTGCCGGCGCTGGCGATCCGCCGGCCGTGGATGGTGATCGTGATCAACCTGCTGATCGTCATCGCCGGCATCGGCGCGTGGCTGGGTGTGGAAGTGCGCGAGTTGCCCAACATCGACCGCCCCATCGTGGCCGTGCGCGCCGACTGGCCTGGCGCGGCGCCCGAGACCCTGGACGCCGAAGTCACGCGTGTGATCGAAGGTGCGGCCGCGCGGGTGCCGGGCGTGTACCTCGTGCGTTCTGCCAGCGAAGAAGGCAACCTGCGCGTCATCATCGAATTCAACCCCGGGGTGGACCTGGTGACCGCCGCCAACGACGTGCGCGACGCCATTGCGCGCGTGGAAGGCACGCTGCCCGATGGCGTGGAAGGCCTCGTTGTTGTGAAAGCCGACGCCGACGCCGAGCCAGTGATGCAGCTGTCGGTATCGAGCAGGACGCTGGCGGTGGACGAGCTCTCGCGCGCGGTGGAAGAGCGCATCGAACCCGAGCTGATTTCGGTCGAAGGCGTGGCCGACATCACGCTCTTTGGCAACCGGCAGCGGGTCATGCGCGTACGCATCGACCCGCTCAAGCTCGCGGCGTACAACGTGTCGGTGAACGACATCGCCACGGTGCTGCGGAGCGCACGGGTCGACGTGCCGGCGGGCAGCCTGGAATCGGCCAACCAGGAGGTGCTGGTGCGCGCCAACGCGTCGGTGGCCACGCCCGAACAGATGCGTGCCTTGCGCGTGCGCGCCGACCTGGCACTGGGCACGGTGGCCGACGTGTACTACAGCCCGGCCGACGCCACCTCGTACGTGCGCCTGAACGGCTCGCCGGTGGTGAGCCTGGGCATCGTGCGCCAGGCACAGTCCAACAGCGTGGCCATTTCCACCGGGGTTCGCGCGGTCGTCGAGCGCATCAACCGCGACGGCGGTGACCTCCAGGTGACGGTGGTGTCGGACGACGCGTCCTTCATCAGCGGCGCCATCAGCGAGGTGCTGGTGAGTCTCTTGATGGCGGTGGTCATCGTGGTGGCGGTGGTGGGCATTTTCCTGGGCCAGTGGCGCGCCACCATGGTGCCGGTGGTGGCCATACCCATCTCGCTCATCGGCACGCTGGCGGCCATCTGGATGTTGGGCTTTTCCATCAACCTGCTCACGCTGCTGGCCTTGTTGCTCGCCACCGGCCTGGTGGTGGACGACGCCATCGTGGTGCTGGAGAACATCCAGCGCCGACGCGCCCAGGGCCTGGGCCCGCGCGCGGCCGCGGTGCTGGGCACGCGCGAGGTGTTCTTTGCGGTGGTGGCCACCACGGCCACGCTGGTGGCGGTGTTCCTGCCGATCTCCTTTCTGCCCTCGGCGGCCGGTCGGCTGTTCGCCGAGTTCGGCATCGTGATGGCGATCTCGGTGGCGATCTCATCGTTTGTGGCGCTCTCGCTGGGCCCGATGATCGCTTCGCGCCTGCCCGCTGAACGCGAGCCCGGCCCGCTCTGGCGCCGGCTCACGGGCTGGGGGACACATGCCGAAACCACCTACAGCCGATGGCTCGCCCGCGCGCTGCACCGGGCCTGGTGGGTGGCAGGCATCTGCGTTGTGCTTGCGGGTGCCGCTGTGTGGAGCTACACGCAGCTGACCCAGGAGCTCACACCGGTGGAAGACCGGGGCGTGCTGTCGATCAGCCTGGACGGCCCCGACGGCGTGGGCCTGGCCTACATGGACCGCCAGCTGGAAACCGCGCTGGCCGCCGTGACACCGCTGCAGGACGAAGGCCTGGTGGAGAACATCTTCACCATCACCGGACGCTACGACGCGAACCGCGCGCAGATCACCGCGCCGCTGGCCGATTGGGGCGCACGCGAACTCACCCAGGCGCAGCTCACGGCGCGGTTGCAAGGCCTGTTGAACGACCTGCCCGGTGCGCGCGTTCGCATCCGTGGCGGCAACAGCCTGGGAGTGGGCGGTGGCGACGGCAGCGTGCAGATGGCGGTCACCGGCGACGACTACAACCGCATCGCCGACGCGGCCTACGGCTTCGCCGCCGCGATCGAACGCGACCTGCCCGGGCTGCGCGATGTGCGCGTGAACTACACCGCGTCGCAGCCGCAGATCACGCTGCGCATCGACCGCGAGCGAGCCACCGAACTCGGTGTGTCGGTGGACGGGCTGGATGTGGTGCTGCGCTCGCTGGTGGACGGCACCGAGGTCACCGACCTCACGGTGGACGACCGCAACGTGCCGGTGATCCTCGAATCGACCGCGCGCGGTGCCACCGACCCGCAAGCCCTCCTGGGCTACAGCGTTCGCGCCAGCACACCCGAGGGCGAGCGCCTGGTGCCGATGTCGCAGTTCGTGCGCTTCGAGGAAACGGCCATTCCGTCCGAACTCGAACGCCTGGGCCAACGCCGCGCGGTGCAACTCAGCGCCATCGCGGGCGAGGGCGTGCCGCTGCAGCAGGCGGTGGACGACCTGCGCACCCTCGCGCAAGCCGAGTTGCCTGACGGCATGGGCCTGCTGTTTCGCGGTGATGCCGCCACGCTGGAGCAAACCGGGCGCGACGTGGCCATCACCTTTGCCATCGCGCTGCTCGTGGTGTTCCTGGTGCTGGTGGCGCAGTTCGAGGGCCTCACCAGCGCGGCGGTGGTGATCATCACCGTGCCGTTCGGGCTGGCGGCTGCCGTGTTTGCCATGGCCCTGAGCGGCACCTCGATCAACATCTACAGCCAGATCGGCTTGTTGCTGCTGGTCGGCGTGATGGCGAAAAACAGCATCCTGATGGTGGAGTTCGCCGACCAGTTGCGCGACGCCGGACGCAGCGTGCTGGAGGCGGCCCAAGAGGCCGCGTCGACCCGCCTGCGCCCGATCATGATGACCATGGCCTCCACCGTGCTGGGTGCGCTGCCGTTGGTGCTGGGCAGCGGGCCAGGCGCGGAGTCGCGCGCTTCGATTGGCTGGGTGATCTTTGGCGGACTGTCGCTGGCGGCCGTCTTCACACTGTTCCTCACCCCCGTGGTCTACCTCGGTCTGGCGCGGTTTGCACCCCCTCGCGCCAGCCACGGCGAGCGCCTGGCGGCCGAAATGAAACAGGCCGCGGCGCGGCAAACCGGGGAGTTTTCATGAGCCGCGTGCTTCACCGACTGGGCGCCTTGGCGATGGCAGCAGCCCTCGCCGGCTGCGGCAGCACCACCCTGCTCGATGCGCCACCCGCAGCCCCCACGCTGGGCATCACGGACACCGACAGCTTTGCCGCCGCACCCACCGGCGCCACCGCGCCCACCGAAGCCGACCTGCGTTGGTGGAACCGTTTCAACGACCCGGCGCTGACTGGCTGGGTCGAGCGCGCACTGGCCAACAGCCCCGACACCGCGATCGCGCGCGAACGCGTCGTGCAGGCGCAAGCCTTGCTGCGGGGCGCCAGCGCCCGACGCAGTCCGCTGATCGGCGCTGAAGCCAGCGTGGAAGCGCGCAGCCGCCGCGCCGCGGGCGAACGGCGGCTCGACCCCGGCGCCGCGCTCACGCTGGACTGGGACCTCGACCTCTGGGGCGGCCTGCGCCAGGCCGAACAGTCCGCTGCCGCCTCGGTGTTGCGGGCCGAAGACCTGGCCCAGGCCGCGCGCCTGTCCACCGCCGGCCTCACCGCCCGCGCTTACGTCGCCTGGCAAGAGGCCCTGCTCGACCAACAGCTGCTGGCCGATGGACTCCAGCTACAGCGCGAAGTGTTGCGGCTGGTGGATGTGCGGGTGAACGCGGGCCTGGCGCCGAAGCTCGACCTGGACCGCGCGCAGACCGAAGCCGCCACGCTGGAAGCCGACGCGGCCGATGCGCGCGTGCGCGTGCGGCAGGCCGCGGCCGCGCTGCAGGTGCTGGCCGGTGAGCGTCCACAACCCATGGCCGCGCGGGTCGCGCAGCTGCCTGCGCTGCAGGGCAACCTGACTGTGGCGCGCCCGATCGACCTGCTGCGCCTGCGGCCCGACCTGCGCGCGGCCGAGCGCGGACTGGCGGTGGCCGCGGCCGACCTGGGCGTGGCGCGGGCCGACCTCTACCCGCGCCTGCGCCTGCCCGGCGCGATCACCCTCACCTCGGCCGGGCTGGGCGGTGGCGTGCTCGACATCGTGACCGCCACAATGGCCGCCGTGCTCGACGTGGCGCTGTTCGACGGCGGCGAGCGCAGCGCCAACGTGGACGCGGCGCGTTCGCGCGTGGCCGAAGCGGGCGAGGTGTACCGCCAGACCTTGCTGGAGGCCTTGCAACAGGCCGAAGCGGCGCTGGTGGCCAGCGAAGGCACGGCCACGCGCACCCGCGCACTGGAGCGCGGCAACACCGCCGCTCTCTCGGCCGTGGACCAGGCCCGAACGCTCTACACCAACGGTCTGACCGGCTTTCTCGATGTGATCGAGGCGCAGCGCAGTGCGCTGGCCACGCGCCGCAACCTGCTGCGCGCGCAGGCGGACGCGGCGCGCCAGGCCATTGCGGGCTTCGAGGCCATGGGCCTGATCGCGCCGGTGGCGCCGGTCTGACCACGCGGACCGAAGCCGTTTACACACGCTTACCTCGTTCACTGGAATACGAAACACGCTCACGGCGTTGTCGCATCAGACTCAGGCCGCGCCGGCGGCGGATGGCCTGGCTTCTTCAACCCCGATCTCAAAAGGACTGTCATGAAAAACAACATTGGTGCCATCGTGACCGCAGTGGCCAGCGTGGTGGGCAGCCACGGCGCCCAGGCGCAAAGCCTGCCGCTCGTGAAGGAACTGAGCCAGGCGGCGCAAGGCGTGCTGGCCAGCGTGAACCCCCTCAAGATCAGCGCGGGCAACAGCAGTTCGAATTCGTCGAGCAACAGCAGCTCCAACGGCAGTTCGAACTCGTCCTCCAACTCATCGAGCAATTCGTCGAGCAACTCCTCCAGCAACAGCAGCTCGAACTCTTCTTCGAACTCCTCCAGCAATTCGTCGGGCAACAGCAGCAGCAACTCGTCGAACAACAGCAGTTCGAACAGCAGCCGCGGCGCCCCGCGCGGCGACACCGCCGTGCACG
This sequence comes from Hydrogenophaga sp. RAC07, assembly GCF_001713375.1. Classification (NCBI taxonomy): domain Bacteria; kingdom Pseudomonadati; phylum Pseudomonadota; class Betaproteobacteria; order Burkholderiales; family Comamonadaceae; genus Hydrogenophaga; species Hydrogenophaga sp. RAC07. Next base: position 2,569,389 of record NZ_CP016449.1, read on the forward strand.
GCTTCTTCAAGGGCTGGGAAAACGGCATGAATCGCGCTGCGCGCGCTGTGGGCATCGCGCCCGACCAGCCCACGCGTCGCTCCTCGAACAGCAGCTCCAACAGTTCGTCCAACTCCAGCTCCAACAGCAGCCGCTGAAGCGGTATCCTGCCCCCAGCATGCCGGCAGGGTCCCTGCCGGCATGCTGTCGTCTGACCCTTTCAAGAAAGCCAAGGCATGCCGGACACAGCGACCCCGCCGAAGATCGAATTCCTGTGCGCGCCCGAAGACCTGGGCGTGATCGCCGAGCCCGTGCCCGCGCGCGAGGCCCTGCCCGAGTGGTTCAAGCGGCTCGCGCCGGTGGACAAACAGCACCTTTCCACCACCGACAACGCGCTCACCGTCAAGCGCTGCATGCCGTTTCTCGACGCGCTCATGACCGGCTGGATCCTGCCGCTGGCGGCCACGGTGCGCATCGAGGTGCTGGACAACGGCCAGACCGTGAACACCGGCTGGGACTTCGACCGCACCATGGTGAGCAACCACCATCCCTACCAGATCGCCGGCCACCCGATGCAGCCGCGCCCGCCCAACAAATTCCACAACCACTGGACCATCCGCACGCCCCCGGGCTGGAGCTGCCTGTTCATCCCGCCGATGAACCAGCCCAACGGCGTGGTCGAAATTGCCTCCGGCGTGGTCGACACCGACGAGTACACCTCACTCATCCACTTTCCGTTTTTTGCCATTGCAGCCGATGGCCTTTACACGCTGGAGAAGGGCACACCGCTGGTGCAGGTGATCCCGTTTCGCCGCGACGACCAGCAGATCGCCGGTGAGGTGCGCGCCGAAACCCAGCAGGAAGCGGCCGAGCGACTGCGCATCCTGCGCGCCACCAGCGCGGGCGACGGCTGGTACCGCAAGGAAGCCCGCGAGAAACGCTGACATGCGCGCGTTCACGGCCATCACCCTCACCGCTGTGACGCTGGCTGCCGGCTGTTCGCACCTGCCCTCGGGTGGTCTGCAGGACGCCGTCGACGCGCTCACGCCCACCGAGCGGGTGGCCGGTATTCCGCGCGCGCTGCCACCCGCTCCACGCCCGGCCGTGCGCGTGGGCGACACCTACGTGTTTGGCGCCGCCTCGGTGCGCCGCGTGGCGGCGGTGAGCCCCACGGCGCTGACCTGGACCACCACCGACGGGCAGAACATCCGCACCGGGCGCGACTTTTTCACCCCGGTGCTCGAGCAGACCTTGCCCGACCGGCGCATCACCAGCCAGCTCAGCGGCCAGCCCGGCGCGCTGTGGCCACTGAGCGTGGGCAAGAAAGTCAGCTTCGAAGAATCGCGCGTCACCACCATGAGGGTGTTCGACCGTGAGATCACCACGCCGCTGCGCTGGGACTGCGAGGTGGTCGACATCCGCGTGAGTCAGGTGCCGGCGGGGGATTTCGACACCTTCCATGTGGTCTGCAGCGCGCGGCGCAGCGGCTTCTTCCTGCCGCTGCAAACGGTCACCTGGGACTACGCGCCCTCGCTCGGCCACTACGTGCGCCGCACCTGGTTCGAAGGCGGCCAGCGCCGCCAGAGTGTGCTGGGTGCCGCGCTGCCAGGGCCGCTGGCCACCCCTGCGCGCCTGACTGCCACGCTGGAGCGGCTGCAGCAGATGCAGCAGCCCTGACCCGCGTCAGCCGCAGCGCACCGCCACTTTGGGCAAGCCCCAGCCAAACACCGGGTCGCGCCCGGCCGCACCCAGATCGGTGACCGGCACGGCGCGCCCACCCTGCCAGTCGGCGCGCGAGAGCAGTCCCTCGTGCAGCGACTGCGAGAGCTGCGCCACCAGAAACGGCACGGCGTACGAGGTGCCGCTGCGCGGACGCACGATGCCTTCAGCGTCGGGCGCGGGCAAGGCCACGCCCGGCAGTGCAAAGTCCACCGTGTCGCCCTGGTTGGCGCGCCAGTAAATGCGCAGATCGGCCGACAGCGCGGTGGCGCCGAGCACACCGTCGAGCGCGGCCGGGTGCGCCGGCGCCGCGTTACGCCCGCCGTTGCCCACCGAGGCCACCACCAGCACGCCGCGCGCCTGCACCCGCTCGATGGCCGCCTGCAGCACACGGTTGGGCGGGCCGGTCAGGCTCATGCCGATCACGCCGGCACCGTTGCCCACCAGCCAGTCCAGGCTTTTCACCAAACCCAGCGCGTCGGCCACCAGCGTGCCCGATGGCAGGCGGAAAAACGGCTCCGCCGCCCGCAGGCTGGCGCGCGGCAGCAGCCCCGGCAAACCGGCGCCGGGTTGGCCCACCAGCAGCGTGGCCACCGCGGTGCCGTGGGACGCGTCGGTGGTCGCGTTTGCGTCGGTCACGAAGCGGCGCACCCGCAGGTCGGCGCCGCGCAGCGCGGACAGCCCGGTGTTCACACCCGAATCGACGATGCCGATGGTCTGGCCCCGACCACAGCGCGCGTTGGCCGCCGGCCAGTCCATGCGCTGCATGGGCTCGCAACTCGCGCCTTCGCAGCCGGCGGCCTCTGCCTGGTCCAACTGGTAGAAGTGGTGCAGGTCAAACACGCCCGGGTCGCGTTCGTTGGTCACGGCCAGCGCGGTTCGCGCGTCGATGCCCTGCGGCAAGCGCAGGCGCACCACACGCACGCCCAGACCGGCTTGCACGCTGGTCTCCACCACGCGTGCACCCCACTGCGCGGCGCGCTGCAGTGCGGCGGGGCTGGGGTCGAGCGCGATCAGCTCCGTGGCGCTGAAACCATCGGCCTGCACGGGCAGCTCGGGCACGCGCGGCCCGGGGTCGGTGTCCTGGCCGCCGGTGCCCGCATCGCTGCCCGCGGACGACGCGCCACCATCGCTGGCGCTGCCGTCATCTCCATCGCCGCCATCGTCTCCGTCGTCGGCGCGGGCCTGGCCCACCCAGGGCGCACCGTCCAGCGGCAGCCAGCCGATCGGAGGTGCGGCGTGCAGCAACAGCATCCACATCAACAACCACCACCCCCGGCGGTTCGGCCTCGAGCGGCGGGGATGAAAAAGCAGGGGCATGGTGGAATGGGTGGGCGCGGGTCGGGCGGTCAGGGTAAAACACCGCGGCCATCCCGTCAGCCGTGGGGTCTGTTTGCACACAACGCCGGGCCAGCACACTTTATTCCATGAAAGTCGGGAATAAAGCCGCCGCTGCGGCGTTGTCACCCCAACCACCATGCTCGAGTCCGACCCCCGCGCCCAGATCATCAGCCTGCTGCCCCGCTTGCGCCGATTCGCCAGCGGGCTCACGCACGACGGCCACATGGCCGACGACCTGGTGCAGACCGCCTGCCTGAAGGCGCTGGAGCGCTGGCACCAGTACCAGGCCGACACCAGCCTGGCGAGCTGGATGTTCCGCATCGTGCAGACCACCTGGCTCGACGATTACCGCACCCGGCAACGCCAGAAAACCGACGCCGACACCGACGCGTTGCCCGACATGGAAGGCGAAGATGGACGCCAGGTGGTGGAGCGGCGCAGCGACCTGCGCGCGGTGCGCACAGCCCTGGCGCAGCTGCCGGACGACCAGCGTGCGGTGCTGATGCTGGTCACCGTGGACGGGATGTCGTACCAGGAGGCTGCGCTGGCGCTCGACATCCCCATGGGCACGGTGATGAGCCGGCTTTCGCGCGCCCGCATCAAGCTGGCCGACGCGCTGGGAAGGCAAGGAGGCTGAGATGACATTCAACGACGACACCCTGATCGCCTACCTCGACGGGCAGTTGCCCGACGCCGACTACGGCCCGTTGGAACAAGCCCTGAGAACGGACGAAGCCCTGCGCACGCGCCTGCAGGCGTTGGCCGACAGCAGCGAACTCGCGCGCCGCGCCTTCGACCCGGTGTTGCTGGAGCCAGTGCCCCCACCGCTCATCGCCGCGATCTGGCGCGCGCCCGATCCACGTGCGCGCAGCAGCACCGGCACCACACGGCCCACCGGCCTGCTGGCCTGGCTCGGCCTGACCTCGGGTCCTCGCGCCTGGCCGGCGCTGGCCTCGGTGGTGGTGCTCGGCCTGGGGGTGGTGCTGGGCTTGCAACTGCTGGCCCCGTCAAGCGATGCGCGCTGGGCGCTGCGCGAAGGCGCACCGGTGACCGACGAGGCGCTGGCGTTGGCGCTGGAGGTCTCGCCCAGCGGCCGCGTGCTGCGCACCGCCGGCGGGGCCGTGGAGATCCTGGCCAGCTTCGAGCAGATGGGCGGCGGACACTGCCGCGAGTTCAACCGCAGCAGCCCGGGCGGCACGCTGGACGAGCTGGGGATCGCCTGCCGCAACGCAGCGGGCGACTGGCAGCTCGAACTGCTCGTCGCCGAGGACCGCTCCCCGGAGGCCGGGCACACCAGCTACCAGACCGCCAGCGATGAACAGCACGACAAGGCCGACGCCTTCCTGCGCAACCGCGTCGCGGGGTGGCCGCTGGAAGAAGCCGAAGAACAAGCCCTGATCGACCGCGGCTGGACGCCCTGAGTTCAGGCAGGCCGGGGCCACACCACCACCGCTTCGCGGATCGGCAGGTGGATGAGTGCCGCGCCCACCGCGAGCACGATGTCGATGTACCAGACCCAGTCGTAGTTGCCGGTGGCCTCGAACACCTGACCACCCAGCCACGCGCCGAGGAAACCACCGACCTGGTGCGACAGCATCACGAGTCCGAACAACATGGCCATGTTGCCGGTGCCGAAAAACTTGGCGACCAGCCCCACCGTGGGCGGAACGGTGGACAGGAAGGTCAGGCCCATCACGGCGGCGAAGGTGAGCATCACCGCTTCGGTCTTGGGTGCCAGCAGGAAGATCAACACAGCCACCGCGCGCGTGGCGTACACCAGCGAGAGCAGCGACTTCATGCGCCAGCGGCCCACGGCCCAGCCCATGGCCAGGCTGCCGATGATGTTGAACAAGCCGATGATGCCGAGCGCCCAGGCGCCCACCGGTGCGGGCAGGCCGCACGCGGCCACCACACCGGGCAGGTGCGTGGCGAGAAAGGCCACGTGGAAACCGCAGACGAAGAAGCCGGCGGAGAGCAGCAGGTAGCTCGGGTTGGCCAGTGCCTTGCGGATGGCTTCGCCTGCGGGCAATGACACCGGCGCGGGCGCTGCGCCGGCGGTGGGCGCCGGGCCGGGCCCGCGCAACACCCAGGCGGCGGGCAGCGCCAGCAACACGATCAGCGCCAGCGCCTGCAGGGCGCCGGCCCAACCCAGACCCAGCGTGAGTGCCGCGGCCAGCGGCGCCATCAAGAACTGGCCGAACGAGCCGCCCGCGTTCACGATGCCGGTGGCCATGCCGCGCCGCTCGGCCGGCATCAGGCGCGTGGTCGCAGCCATCAGCACCGAGGGTCCGGCCATGCCGGCGCCACCGGCCGAGAGCACACCGATGGCCAGGATCAGGCCCCAGGTGCTCGTCATGAGCGGCGTGATGAAAGTGCCCAGGGCCACCAGCATCACACCCGCGAGCAGCACACGCCCGGCACCGATGCGGTCGGCCACGGCGCCGGCGAACGGCTGCGTGAGCCCCCACCAGAGCTGACCGAAGGCGAACGCCAGGCTGATGCTGCCCACACCCAGTCCGGTGGCGGTGTTCAGCGGCGAGAGGAAAAAGCCCATGGTCTGGCGCGTGCCCATGGTGAGCGCAAAGGTGCCGGCGGCGGCCAACAGCACCAGCCACCACACGGCGTGTTTTTGAACATCAGTCTTCATGGTCGTCCTCCAGATGGAACGCGGCCAGCCCTTGATCGAGCAGGTCGTGCAGCGCGGCCACCTGGGCCACACCGAGTTTCTCGTTGAGCGCGAGCTGCGCCACCTTCCAGCGGCGCTGCGCCTGGCGCCGCAGTTCGCGCCCGGCCTCGGTGATGTGCACCAGGCGGCTGCGCGCGTCCACTCCCTCGCCCATCTCAATCCAGCCGGCCGCCACCAGCGGCTGCAGGTTGCGCGTGAGGGTGGAAGCGCCCATGTCCATGCGCCGCGCCAGTTCGCCGGGCGCCACCGGGCCGAGCTTGTCCACGTGCGCCAGCAAGGAGTACTGCGTGATCTTCAGCCCCGACCCGCTCAGGTGCTGGTCGTAGTGCTGGGTCACGCGCCGGGTGAGCTGGCGCAGCTTGAAGTTGGTACAACCCACCGGACTCGGGGCCGAAGTGGACGGTGACGCATGGGTGTCAGTGCTCATGATTCGATTGTATCTACAATGATTGCAACTGCAAACGAAAAGGACACCACATGACCACGGAAGAAACCCAGGCACTCTGGATGCAGCAGTACGACGCCATCGTCGAGCGCATGAAAAACGGCGCCGGCGTGGGCCTGGCCAACCCGGCCGACATCGCGGGGCTCACCGGTCTGCAGCAGATGCAGGCCATGCTCGACGGCCAACTGCCTTACCCGCACATTGCCCACACGCTGGACTTTTCACTGGTCGAGGTGGGCGAAGGCCGCGCGGTGTTCCAGGGTCAGCCCCAGCTCAAGCACTACAACCCGCTGGGCAGCGTGCACGGTGGCTGGTACGCCACCCTGCTCGACTCGGCGCTGGGCTGCGCGGTGCACACCACGCTGCCGGTGGGCCGCGGCTACACCACGGCCGAACTGGGGGTGAACATCGTGCGCGCCGCGTCCCACAAGAGCGGTCCGCTGCGCGCCATCGGCACCGTGTTGCACGCGGGTCGCCAGTTGGCCACCGCCGAGGCCCGCATCGTCGGCGCCGATGGCAAGCTCTACGCCCACGCCACCACGACCTGCCTGGTGTTCGAAGCGCCGGCGCGCTGAGTCCAGGCGCAAAAAAGCCCGGCGAACCGGGCTTTCTGCCGGGGTGATACACAGGCTCAGCCGGCGATCATCACCTCCACGCGGCGGGCTTCGGCGTCGTTGCCGGTGCCGGTGGTCTGCTCGGGTTTCTTGAGCTCCAAGCTGCTCTCGGCCACGCCGGCACCCACCAGCGCATCGCGTACCGCCAGCGCACGCTTCTTGGCGAGCTCGGCGTTGAAGGCAGGGTCACCGGTGGCGTCGTGAAAACCCGAGAGCACCAGGCGTTTGCCAGCCTTGGCCGCCGCGATCGCGTCTCCGAGCGCCACCAGCGCGCCCGAAGCCAGGTCGGCCTTGCCGGAGGCAAAGTAGAACTTCACCACGCCGTTTTCCACCACCACGCTGGCGTCGTCGCTGGATGCGGCGGCCACGGCGGGAGCCGCGGGTGCGGCGGCCGGTGCGGCCATCTGGGTGGTGGGCGTGCCACCACGGGATTTGTGGATGCCCAGGCCCACGGCGAAGCCGGTCACCAGCACAATCACCGCCACCAGCAGCACCGCGACCACGCGGTACTCAACTTCGTTATCTTGGGAAGACATGGGAAACACTCCGTGAAAATGGCTGTCAGTTCATCGACCTCCCGGGCGCAGCGCGCCGACCTGTCACAGCGGCGCAGCCCTTCGGGCGCTGCGGGATTGTAAATGGCCCCCTCCTCCAGACCGCCCCGCACCGTGCGCCCCACCACCTGGGACCCGGCCCAGCGCAACGGCGTGCAGATGATGGCCGACACGCTGGCGCAGTGGAGGTCCCTTGGCCCACGCCCCGACCTCTGGGTGTTCGCCTACGCCTCGCTGGTGTGGCGCCCCGAGTTCACGGCCGCCGAGCAGCGCCTGGCGCGCGTGCATGGCCACCACCGCTGTCTCGAGATGTGGAGCCGCGTCAACCGGGGCACCTTCGAATGCCCCGGGCTCGTGTTCGCGCTCATGCCCGGCGGCAGCTGCACGGGTCTCGCGCTGCGGGTGCCGCACGACGAGGTGGAAACGCTGATGCCGCTGCTGTGGGCGCGCGAAATGCCCAACCCGGTCTACGATCCCAAATGGCTGACCTGCCAGACCGACCGGGGCCCCGTGCATGCACTGGCGTTCACGCTGTCGCGCCGCAGCCCCAGCCACACCGGCACGCTGAGCGAGGAGCGTTACCGCGACATCTTCAGCCGATCCTGCGGGCGCTACGGCACCACACTCGACTACGCGCGCCAGACCTTCCACGGCCTGCTGCACCACGGCATCCACGACCGCGCGCTGGGCAAGCTGCTGCAACTGGTCGACGGCACGGATTGACCTGCCGCAAGACCAGGCAAGTGCCCCACTCCTATACTGAAATCATGAACATCGCCGACCTGCGCAAGAGCTATGAGAAGGCCGAACTCAGCGAGTCCGCCTCCAACGCCAACCCCCTCATGCAGTTCTCGAAATGGCTGGAAGAAGCCATCAGCAGCGAGGTGCCCGAGCCCAACGCCATGACCGTGGCCACGGTGGGCTCAGACCTGCGGCCCAGCACCCGCGTGGTGCTGATCAAGGGCTATGACGAGCGCGGCATCGTCTGGTACACCAACTACGCCAGCCGCAAGGGCCAGGAACTCGCCGGCAACCCGTTCGCAGCACTCCAGTTCCACTGGGTGGAGCTCGAGCGTGTGGTGCGCATCGAAGGCGTGGTGGAAAAGGTGAGCGATGCCGAGAGCGACGAATACTTCCACAGCCGCCCGCTCGACAGCCGCATCGGCGCCTGGGCCAGCCCGCAAAGCCAGGTGATCGAAGGCCGCACCGTGCTGGTGACCAATGCTGCGAAGTACGGCGCGCAGTTCCTGCTGCAACCGCCCCGCCCGCCGCATTGGGGTGGCTACCGCCTCAAGCCGGAGCGCTGGGAGTTCTGGCAGGGCCGCAAGAGCCGCCTGCACGACCGGCTGCGTTACACCGCGCAGGCCGACGGTGGCTGGCTGCGCGAGCGCCTGGCGCCCTAGAGTTTTTCGATTGCCTGATCGGCTACCGCGCTGGACTGCGCGGCGCTGACCTGCGACGGCGCAATCTCGGCCAGTGGCACCAATACAAACGCGCGCTGCCGCATGCGCGGGTGAGGGACCGTCAAACGCGGTGAGTCGATGCGCGCCTCGCCAAACAGCAACAGGTCCAGATCGAGCGTGCGCGGCGCGTTGCGGTAGGGGCGTTCGCGGCCTGCATGGTGTTCGATGGCCTGCAGGGCGTCCAGCAGGGCCATTGCGTTGAGGCTGGTCGAGACCTCGGCCACGGCGTTGACGTAGTCGGGCCCCGTGGACTGGATCGGTGCGGTGCGGTACAGGCTGGATGCCCGCACCACACGGATGCCGGGCGTCTCGTTCAAAGCTTCCAAGGCACCGCGCAGGGCCTGCGCGGCATGGCCCAGGTTGGCACCCAGCGCGACGAAGGCCGTGACGTCAGAACGGTCCACGGACCAAGCGGTCAGACCGGTCCCGGCTCACCACTGGCGGCGGTGCCACCGGGTTTGCGGCGGCGACGGCGGCGTTTCTTGGCCGGGGCCGAGCCGTCGGTGGGTGCAGCGGATTCGGCACCGTCATCGGATTCGCCAGCGAGATCGTCATCCCGCTCGTCTCCACCGGCATCAACCGCGCGAAAACGGGGATCGGGGGCGAGTGCTTCGGTCGACGCGCCGGCGTTCGCCGGATGGTCGTCGTCGCTGCGCTTCACGCGCCGTGCCTTGCCGGCACCGGGCTTGGCCAGGTTGTCGCGGCGCTGTGCGTCCACCATGTCTTCGCGCATGTCGTCGCTGGCCATGCTGAAGGTTTCCCACCAATGGGCCAGCTCTTCTTCCACTTCGCCCACCTGCGCGCGCAGGCGCAGGAAGTCGAAGCCGGCGCGAAAGCGCGCCTGGTCCACCAGGCTGAACGGAGAGGTGCCCACGCGCTTGTCGAAGCGGGGCTGCATCATCCAGATCTCGCGCATGTCGGCGCCGAGCTTGCCGCGGCCCGACACATCGCCGATGCGCGCATCGAAGGCTTCGTCCACCGCGTCCTGCAGGGCCGCGAACGGGGGCGGCGGGCGTTGGCCCGGGCGGGCGTTCAGGCGCTGGCTCCATCCCTTGCGCACGTCGGCCCACAACACGCAGGCGAGCAGGAAACTCGGCGCCACCGGCTTGCCTTCGCCCACACGGCGGTCGGTGTCCTGCAGGGCGAGCTTCACAAATTCGTCGTCGGCGCGCTGCACCACCACGTCGAGCAGCGGGTAGATGCCGGTGTCCAGGCCCACGGCCTTGAGCTGCGCCACGCTGGCCAGCGCGTGACCGGTCTGCAGCAGCTTGAGCATTTCGTCGAACAGGCGGCTTTGCGGCACGTCCAGCAGCAGCTTGCGCGAGGACGCCAGCGGCTCCAGCGTCTTGGCATCAAACGTGAATCCCAGGCCACTGAGCTTGGCCGCAAAACGCACGGCGCGGATGATGCGCACCGGGTCTTCGCGGTAACGCGTGGCGGCATCACCGATCATGCGCAGCGTCTTCTTTTTCGCGTCGCGGATGCCGTGGTGGAAATCGACCACGGTCTGCGACTCGGGGTCGTAGTACATGGCGTTGATGCTGAAGTCCCGGCGCGCGGCGTCGTGCTCGATCGGGCCCCACACGTTGTCGCGCAGCACGCGCCCGCTGGCGTCCACCGCGTGTTTCATGCCGGCGAGTTCGCCCTTGCTGGTGCGCTCGTTGCCCGCCACCTGCTCGGCGTCGGCGCTGTCCAGGTAGGCGCGGAAGGTCGAGACCTCGATCATTTCGTGTTCACGGCCGCGGCCGTAGATCACGTGCACGATTCGAAAGCGCCGGCCGATGATGAAAGCGCGGCGGAACAGGCCCTTGACCTGCTCGGGCGTGGCGCTGGTGGCCACGTCGAAGTCTTTCGGTCGCAGGCCCAGCAGCAGGTCGCGCACCGCGCCGCCCACGATGTAGGCGTCGAAACCGGCTTGTTTGAGGGTGTGCACCACGTCGAGCGCACGCTGGTCGACCAGCTTGGGGTCAATGCCGTGCACCGAGACCGGCACGTCTTCGCGTTTGCCGAAAGGGCTGGCGCGGCGCGCGGGCGCCGCCGGCGATTTGCCGAGCAGCCTGTCAATGAATTTCTTGATCATTCGAATAGGTTCAATATGCGCCAGCCCCGTTCCTGGGCAATGGCTTGGAGCCGGGCGTCCGGGTTGGTGGCCACGGGCTCATGCACTTTTTCCAGCAGCGGCATGTCGTTCATGGAGTCGCTGTAGAAGATGCTGTGCTGCACGCCGGCCCATGCCAGGCCACGCGCGGCCAGCCATTGTTCCACACGGGCGACCTTGCCCTCGCGAAACGACGGCGTGCCCCGGATTTCACCCGTGGGCTCGCCGCGCTCATCGGTGGCCAGGTCGATGGCGATCAGCTCGTCCACACCAAACGCCTTGGCGATCGGGCGCGTGACAAATTCGTTGGTGGCGGTGACGATCACCACCGTGTCGCCCGCAGCCTGGTGGGCGCGCACCAGCGACAGCGCAGTGTCCTTGAGCGAAGGCAGCACCACCTCGGCCATGAAACGCGCGTGGGCCTCGCGCGCGGTTTTCAGGCCACGCTCGCGCACCGCCTCGATGGCAAAGCGCACATAGCGGTGGATGTCCAGCGTGCCGGCCTTGTAGTCGGCGTAGAAGCCGTCGTTGGCTTTGGAGAAGCTGTCGCCATCGCGCCAGCCCAGTTTCACGGTGAATTCGCCCCAGGCGTAGTCGGAATCGAACGGGATCAGGGTGTGGTCAAGGTCAAACAGGGCCAGTCTCATTCGTCTTCCAACATGGATTTGATCAAGGGGATCGTGATGGCGCGCTGGGTGCGCAGGGCGTAGGCGTCGAGCTGGTCCAGCAACAGCATGAGGCTGGAGAGGTCGCGCGAGAAACGGCGCAGCATGAAGTCCATCACCTCGTCGCTGAGGAACACGCCCCGGTCGTCGGCGGCGCGGCGCAGCACGCCACGGCGTTCGGTTTCGCCCAGCGCGTGCAGCTGGAACACGTGGCCCCAGCCCAGCCGGGTGCGCAGGTCTTCGCGCAGGCGCAGGTCGGCCGGTGGGCAATTGGCCGCGGCCAGCACCCAGCGCGCCGGGCCGTGCGCCGGATTCTGTGCGTTCACGAACCAGTTGAAGGCCGCCGCCTGCTGCGTGGCTGTGTAGAGGTGGCAGTCGTCGAGCAGCACCGCGTCCCAGTGTTCGTCGAACTCGGGCGGGTCCAGCGTGTCCACATCGATCCAGCCCACCCGGCTGCCCTGCTCGCGCAGGCTTTCGCGCACCGCGCGCAACAGGTGCGTCTTGCCACTGCCGCTTTCGCCCCACACAAACGTGGGCACGGGCGAGCGCAAGGGGTTGTGGGTCCAGAGCTTGAGGTGCTCCAGCGCGGCCTCGTTGCCGGCGGGCACGAAGTTGGCGAGGGTGGGCACGGGCGCCAGACCAATGTCCAGGGCCATCTGTTTCATGGGGCCGGTGCTCATGGCTCGATGTTCCCGCGGTTGGCGTGCGGAACATCGCCGAGGTACATCTGGCTGGCCAGGTAGCCGCGCTTGGCACGGCGGATCGCCACCAGCAGCACGGCGCTGGCGGGCAGGGCGATCAGCACGCCCACGAATCCAAACAGGTGACCAAAAGCCAGCAAGGCAAAGATGACAGCGATGGGGTGCAGGCCGATGCGCTCACCGAGCAGGCGCGGCGTGAGGTACAGACTCTCGACCACCTGGCCGAGCATGTACACACCGCCCACCAGCGCCACGCCCAGCACAGTCTGGAACTGCAGCAGCGCGGCAAACAGCGCCATCACCAGCCCAAGACCAAAACCGAGGTAAGGCACGAACACCGCAAGGCCGGTGAACACACCGATGGGCAGCGCAAGGTCGAGGCCGATCAGGGCCAGCGCCACGGTGTAGAACACCGCCAGCACGGCCATCACCAGCAGTTGCCCGCGCAGGTACTGGCCCAGCACCTCGTCGGTCTCGTTCAGAAAGCTCTGCACGCTGTCGCGCCAGCGGGGCGGGATCAGGTTCTTGGCACGGGTGATGAGGTTCGTCCAGTCCAGCAGCAGGTAGTACGCCACGATGGGCATGAGGAACAGGTTGCCCACCACCGCGGCCAGCGCGCTGCCGCCGATGCGCAGCGACGACAGCAAGCCGTTGATCAGCTCGCTCTCGTTGCCGGTGATCAGCGTGCGCAGCCATTCGCGCACCTGGCTCACGTCCACCTGCAGGTTGACGCCGAAGCGGTTGGCCAGAGGAAGCAGCGCGTCGTTCAGGCGAACCAGCAGCAGCGGTACCTGATCGCGCAAGAGCGGCACCTGCTTGGTGATCACCGGCACGATGAGCAGCATGACGGCGGCCAGCACCAGCATGAGCAGAGCGATGGCCAGACCGGCGCCGAGCCAGCGCGGCACGCGCCGGGCGTGCAGCCGCTCCACCAGCGGGTGCAGGGCGTAGGCCAGCACGGCGGCCAGCAGAAAGGGCATGAGCACCGGTGCCAGCAGGGAGAGCAGCAAAGCACTCACCACAGCGATCAGGGCCCAGAGCAAGGCGCGGATCTGGTTGGAGGTCAGTGGCATGGAGCGCGAGGGTCGATGAGGCCGCGAGGGCGACCCCTTAAAATCTGGGGCAAATTCTATCGGGCCACTCTCAGGGTACCCGAAAGCCCCCCCACCCGCCCAGCGTCCCGCTCCAACGACCGCGCCGCCCATCCCTCCCCACCACCACCGGGCCAGCATTCTCATGACCTCTCCCACCACCCCCTTTCGTACAAAGACGCCGGCGTTGACATCGTTGCCGGCGACGCGCTGGTCGAGCGCATCAAGCCGCTGGCCAAAAAAACCATGCGCGAAGGCGTCCTGGCCGGCATTGGCGGATTTGGCGCGCTGTTCGAGGTGCCCAAGCGCTACAAGGAGCCGGTGCTGGTGAGCGGCACCGATGGCGTGGGCACCAAGCTCAAGCTGGCCTTCGAATGGAACATGCACGACACGGTGGGCATCGACCTGGTGGGCATGAGCGTGAACGATGTGCTGGTGCAGGGTGCCGAGCCGCTGTTCTTTCTGGATTACTTCGCCTGCGGCAAGCTCGACGTGGACACGGCTGCGGCCGTGGTGGGCGGCATTGCCCAGGGCTGCGAACTCAGCGGCTGCGCACTCATCGGTGGTGAAACCGCCGAAATGCCGGGTATGTACCCGGCGGGCGAATACGACCTGGCCGGCTTCTGCGTGGGCGCGGTTGAAAAATCCAAGATCCTCACCGGCCAGAGCGTCAAACCTGGCGACGTGGTGCTCGGCCTGGCCTCGCACGGTGTGCACTCCAACGGCTTTTCGCTGGTGCGCAAGTGCATCGAGCGCGCGGGATCTGATCTGCCCGCCACGCTGGACGGCCAGCCCTTCAAGCAGGCCATCATGAAGCCCACCCGGCTCTACGTGAAGAACGTGCTGGCCGCACTCGCCACACACCCCATCAAGGCTCTGGCCCACATCACGGGTGGCGGCCTGCTGGAAAACATCCCGCGCGTGCTGCCCGAGGGCACGGCGGCGCACCTGGTCAAGGGCAGCTGGCCACAAACCGAGCTGTTCGCCTGGTTGCAGAAGACCGCGGGCATCGACGACATCGAGATGAACCGCACGTTCAACAACGGCATCGGCATGGTGGTCGTGATCGACGCCGCCGAGTCTGCGGCCTGCGCTGCCACGTTGCGCGGCCTGGGCGAAACCGTGTTCGAGATTGGCCGAATCGCCGAACGCGGCGACGGCGCAGCGGTGGTCGTGGCCTGAGGCTCTACAACAGGGTTTCTGACGGCAGGACGTGCACACCCGGCGCGGCCACCATGGCCGCCTGCAGCAGGTGGTGTGCAATGCGCTCGGCCGGCACCACGCGGTAGCGCCGCGGCAGCAGCGGCCCCGCCCAGCCTGAGACCATCACGGCCAGTTGTTCCGCCGGGCGGTTCTGATCGCGGTGGCCGCCGATCAAACCAGGGCGCACAAACGTCAACGAGGGGTAACCCACCGCCTGCAGGTCGCGCTCGGTCTCGCCCTTGGTGCGCGAATAGAACACACGCGATCCCACGTCGGCGCCCAACGCCGAGTTGAAGGCAAAAGCCTGCGCGCCGTACCCTCGCGCCAGCCTGGCAACAGTCAGAGGATGGTCGTGGTCAACCTTGTAGAACGCGGCCTGGGAGCCCGCCACCCGGATGGTGGTGCCCAGCGTGCAGATGACCGCGTCCACCGCCCACCAGTCGGCGGCTTCAGGCAAGCGCTCGAAGTCCACCAGCGGGTTGAGCAGCTTGGGGTGCGGCACCAGCGAACGGCGCGTGGGGGCGACCACGCGGTCCACCGCCGGATCGGCCAGGGCTTGCTGCAGCACCTGGCCGCCCACCAGCCCGGTGGCGCCCACCAGCAAGAGTTGTTTCATCAGCGGGTCCCTGGGGTCGATGTATCGAGCTTGCTGTCGATGCTCTGCAGCAAGCTCTGGTAGCTTGCCTGACGCACACCGCCCAACGCCACCGCCTGGCGGGCCGCCTGTTGAGCGGCGGGCAACTGGCCGAGCTCCAAGCGCACCTGTGCCAGGTTGTTCCAGGCATCGGCGAAATCGGGGTGGGCGCGTGTGGTGGCCTCGAAGGCTTGTGCGGCCTCTTCGCGTTGGCCGAGCGCATACGCCGTGTTGCCCAGACCCAGCAGGCTGATGCGGTGCTGCGGCCATTGTTGCAAGCCGGTGGCGTAGGCCGTCAGGGCGGCCTTCGGGCTGGACCTCTCCAGCGCCGACACCGCCACCGCCCAATCGTCGGGCCGGGCCGTCACCGGCAACTGGTCGGGTCGGCTCGCGCGCATGGCCCAGTGTGACGAACGCGCCCAGGTGTTCTCGAACGTGCTCATGGGCATGACCAGGCGCGCCGTGGTGCCCGAATGGAGCACCACTTCTCGGGCAGCGCGGTCGTAGCCGACGACCACCGCGTAGTGCCACATGGGCGAAAACGGCAGGGAGAGGTTTTGCAGCACCAGCACCGGGTGGCCGCTGGCGACCTCGGTCAACACGGTTTGCAGATCGGGCGCCAGCGGGTAGGCCACCAGACCCTGGCGGCGCGTGGCGGCCAGCATCTCGGTTTGCAGCGCGCCCTGGCGACCGGGCAGGTAGACCTGCGGCGTGAGTTGCTCGGGCGTGACGCTGGCCCCTGCGGACTGCGCCACCATGGCCAGCGTGGCCGGGCCACACAGCAGGTCCTCCTGCGGGTGAAACGGCACCTGCTCCAGCAGCACGGCCTGTGGCAATTGCGCCGGCCAGGTGCGCTGCAGCGCGGCCGACTGCGGCGGCGTGGCGCAGCCCGTCAAGAGCAGGCCACAAAGAACAACCCCCGCCAGGGCGGGGGTCGAACAGCGAAGTCGCCAGGACTTCATCGAATGCTGCGGGTGAACGGGAACACCGAGGTCAGGCCCAGGATGTCGGTGACCAGCAGCACCAGGAACACGGTGAACAGGATCCCGATCACGCCGGCACCGGCGGGGGCCTGGTCCACACGGTCGGCCAGCTGGGCCACTTCCACGTCGGACATGGCTTGCACACGCTCGATGGCGGCGTTGGCGTCCACACCCTGGGCTTGCAGTGCGGTCTGCACGTCGGCACGGTTCAGGAAGGTGCTCACGTGTTCACGGTCGGCGTTGCCTGCCGGGGTCACCATGGCCTGTTCGGTCGACACCATGGCAGCTTGTGCCGTCAGCGGTACGCCAGCAAAGGCCATGCAGGGAATCAGGGCGGTGGCAATCAGGCGTTTGAGGGTTTTCATCATGGTGTGGGTCTCGATGTGGGGTGGTCGCGGCAGCAAAAGTGTCACTGCCTGAACGTCATCCTCATGGTGCGCGAACGACGCGTCAACCGCCTTTACAAGGCGACACACAACCACCCGGTTTTGCCCTGTGTTGTGTGCGCCAGGGAACAGACGCGTCAGTTGAGTGCGCGCCTCAATTCCTGCACACGCTGCGCGATGGCTTCGCGGTCCAGCGTCTCGTCGGAGTGTTCGACGTAGATCTCGAGGTCCTTCACCGCCAGCCGCAGGTCGCCCATCTCGGCCCAGGCCAGGCCCCGGTCGCGGTACTCGGCCCACGCGTCGGGCAGCAGGATGAGCAGTCGATCCTGCACCGCAATCAGTCGCAGCCAGTCCTCTTGCGTGCGGTGAATTTCTTTCAGGTTGCGCAGCAGCCGGGCCACGATGTCGCGCGGCGTGGCGGCCTGCAGGTACAGGCCCACCGGCACATCGAAGTCGTCCACCAGACCATTGCGCCGCTTGTAGGGCTCCAGCCGTTCGGAGAGGTCTTCGCGGCTGAGCGACTGGCCGGTGAAGGGGTCGATCACCACCTGCCCGTTGGGGAGGTTCACCTTGACCATGAAGTGGCCGGGAAAGTTGACGCCGCGCGCCTTCAGGCCCAGCCCTTGCGCGAGCTCCAGCCACAGCACCGCAAGCGAGATCGGAATGCCGCGGCGCGTGCGCAGCACTGCGTTGATGTAGCTGTTGTCGGGGTCGTAGTAGTTGTTGACGTTGCCGCCGAACCCCATGTCTCGAAAGAAAAACTGGTTGAGCGTGCGCAAGCGTTGCAGCGGGCCCGCATCGGAGTTGCAGCGCCGCTTCACGCGAGAGAGCATCTGGTCGACGTCGCCCAGCACCTGCTGAACGTCCAGATCGGGGTACTCGTCCTGCGCAATGGAAGTTGCCGCCTCGAACAGGGGGAACGCGTCCTCTTCCCCGACCAGGGCCGCAAAGTAGCCCAGCGGAGTGGGTGCAGAAAATTCGTAGGCGGTGGACATCGCAATCGGGCTCGTGTATGCCGCAGATTACGTCATTTTCGAACGAACTGGCGCAGGTTCAAACCCGCCACCAGCAGGGTAAGAAAATAGACCAAAACACCGCCCAGCACACACAGCGCGAGCAAGCCCACACGCTGAAGGGCCTGGCCTTCGAATCCGAGCCAGTTCACGCGCGCGGCCACCCACATGAGGAACACCGCCAGCAGCGCGCTGGCCGCCACCACCTGCAAACCGAAGCGCGCCCATCCCGGCGAAGGCTTGTAGGCGCCGCGCCGCATCAAGCCGATCAGCAGGAACAAGGCATTGACCATGGCACCGATGCCGATGGCCAACGCCAGCCCGGCGTGGGCCAGGTGCGGCACCAGCAGGTAGTTGAGCACCTGGGTGAGGATGAGCACGACGATGGCGATCTTCACCGGCGTGCGGATGTCCTGCCGCGCGTAAAAGCCGGGCGCGAGCACCTTGATGGCGATCAGGCCGATGAGGCCGGCGCCGTAGCCCATGAGAGCCGAAGCGGTGCGTCCCACGTCGGCGGCGGTGAAAGCACCGTAGTGGTACAGCACGGCCACCAGCGGCTGAGCAAACGTCAGCAACGCCACGGCGCACGGCACGGCCAGCAGCACCACGAGGCGCAGGCCCCAGTCGAGCAAGCCGCTGTACCGCACGGTGTCGTCGGCCGCCTTGGCTGCGGCCAGTTGCGGCAGCAGCACCACGCCCAGGGCCACACCCAGCATGGCGGTGGGGAACTCCATCAAACGGTCGGCGTAGGTCAGCCAGCTCACGCTGCCGGTGGCGAGGTGAGACGCGATCTGGGTGTTGATGAGCAGGGAAACCTGCGCCACGCTCACACCCAGCAGCGCAGGCAACATGAGCGTGGTCACGCGGCGCGTGCCCGGGTGGGCCCAGGCAGCCTTCACGCCCGACCAGCGCAGGCTCACGCGGGGCAGCATCCCGAGCTTGCGCAGCGCAGGCAGTTGAACACCGAGTTGCAGGCCCCCCCCGAGCAGCACGCCGCCCGCCATGGCAAAGATCGGCTCGATGCCCAGCGTGGCCAACCACGGCGCACCCCAGTACGCGGCGGCGATCATGGCCACGTTGAGCAGCACCGGCGTGGCCGCCGGCACGGCAAAGCGCCGCCAGGTGTTCAGGACGCCGGCGGACAGCGCCACGAAGGACATGAAGGCGATGTAGGGGAACATCCAGCGCGTCATGAACACCGCGGCGTTGAACCCCTCTTCGCTCAGGCCGCTGGCCATGGCCCACACCAGCACCGGTGCGCCCAGCACGCCCAGCACGCAGGTGAAGGTGAGCGCCCAGGCCAGCACGGTGGCGATCTGGTTGACCATGGCCCGGGTGGCGTCGTCGCCCTCTTTCTCGCGCACACCGGCCAGCACGGGCACAAAGGCCTGGCTGAACGCGCCTTCGGCAAACAGGCGGCGCAGCAGGTTGGGGATGCGGAAGGCGACGTTGAACGCGTCGGTGAGCGCACTGGCGCCAAAGGTGGCCGCCATGAGCAGTTCGCGCACCAATCCCGTGATGCGGGAAGCGAGGGTGAGCAGGGAGACGAGGGAGGCGGATTTGAACAGGGTCACGGCGCGAGTGTAGCGACGCCCTGCCCGGCCAGCGCCAGCAGGCTTGCCGGCGTTTCAGCCCGTGCTAAAATCGCGGGCTTTGCTGGCATCATCCCCAAACATTGAAGGAATCACACCATGGCAACCAAGCCGAAGAAAAAGAACCCCCGTCTGGCGTCTGGCCGCAAGCGCGTACGCCAGGACGTCAAGATCAACGCCGCGAACACTTCGCTGCGTTCCAAGTACCGCACCGCTGTGAAGAACGTGGAAAAAGCCGTTCTGGCCGGTGACAAGGACAAGGCGACCGAATTGTTCGCCAAGATGCAAAAAGTGGTGGACATCGTTGCCGACAAGGGCATCTTCCACAAGAACAAGGCCGCTCGCGACAAGAGCCGCCTGTCGACCAAAGTCAAGGGCCTCGCAGCAGCCGCTGCCTGAACCCCACCGGTCTGGCCCCGCCAGACCACCAGCCCGGACCTGAAAGGGTCTGCCGTTTGAAACGGGTGCGCTGCCAGCAAAAGCAAAAAAGCCGTCGAAAGACGGCTTTTTTGCGTCCGGCTTCTACTTTCCTGCGTGTTTCGAAGACTTTGTGCCTGAACCTCGAGGGTTCGTGAGCGAGCGGCGCTCTGCTCCGCGGCTGCCGATGACCGAACCAGCCGGAAAAAAATCAGGAAGAACGAGGCGGGTCGGGCAACAAACAAGCCTCGGCCACCTGCAGATCGTTGTCCCGCGCAAAATTCATGCAGAAGTCCCAGGCCATGGGTTCGGCTTCGCGCAGGTCCACATGGACCACCACGCACTTGACACCGTTGATGGTGTTGGGAACGCACCAGGGGGAATAGCTCAGGTGGCTGCCGGGCTGGGCGCCGCCCGGGCGAAACGGGCTCATGACGCCGGCCAGACGCTCGGCCCAGTCGCTCGGCCGGAAGGTGCGGCCGTTCTGGGTGATGCCCTGGATGAAGACTTGTTTGGCTGTCGGTGAAACCATCGGGAGAAGCCTTCGGATGGAGGGCCGTGCAGAGGAGAAAACCGCCACGGCAACGAGGATCGCTCGACCGCAGAAGCGTCAGGTATTCTATCTTATATAAGACTTGAAACGAGGGATAACCCGGGGTCCGGAGACCCGGTCGCCGCGCATTTCAGCGATGCCCAACAAGCAATGATGATGCCCGGGCGCTGCGCCTAAAATCGCGCTTCGACGGCTCAACCTTCGTTGAGCCGCTTTCTTTTTGGCCTCTCCAGCGCATTTCAGCGCCCCCATTTCCCGGAGTCACCGCATGAACGCCGCCCTCAATCCCGTCGCCTCGCCCCATGTGATGAACACCTACGGCCGCCTGCCGATCGCGATGTCGCACGGCAAAGGCGTGCGCGTGTGGGATGTCAACGGCAAGGAGTACATCGACGCGCTGGCCGGCATCGCGGTGAACACCCTGGGCCACGGCCACCCCAAACTGGTGCCTGCCCTGCAGGACCAGGTGGCCAAGATGATCCATTGCTGCAACTACTACCACGTGCCCGACCAGGAACGCCTGGCGCAGATGCTGGTGGAGCGTTCGGGTCTGACCAACGTGTTCTTCTGCAGCACCGGTCTGGAAGCCAACGAAGCCGCCCTGAAACTGGCGCGCAAGTACGGCCACGACAAGGGCATCGAGCGCCCGGAAATCGTGGTGTACGAGAAGGCCTTCCACGGCCGCAGCATCGCCACGCTCTCGGCCACCGGCAACCCCAAGGTGCAGGCCGGCTTCGGTCCGCTGGTGGAGGGTTTCATCCGCGTGCCGGCCAACGACATCGAGGCGCTCAAGAAGGCCACGGTGGGCAACCCCAACGTGGTGGCCGTGTTCTTCGAAACCATCCAGGGCGAAGGCGGTGTGAACCCGATGCGCGCGCAGTACCTGAAAGACGTGCGCGCCCTGTGCGATGCCCAGGACTGGCTGCTCATGATCGACGAGGTGCAGTGCGGCATGGGCCGCACCGGCAAATGGTTCGCCCACCAGTGGGCGGGCATCCTGCCAGACGTGATGCCACTGGCCAAGGGCCTGGGCTCGGGCGTGCCCATCGGCGCGGTCGTGGCCGGCCCCAAGGCCGCGAACATCTTCCAGCCGGGCAACCACGGCACCACCTTCGGCGGCAACCCGCTGGCCATGCGCGCCGGTGTGGAAACCATCCGCATCATTGAGGAAGATGGCCTGCTGGCCAACGCCGAGCGCGTGGGTGAACACATGCGCGCCGCACTGGAAAAAAGCCTGGGCGGTCACCCTGGCCTGAAAGAGATCCGTGGCCAGGGCCTGATGATCGGCGTCGAGCTCACCCAGCCCTGCGGCGCCCTCACCCAACGCGCCGCCGACGCCGGCCTGCTGATCAGCGTCACCGCCGACAGCGTGATCCGCCTGGTGCCGCCGCTCATCATGACCATTGCCGAGGCCGACGAGGTGCTCGCCATCCTGCTGCCGCTGATCCACGCCTTCTTTGCCGAGCAGAGCCCGACATGACGATTCGCCACTACCTGCAGTTCAAGGACCTGAGCGCGGCCGAATGCGCCCACGTGCTGGAGCGCGCCGCCCACATCAAGAAGAAGTTCAAGGCCTTCGAGAAGTACCAGCCCTTCGCCGACCCCGACCGCACGCTGGCCATGATCTTCGAGAAGGCCAGCACGCGCACCCGCGTGAGCTTTGAGGCCGGCATGTACCAGATGGGTGGCTCGGTGGTGCACCTGACCACCGGCGACAGCCAGCTCGGCCGCGCCGAACCCATTGAAGACAGCGCCAAGGTCATCAGCCGCATGGTCGACCTGGTGATGATCCGCACTTACGAGCAGAGCAAGATCGAAGCGTTTGCCGCGCACTCGCGCGTGCCCGTGATCAACGGCCTGACCAACGAGTTCCATCCCTGCCAGATCCTGGCCGACCTCTTCACCCTGGTCGAATACCGGCCCGCCGCCAGTGGCCAGCCGCTGGACGCCATCAAAGGCAAGGTGGTGGCCTGGGTGGGCGATGGCAACAACATGGCCAACACCTGGCTGCAGGCGGCCGAGTTGCTGGGCTTCACGGTGCACGTGAGCACGCCGAGCGGCTACGAGGTCGACCCGGTGCTCGCCGGCATCAGCAACCGCGACTGCTACAAGGTGTTCAAGGACCCGCGCGAAGCCTGCGCCGGTGCCGACCTGGTCACCACCGACGTGTGGACCAGCATGGGCTTCGAGTCCGAAAACGAGGTGCGCCGCGAAGCCTTCAAGCGCTGGTGCGTGGACGAGGACATGATGCGCCAGGCCAAGCCCGACGCGCTCTTCATGCACTGCCTGCCCGCGCACCGCGGCGAAGAGGTGAGCGCCGAGGTGATCGACGGCCCGCAGTCGGTGGTGTGGGACGAGGCCGAGAACCGCATGCACGCGCAGAAGGCGCTGATGGAATTCCTGCTGCTCGGCCGTCTGGCCTGATGCAAGCGCTGCTCGACGCGATCGCGCGCATCGAACCCGGCACCGACGCGCGCCGGGTCTTCCACGGCCGCGGCGGCCTGCACCCGGGCAACGAGCAGTGGACGTTGGACGCGTTTCCACCAGTCTGGCTGCTCACCAGCTTCCAGCCGGTGGCCGACGACACCCTTGCCGTGATTGGTGAAGCGCTGCAAGCACGCTGGAGCCAGATCGCACCGGGCGAAGCTTTGAACTGGGTCTTCCAGTGCCGCGGCGAAGGCCAGGTCAACACCCGTCTGATGGCAGGCAGCGTGCCCGAACCGCATGTGGTCAGCGAGCGCGGCGCGCGTTACCTGGTGCACGTGCTCAAAGGCCAGAACCACGGCCTCTTTCTCGACATGGCCGAAGGCCGCCAGTGGGTGCGCGAACACGCAGCGGGCCACAAGGTGCTCAACCTGTTCGCCTACACCTGCGCGTTTTCGGTGGTGGCCTTGCAAGGCGGCGCGAAGCAGGTGGTCAACGTGGACATGAGCGCCGGTGCCATGGCCATTGGCCAGCAAAACCACCCTTTGAACGCCCTGAAGGAAGGTGCGAGTTTTCTCGTGCACGACATCTTCAAGACCTGGGGCAAGATCACGCGCGGCGGCCCCTACGGCCTGGTGATCATCGATCCACCGAGCCACCAGAAGGGCAGTTTCGTCGCCACCCAGGACTACATCAAGCTCATCCGCCGCCTGCCCGATCTGCTGCGACCCGAAGGCCGCGTGCTGCTGTGCCTGAATGCGCCACAGCTCAGCCCGGCTTTCCTGATGGACCAGATGCAGGAGGCCGCGCCCGAACTGGTATTTGAGGAACGCCTGGCCAACCCGGCGGTGTTCGCCGATGTGTCGGACGAGCGTTCGCTCAAGGTGCTGCTGTACCGGGCGCCTGCCGTCGCCAAAGCCACCACACCGTGAGTGCGTGCACCTTGTGCGGCGCCTGCTGCGCCTGCTTCCGTGTCGACTTCTCGGTGCACGAGATGCAGGACCTGGGCGGCTCGGTCCCTTCGGGTCTGGCGGTGGAGGTCACCGACAACACCATGCGCATGCGCGGCACCGACCACTCACCACCGCGCTGCGCCGCCCTCAACGGCCAGCTCGGCGTCAAGATCGGCTGCGGCATCTACGAGTGGCGCCCATCGCCCTGCCGCGAGTTCGAAGAAGGCAGCCAGGCTTGCACCCGCGCCCGCCAGCGCCACGGCATGCCGCCGGTCGACGGCGCGGACTGAGCATCCAGTTACTTCAAACCTCAAGCATTTTTGAGGCTTGTTGGGATTAACCGACACCACGGTTTTTTTCACGGTGCTACCTTCAGCGCACCATGAAAAAACGCTGGGACATCTCCCCACCCATACACGCCCATGCCCCGGTGTTTCCGGGCGACACGGCCTACACCCAGACCTGGGCCGCCACCATCGGCCCGGGCTGCCCGGTCAATGTGAGCGCCATCACGCTCTCGCCCCACGTGGGCGCCCACGCCGACGCGCCGCTGCACTACGACGCCAACGGCGCGGCCATCGGCGAGGTCTCGCTCGACGCCTTTCTCGGCCCCTGCCGCGTGATCCACGCCATCGGCTGTGGCCCGCTCGTGAAGCCAGAGCACATCGCGCACGCGCTCACCGACCTGCCGCAACGCGTGCTGCTGCGCGTCTATGAACACCAGCCACAAGACGCCTTCGACAACGACCTGCCCGCCTTCGCGCCCGAAACCGTGGAGCAACTCGCCGACCTTGGCGTGCTGCTGATCGGCATCGACAGCGCCAGCATCGACCCGGCCAACAGCAAGACGCTGGACAGCCACCAGACCATCCGCCGCCGCGGCCTGCGCGTGCTGGAAAACCTGCTGCTCGACGACGTGCCCGAGGGCGACTACGAGCTGATCGCACTGCCCCTGAAACTCACCACCGCCGACGCCAGCCCCGTGCGCGCCATCCTCCGGGAACTCCCATGACCACCACCCTCCAAGACTGCCGCGCACTCGATGCGCAAGACCCGCTGCGCGCCCTGCGCGACCTGTTCCTGTTGCCTGAAGGCACCATTTACCTCGACGGCAACTCGCTCGGCGTGATGCCGCGCAGCGCCCCCGCCCGCGTGGCCGACGTGGTCACCCGCGAATGGGGAGTCGACCTGATCCAGAGCTGGAACAAGAACGGCTGGTTCGCCATGCCCGGCACAGTGGGCGACAAGATCGCACGCCTGATCGGCGCGGCACCCGGCACCGTGGTGGCCACCGACAGCACCTCCATCAACCTCTTCAAGGTGCTTTCCGCCGCGCTGAACCTGAGCACCGCCGACCACCCGCAGCGCAAACGCATCGTGAGCGAGCGCAGCAACTTCCCGACCGACCTCTACATCGCCGAGGCGCTGTGCAAGGAGCGCGGATTTGAACTGGTGCTGGTCGAGCCCGACGAGATTGCATCCGCCCTCACACCCGAGGTCGCTGTGCTCATGCTCACCCACGTGAACTACCGCACCGGCGCCATGCACGACATGCCCGCCATGACCGCCGCCGCCCACGCCGCCGGCGCGCTGATGCTCTGGGACCTCGCGCACAGTGCGGGCGCGGTGCCGGTGGACCTGAGCGGCGCGGGCGCCGACTACGCCGTGGGCTGCGGCTACAAGTACCTCAACGGTGGCCCGGGCGCACCGGCCTTCGTCTGGGTGAACCCCCGCCACACCGACCGCTTCTGGCAACCGCTCGCCGGCTGGTGGGGCCACGCCACACCCTTCGCGTTCACACCCGACTACCAGCCCGCGCCTGGCATCACGCGCTACCAATGCGGCACACAACCCATGATCAGCCTGGCCGCGCTCGACTGCGGCGTGGACACGCTGCTGGCCGCCGAAGCCCTCGGTGGCATGGCCGCGCTGCGCACCAAGTCGCTCGCGCTCACCGACCTCTTCATCTCGCTGGTGGACGAACGCTGCCAGGGCCACGGCATTGGTCTGGCCACACCGCTGGACCATGCACAACGCGGCTCGCAGGTCTGCTTGACACGGGATGAAGGCGCGTATGCCATCGTGCAGGCCCTCATCGCACGCGGCGTGGTCGGCGACTTCCGCGCGGGCGATTCCGGCCAGCACAAGGACATCCTGCGCTTCGGCTTCACACCGCTCTACATCGGCTTCGAAGACGTGTGGCACTCGGTCGAACACCTGAAACAGGTGCTGGAGAGCGGCGAGTGGCGGCGCGACGAGTTCAACCAGAAACACGCGGTGACCTGACCATGTGCCCGCACAACCACTCCGAACCGCAGAAGCCCGAAGACATCGTGCGCGAGGAAGGCGCGCAGCTCGACTTCAGCCGCGACATGAGCTACGGCGACTACCTGCAGCTGGACAGCATCCTCAGCGCACAAAAGCCGCTCTCGCCCGCGCACGACGAGATGCTCTTCATCATCCAGCACCAGACCAGCGAACTCTGGATGAAGCTCATGCTGCACGAACTGCACGCAGCCATCCGCCACATCGCGGCCGACGAACTGCAACCCGCGTTCAAGATGCTCGCGCGTGTTTCAAAAATCATGGAGCAACTCGTGCATGCCTGGGACGTGCTCGCCACCATGACACCGCCCGAGTACAGCGCGCTGCGCCCCTACCTCGCGCAGTCCAGCGGCTTCCAGAGCCACCAGTACCGCTGCATCGAATTCGCCATGGGCAACAAGAACGCGGCCATGCTGAAACCGCATGCCCACAGCCCCGAGCGGCTGGCCGTGGTGCAGGCCGCGTACGCAGCCCCGTCGCTGTACGACGAAGCCCTGCGCCTGCTCGCGCGCCGCGGCATTGCCGTGCCCACGAGCCACACCCAACGCGACTGGACCCAGCCCTACGAGGCCAGCGACGCGGTCGAACAAGCCTGGCTGCAGGTGTACCGCAACCCCAAGGAACACTGGGATCTGTACCAGCTCGGCGAAGAGCTCACCGACCTCGAAGACACCTTCCGCCTCTGGCGCTTCCGCCACGTGACCACGGTGGAACGTGTGATCGGCTTCAAGCGCGGCACCGGTGGCACCGGTGGCGTGAGCTATTTGCGCAAGATGCTGGACGTGGTGCTGTTTCCCGAAATCTGGCGGCTGCGCACCAACCTCTGAGCACCTGTTGCCCGCCCTGCGCGATCATCAATCGCGTTGCAACAGCACAGGGCGCAACAGCGCGAGCCCATCGGCGGGCTGCACCTGGCTGGGCAAAGGGCCACAGCGGCACACATCTCCAGTGGAATCGACAGCCCACTCCGCGTGCTCGCCATGGCCCCAGGTGCCCCAGGGGCCGGGACACTGCGCTGCATCGTGCTGCCACCCGTTGCCCCAGGGGTACAGGCGCCCGTCGTTGCCGCGCACGGTGCCCAACCATTCCGCCACGCTGGGCAGGCGCCACCGCCCCGCCTCGCCATCCAGCCAGGCTTGCACAGCCGCCGCGCTGAACAGCCGCGCGCCAGTGTCTGCCTGGACCGGATCGACAGCCACATGAAAGCCCGCCACCTGCAGCAGCTCGATGGGCCCGGACAGACCATCGCCCCGAAATGCCGGCCCGTCCGGCACCCACACCGTGGACAAGGACGGCGCTCCGTCGCACGGCTGCGGCGGCACCGACGGCACGGGCGTGGTCAGTGCGTGCACCATCAACGCAATGTGGTCGGTCACGTCCTGTGCAGCCAGAGGCACCTGCAGACACTGAGCCAAACGGTCCATCACCTGCAGCTTTGGCGAGGCATGTTCATCCAGCACAGGCGGCACCCGGCCCGCCAGCAAGGCGCAAGCCACCCGCCGCAGTTCGCACAGCAAAGCACGGTCTTGCACGTCCGGCCCATCGCGACTCACCGATGGCAGCGCACAGTGTTCCACCAGCCCGGCCAGTGGCCGAACCCGCCACCGTGTGACCCCGATGATGGCGCCCACGCGCACCTCCCAGTCGGGGTCGGCCAGCGCAGCGCGCAGCACCGATGCCACACCCGGCGAGGCGCCCGTGTTGTCATTCAACAGCCAGCGAAGGATTTGCCGCCGCAACCACGCGGGGCCGAAGGCGCTCCACAGCGGATGCGCGCCCTGCCGCTGCGCTGCGGCTTCGCGCATCCATCGGCTGCCCTCGCTCAACAGACCGGGCAACAGGTGCTGCATGGCCGCCACGGCCTCGACCCCTATCGCTTCCTCGGCGCGGTGACGCAGGTGTGCCAGCGGCGCAAACAGCGCGGGGTCGCGCATCAGGGCGGCGGCGCGGATGCCTTCGATGACCACCCTCGCATCGACCGCCGCCAGCCGCTGCGCCACCGCCTCGCTCGTCCAGGCCGGCAGTTGCGCCAGGCTGGTCAGCTCGGCCTGCTCCGCGTCACCGACATGCAGGATCAGGATGAAGCCGTCATCGACCAGCTCGGCATGCCCGCCGCGCCGATTCGTCCACTGGCCGACCAGGCGTTCGTCGACTGGTTGGGATGCCGGGGCTGGCAGGTCCTCGATCGTCTGCCAGCCAAGGGATTCGAAGACCTTGGACAGGCGCTCCGGCGGGGTGCTCCGTTCCAGCACAAAGACCCTCTCGGTGGTCCCCGCGGGTGGGTCGGTGGCCATGGCGTTCATGGTGCCCTCGCGCGCAAACCAGCCACCACCGCTTCGAACCTTGGCACCAGGCGCTGCGGGTCCCAGGCCTTCACCCAATGCACGCGGTAGGCATCGACCAGCCTGTCCAGCCCCGCCGGGTCGTGCAGGCTCGCCAGGGTGACGCCGCGCAGCACCCGGCGCACTTCGTTGCGGCAGTGGACGCACGGCGCCGCAGGGTCGGCGTTGAACGCCCGCTCCATGGCCACGGGGTCGCGCAGGCGGCTGAAATGCGTGGCGCCCGCATCGCGCAAAAAGGCCACGAAATCGTCCAACGCGGCCACGAGCGCTTCGGGCGAGTGGAGCCGGCGGCGGAGGTCGCCCGTGATGCCGCGTGGCCGGATGTCCCCCATGTGCGTGATGGTGGTGGGCGTGTCCAGCCCCGGCCCTCTGCTGGCGGGGTCCAGGCGCGCCAGCAGGCGTTCGACAGCGTCCTGGCGGATATTGAGCGAAAAATCGAGCTGGGTCTCGCCGGGGTGCTCCACCGTCATCGGCACGATGGCGTCAAAACCGCCGCGCCAGTCGCGCCGGTACACCGCCGGACCGGCACGAGTGAAGCCATGCGGCAACAGCAGCTCGTCGAGTCGGGCCAGGAAGGCGTGGTTCATGGGCAATTGCTCAAGGCGGGGGCGCGTAGGGCATCACCCGCACCGAGCCATCCGGGTTGTTGGTGTGGATTTCAATGTGGGTGTCGAGCTGGATGTCGTCGCCGTCGGACAAGCCGATCTTGTTGGCCGAATTCTCACTGACCACCCTCACCGACCGGATGTCGCCATTCGCGATCTCGGGGTAGGCCAGTGCCTGGCCGCGGGTGTAACCCGGTGTGCTGCCATGGCGCGCGATGCTGGCGCTCTCCGAGAACTTGGCGTCCACGATGCGGAAGGTGTCGGGGCCGGTCTGCACCAGATTGTCCGGGACGATGAGCACCCTGCGCCCATCGCTCAGCGTCACTTCCAGCCGCACCTGCTCGGCCACCACGGTCCCCGGGTTCTGCTCGCGCAGACTGGCACTCACAAAGCCTTCGTGGGTGCGCCAGGTCGCCAGGTTCTCCGCCAGAGTGACCTGCTGGCGCATGCGGGCCTGCAGGCCCTCGATCTGCGCATCCAGCGCCCTGATGCGGGCATGGTCGGGGTGGCTGGTGGGCGGGGTCATCCAGCCGTGTTGCGCGAGGATGCGGCTTCGCTCTGCGTCGATCCGGGCGATCTCGCTGTGGGTGGCGCGGATGGCGGCGTGCTCGCCGCGCGCCGCGCTGGCCTCCGACAGCGCACGTTGAAGGTCCTCGCCGGCCCGAGCAGCCTCCGCGCGTGCACGGCCCACGGTCTTGCGGGCCTCGTTGAGTTCGTGCGCTGCGCGCCGACGGGCGAGATCCGCTTCCGCACGACGTGCCGCGGGTGCCGTTGCGAGGTCTTCGCCGGCCGCGCGCCGGCGTGCTTCGAGCTCGGGCAGCGAGGCGCGTGCATCGGCAGCAGCCACGCGCTGGCGCGCCGATTCCACGCGTGCGTCGGCCGCCTGAACGCGTTGCTCGGCGGTGCGCAGATGGCCTTCGCGACCCTCGCGGCTGCGCACACGCGGTTCGGCGACCGTGCGCCCGTCAGGCACCGTTGGCGTGTTGCCCGCTTCACCAGCCATCGTGTGCGGTGCAGCCGGTATGCCCGCATGCTCCGGCGCGCCGGCCTCGATGCGGCTGGCCAGTTCCGGGTCTCCCACGGTGCGCGCCGCACTGCGCATCAGGTCCCGGTAAGCCTGGCTTTCCGGCGGAACCCAGCGGTCCTCTGTCGGGTCCCGCCGGGCCACCGGCGTGCCTTCGTGCTGGGTACGCCACCACACGAGGTAGTCGTCGAGCGTACCGATGGGCACCACCTCGGAGACCGCAACCGGGCCATCCACGCCCCCGGCCCCGCGCCCGATCTCCAGATGCATGCCGTGCGCGTCGACGACGATGGCGACCCGCGTGCGCTCGCCGTTGATGATCGATTCGACAAACTCGACGTGGGGTGTACCGCCCGGATGGGCATCGGCAAATAGCGCCATCATCGCGAGGTGAAGGTCCTGCTGCGCAGGCAAGGTGTAGCGCAGTGCACCTTCCGCGTTGGGATGGAAGTGCATCACCGTTTCCCAGGATCGGCCGGCGCCACCGGCGGGCGGAGCCACCGAGTTTTCGCGTCCCAGCATCACGTGGTATTCGCCGGTCATGCGGTCGCGGGTCAGGATCGCTTCGTACTGGTTGCCGCCTTCGCTCAAGGCCCTGCGGTAGGCCGCGTAGGCCTCAGCCGGGTCGTGACCGCGCCAGGTGCCCTGGGCGTCGAGCTGCGGCTCCGGCCCACGCCATGGCAACGGCGGCGGCCCTTCGCCACGGATGGCCGCGCGCATCTGGTCCAGCCAGCGCTGGTGGGCAGCGTCGAGTTCGGCGCGCGGTGGAACCACACGGCCCTCGGCCGCCACGAAACCCCGCCCCGGGCTGAGGTCCATCTCGGCCAGCGTGCGCGTGTGGGTGGCCAGTTGCTCGCGCAGGTGAGCCACGTCCGCCTCGATGTCGGTGCGCTGGCGGATCGTGAGGTCCGGGCTCGATGCCTCGCGCATGCGCGCTTCAATGATGTCGGGCAGCTTGCGCAGCTCTTGCCGGGCCTCCCACGCACGGGTGCCGGGCGTGGGCTCACCGTGCAGGAAGGCCCAGTCGGCGAAACCGTCCAGCAGGTGGCGCACACGACCGTAAGCGCCATGCAGTTGCAAGACATTGCGCGCGGTCTCGACGTGCAGACGGATGTCCGCCGCGCGCGCGCCCGGACCGACCACGATGCGGGGCAAGGGGTCGTGCTCGACGCGCACGGTGCGGGGCGGCAACTCGGGATCGATTTCCACCGGCAGGCGCCCGCGCAGGTCGCGCGGCAAGGCGGCGCGTGGATCACCCACCCGGCCGCCACTGCCGGGCTCCACGTTGCGCAAGGTGGCCATGTGCGCTTCCAGCTGCGCCCGCACCGCGTGCGGGGAAGCACCTTCGCGAACCACCACATGCACCTGACCATCGCGCACCACCACCGTCGCGTCACCAGTGCGCCATTGGTTGACGCGACGGAACTCGAGGTCGCTGACCACCGTCACCGGCAGCTCGGCCGCCAGCGCGCGATCACCGGGGGGCAGGGCATCTTCGAGTTGCGTGGCCACCTCGCGCCGCACGGCCTGCTGGTATTCCGCTTCGCGCATGGCACTGTGGAACTCGCGGTCGATGTGGGCCTGGAACTCGGCCTCGGGCCGCCCCGGGTGCGTGACCTGCCATTCGGTCATGCGGGCGTGGTACTCGGGCGAGCCCGGCGCCACCCGCTCGGGCAGGCGCAGGTGGGTGTCCACCCCCAGGCGCGGCATGGCCAGGGCGCCGCGGATGTGTCCAAAGCCTGCACTCGCACCCGAGAAGCCCAGCCCCATGACCAGACCCGGCCCCAAACCCTGGGCGGTGCCGGAGATCAGGTTGAGCAGCGGATTGCCGGGGCCGCTCCAGGTGTTGTCGTCCAGCGCCACGGCCATCGCCGTGCTGGGCAGGGACTGTACAAAATTCTCTGCTGTCTGCGCCATGGCGTGCGCGGCACCGCGGCTGAGCAGCGAGGCTTCTTCGGACACCATGCGCTGCAGGAAACCGCTGGGCCGCAAGCCGCGCGTGACCAGGCCTTGCTCGCCCAGATGCGCAGCACCCCGGTTGAGCGCGCCCACGCCGCGTTGCCAGGCGCCGCGCAAACCGGTGGCCGTGGCGCTGCGCACCGCGCCGGCGCCCGCAGGCCGCGCCAGACCCAGCAGCCGGTCACCCATGCCGGCGGTCAGCGCGGCCACCACCGCATCCACCAGGCCGACCCCGATGTCGACCGCGATGTCCTCCCAGCCGTAGGCGTTGCCCTTGAGCAAGGCCTTGGTGCCCATGGTGGCGGCGGTGGAACAGAGCGACGCAATGATGGCCAGCGCCACCGCACCTGCGGCGCCGCCGGTGAAGATCGAGCCCACCGCACCGACCACCACCGCCACCACGATGCCGACCACGGTGGTGATCGAATCGACCATCGCGTCGCTGCGCTGGCGGTGGTGCTCGATGGTCTCCTGCATCAGCGCGTTCTGCGTGTCGAAGTCGGCCAGCATGCCGTCGCGGGCACGCCGCTGGGCTTCTGCGTCGCTGCCGGGTGGCGGCGCCCGCATGCGCGCGGCCATGGCTTCCAGATGCGCGAGTTGCGCCTCCATCACGGCGCGCTCTTCGGTGGCCAGCAAGGCCCCCACCCCGTTGGTGGGGCGCTCGAATTCGACCCGGCGGCGCATCTGGGCAATCTGGTCGTCGATGGTCTCAGCCGCACCGTCCAGCGCGATGTCCACGTCCAGCCACTCGCGCCCGCTCATCTCGGAGGCGGCAGCCTCGCGCAGGGTTTCGCCGTCGTGCTCGCGCTGCCAGCGCGCATCCAGCTCGGCGATCTCCGCGCGTGTGAGGCCGGCAAATGCCCGCGTTGCAGCACCTTCGTTGGTCCCCACCCCCCGCGTGGCGTAGTCGAACGTCTGGTAGGGGTCGAGGTACCCGCCCTGGGCGAGCAGGGTCTTCGCCTGATCGTTGGACACGCCACTGGTGCTCTCCAGAATGGCGGTGCGCGCGGATTCGCCGTAGCGGTCGCTGTACTCGCTCTCCATGCGATCCAGATTCGTGCTCGCCACGTCACGTGCACGCGCGATCATTTCGCGCTCGATCGTGCGCTCTATCTCCTGCTGCTCGGCCCAACGCTCGGCGGCGGTCATCACGCGCCCACTTGCACGCTCGCGCGCATCAAGCTCGGCCATCAGGGCACGGCGCCTCTCCGGTGCGTAGTCCAGGCGTTCGGCCACCAGCGCGCGGTCGTACTGCGAACCGACGGTTGCGTTGATGACGTCGTCGTCGGCATAGGTCAGCGAGGTGCGTTCGATGCGGATGCGCGCCGCATCGGCCGTGGCCATGTCGTTGCGCGACAAGGCGTGCAGATAGTCCGCACTGGCGCGTTCGTTCTCCGGCGTGCTGCCCCAGAACAAGCGCTCGGACCGCGTGCCGGCGTCGATGGCCTCGTCGAGCGTGCCGGAGGTCTCGGCGTAGCGGCCGTTGTATTCGCGCTCGATGCCCGCCGTGCGGCGCGAGATCTCTGCCTCCATCCAGGCGCTGTCGCGGTTCTCGCGCGTCGCCTGCGCCTGAACCTCGCGGCGCACGCGCTCGTACACCGAGGCCACGGTGGTCGTGGTCGACGAGTGAAACCAGGAGCCACTCAGTTCCTGATCGATCTCGATGGCATCGGCCAGTTGCAGGTTGCCCGCCAGCTCGGCCTCGGCGCGATCGGCCTCCCAGGTGCCCACGGTCGCCCAGTCGTCCAGCTCACCGCGGGTGTCGGTTGCCAGCTCACGCCCATAGCGCTCGCGGTAGATGCGTGTGACTTCGGCGCGCTCTTCGGCGTTCAGCCCGCGCAGGGTGTTGTGGATCGTGTCTTCATCGGTGCCCGCGCCTGTGCCCAGAAAGGTTTCGTGCATGGCGCTGTAGAGCGCCGCCGCAGCGGCCTCGGCCCGGTTGCCCGACAGCAGGGCTTCGGCGCGGTCCCGCTCGCCACCCGACAACTCGTCGCGAACCTCCGAGTCGAGTGACACGCCATAGCGCCGCCGGTAGACGTTGCGCAGCGCCAGCGACTGCACGCGGTTGAGGCCATCGAGTGCGGCATACACCGCGTCTTCGTCGGTGCCGGCTTCGCTGAGCCAGCCCCAGTTGCCGTGGAAGGCCGCATACAGGTTGCTGGCCAGGCCGTGCACATCGCGCCCGACCACCTGGCCGATGGTGGCGTACGGAACCTCGTTGTCGGCCAGAAACGTGTCTTCGATGCGCGAGATGAGGTTGGCACGGCGCTCGTTCCAGATGCGTGCGCGCGTGAGGTCCGCGACCATGGTGATGGGATCGACGCTGCGCCCTTCGGATTGGGCGCGAAAGAACGCCTGCACGATCTGCCGCTGATCGCCGGTGAGGCTGTTGAGCTGGGTTTCCTGCTCGGCGGTGATGCCGCGATCGGCGGCGCGCGAGAGCCGGTCGATCAGGTTCAGGTCCGTGACCACCTCGCTGGCGTGCTGCTGGTTGAGCTGGGACTGCCAGGCCTCGGTGTTGGCGTGGGCCTGGTCGACCCAGTCGTTGACCATGTTCCAGAGATCGTCCCACCACGAACGAGTCTCGCCGCTCTCGGATTCGTCCCAGCGGCGGATCTCCTCGCGCGAAGCTTCAGCGGCGTCGCTGGTGGCCGTGCGCCAGCCGTTGGTGTTCTCGGTGACAGTCTGCTTGAAGCCGCGCACCGCGGTGCGCACCATCACCGCACGCTCGTCGGCCCAGGTGTTGCTGGCAGCCACCAGGGTGTTGATCTCGATCTGCGACAGACCACTCTCCTGCACCGGTGCCGATCCGGTCTGCGTGGTGTAGATCTCGCGCAGCCGCGTCTGGCGCTCGGCGGGCAAGGCGGCCATGGCGTTCAACTGAAAATCGTCGACCTGCGCCGCCGCCCGGTAGGCGTCGATGCGCTGGGTCTGCGTGTTGTCCAGTTCGCGGTCGCGGTCCTCCTTGGCGCGCCGGTAGGCGGCATCGATTTCGGCCGTGCGCCGTGTCACCTGCCCCAACAAGCGGTCGCGTGTGGCGTGGATGTGATCGGTGTGGGACTCGCCGGTGCTGGAGGCAGACACCGCATCGGCGGTGGTGTTGATGCGCTCTGCCTCGCTGGCGATGGTGGACGACAGGCCGTCGTGCGCGGTGCACACCAGCGTGCTGGCGTCGGTGGTGCTGCTCATCAGCTCTTCGCGGGCGGCCAGCTCCTCCTCTTCCAGCACCGCGTGGCGTTGCGCAATGGCTTGGTCCAGGTCGCCAGCGGCCACCCCCGCCTGGCGCG
The DNA here is from genome assembly GCF_001713375.1 of Hydrogenophaga sp. RAC07. NCBI lineage: Bacteria > Pseudomonadati > Pseudomonadota > Betaproteobacteria > Burkholderiales > Comamonadaceae > Hydrogenophaga > Hydrogenophaga sp. RAC07. The sequence continues at coordinate 2,604,445 of NZ_CP016449.1, forward strand.
CGATGTCGCGGTACTGGGTGTTCAGTTCCTCGGCCAGGTTGGCCACATGGGGATCGTCCCCGTACCCGGGCAGCTCGCGGTCCAGCGCGCCACCCGGAAACGCGGCCGTGCGGGCGCGCCCCACCATGTCCTGCGCTTCGCTCTGCGGTCGGGCCAGCAGCCGTGCGAACACATGCGCCATCTGGGTGCGCGCAGCCGGAGTCGGCGTGGGCACCGGCGCGGGCGGGTGCGGCACCAGGGTGGTTTCGCCGGATGCCGTGGGCGCCACTGGCTCGGGGTTGAGCATGCGTTCGCGCAGATCGATCAGCGGCTGGCGCGGATCGTCCGGCATGGACATTTGCGGGCCCTCGTCCAGCACCTGGTGCGCCGCGCGCAACTGCTCGGCGGACACCGGTCGTGCGCCCAGGCGCGGCGTGTTGCCCAGCGGGGTCTGGTACAGCACCACGAAGCCTTGCTCGGGCAGCGTGTGGCCCGCAGTTTCTTCTACGCGCTCGATGGCCTGCGGCACCGGGTTGTCCTCGGCCACCTCGGGCGGCAGGGTCATGCCCTCGGGCACCGGTGGCATCAGTTCGGCAGCGGCGTCGGGCACCGTGCTTTCGGTGAAGCGGATCTCTTCTTCGCGGGTCGCTGCGGCGGTGGCCACAGCACCGCCGCCCCGCGCGATGGCCGGGCGCGGCACCGCTGCTGCGCGCGCGCTCACGGCGGCCTGGAAGTCCGCCATTGAGGTGGCCTCGGCAGGCTCCGCACCACCCGCTTCGGCTGCAGCATCGCCCTCGGCCATCGGGTCCACTTCGCCCGGCACGTCTTCGGCAGGCGCGTCCTCCCATGCAAACTCTTCATCCGCCACGGCCAGCGCTTCATCGAGCTCGGGCTCGCCTCCGTCGTCCAGCACCGCCTCCGTGTCAGGTGCCAGGCCGAGATCGGGGTTGTCAACGTCACCAGGCTCTGCGGCATCGCCCACCGCGTCGGTCGGTGCGGCGTCGGTCGGCACAGCATCGGTGGCCGGTGCGTCGCCGTCAGCGGCATCGGTGCGGGAGACATCGTCGGTGGCCACGGCAACCGGCTCGTGATCGGGCCCCGGGGTGTCGGCCACGGGCGCTGCCGGGTCGCTGCCGGCATCGACACGCGCAGATGCCGAGGGTGCGTCGACCAACGTTGCCACGTCGGCGGGAGCCTCCACATCCACATCAACGTCCGGGATCGGCGCTGCATCCAGCCCCGCCTCCAGCCGTGGCATTTGCTCCAGCGGTGAAAACCCGCCCTCCTTGCGCGCGCCCGGAATCTCCACCACCCGGGCATCCGCCAGCGTGCCCTGCATGACCAGATAGGGGGGCAACGCGGCGCGGGTGTCCGCCAGCGCGGCCTCCAGTTCCGCGTCCAGGCGGGAGCGCAGCAACGCACGTTCGTGTTCTGCGGCCGGGTCGGCAGCGCCCCGGCGGCGGCGGCGCGAGGGGTCGCGCTCGCGCCGCCCCGTCGCGTGCTCGGCCATCAGCCACCTCCCGGGCGTTCGCTCAACCCGGCGGGCAGCTGCTTGCCCAGCTTGCGGTACTCGGCCGTGATGCCGCGCAGCACATCGTCGCAAGCCACCGGGCGCCGCTCGGCACGCGCCGCCACAGCCGCCATCAGGCAGGCGTTGCGGATGTGGCCGCCCGCCAGATCGCAGTTGGCGGCCAGGCGGTTGAGGTCGGCCATGGCCAGATCGTGTGCAAGGCCCAGGTGGGCCAGCCAGAGGTCGCGCCGCTCGTCCGCTGCCGGCATCGGAAATTCCAGGATCACATCCAGGCGGCGTGTGAATGCCGAATCAAACCGCGCCCGGCTGTTGCTGGTGAGATAGACGATGCCGTCATAGGCCTCGATGCGCTGCAACAGGTAGTTGGTCTGCTGGTTGGCAAACCGGTCGTTGGCGTCTTTCACATCGGTGCGTTTGCCAAACAGCGCATCGGCTTCGTCAAACAGAATGATGACTTCCGCGCTTTCAGCACGCGCAAACAGCTCACCCAGGTTCTTCTCCGTCTCGCCGATGTATTTGCTGGTGACGCTGGCCAGATCCACACGGTAGAGCGGCATGCCCAGCCGGGTCGCCAGCCAGGCGCAGGCCAAGGTCTTGCCGGTGCCCGATGCGCCCACCAGCAATGCGCGCACGCCCGCCCGGTAGCGGCTGCGGGCAGCGATGCCCAGGCCATCGGCCAGGCCTTCGCGGGCTCGGCAGCGCGCGGCCAGGTCCTGCAGATCGCGCCGCAACGCGGCGGGCAAAACCAGCGCGTGTTCGTCGATGTCTTCGGGCATCAGCTCGGCCAGACTGCCCAGAGCGCCCTGCCCCGATTGGCGCGCCACCTGCGCCACCGCCGACAAGGTGACTGCTGCGGCGCCGGACGTCTGGGTGGCGCTGCGCGTGGCGCGCGCGAGCTCTTCGATGCGTGCGCTGCAGTGGCGGTGTGCCGCGCCCAGTTGCCACGCGCTTTCGGGGTCTGCCTGGTGCCAGCGCCACAGCGCCGCCCGCTCGTCGTCGCTGGGGATGGGCACCGTCCACGACGGCGCGCACTGCCCGCGCAGATCGGCGTTGCCCTCGGGACCACACGCCACGAGCAGCGGAAAACGGCCCACCGCGAAGTCGGGCAACGCGCGGCGCTCACCCGGCGCAAGCTCGGCCAGCAGCACGGGGATCGCGTCGTGCAGCATCAGCCAGGGCACCACGCCCGGCGGCGGTTCCCCGTGGATGAATGCGGGCCGTTTGCCCAGCGCCTGCGCCACCGCAGCACACACCGCTCGGGCTTCGCGCGGATGTCCGCTGCGCACGATCAGGCACTCCGAAGCGCCCAGGCGGCTTGCGCGCTGGCCAGCCTCGGCGAGGATCCCGGGTGCCAGCGGCGCCAGGTCGCGGGTGTCCATCGACACGTTGGGCCAGCGCCCGGCACCGCCCGACAAGGCCAGCACCAGCGGCACAGGAATGTGCAGGCGCGCGTCGGGCAAGGCACGCTCATGGCCATCGAGCTGCAGCAACCCGCTGGCCAACGCCTCACCATCGAGCAAGGCCGCCAGCGATTGCATGGCAGAGCGGCCACAACGCGCATCCAGGCTGGCCAGCAAACCAGGGCTGGGGCTGGCGGTGCGGTCGCCGCCCTGCAACCACGCCAGCGCACGGCTGGCATACGCGTTGGTGCTGACCGCGTGGCACAGAACCAGCGCCATGCACTCGGTGACGTTCAGCGACAGGCGGTGTGCGATCTGCGCCAGCGCGCGGTCTTCGTTGACCGGGTGGGCCAGCCATTGGGCGACCATGGCGCCCGGATCGGCTGGGCCACCGGCGAACAGAGCCGACTGGGCGTACAACCACTGCGCGGCGGGCGGCGGGCTGTTGCCGTCTTGCGGCGCGAGCAAGGCGAGCAGGCGGGTGGCCAGTGGAGGAGCCAGCGCCGGCGTGAGCGGCGCATTCACGGCGTGCCCTCCGTGGTGTATTCAAAGCGGACCACGCGCTGCAACCAGTCCACCCAGCCGGGGTCCACATCCAGCCCGGCCCGACGCACACGCAGGTCGGCGGCAGCAAGCGAAAAGCGGACATCGATGTGGGTGGCTCTCCAGCGAACGCGCGCCGGGCGCAGACACAGCCGGGCCAGTCCGATACCGATGCGCTCCACGCGGCGCAAATAGCGGCTGCAGGCCAGGCGCCAGCGGCGCGCCATCTCGTCGGCTTGCACGCTGCTGGCGGGATCGTGCGCGATGTCGATGCCCTCGTCACGCCACAGCGCAGGTGCTTCCCAGCGGGTGGATGACCGCGGCGGTGGCATGGGCAGGCTGGCCACCAGGGCCCACGCGGCATCGTCTGCGGGCACACGCATGCGCTGCAACATCTGGCGCAGCACCAAGCCCGCCAGCGGTCTGCCCGCGTGTTGCCGTTGCCACTCGCCAAAACCCAGGCGCTCCAGCACCGGGATCAGGAACAGCAGGCCACCCACACCGGTGGGCGCCAGATCGTCAAAGGCAACCTGGGTCGGTGGCGCCATGGCGTCGGCTGCCCCGGCAGCGTGGTCTGCCGCAACCAGCGACCTTGCACGAACCTGCCGCGCAGCGGGTGGCGGGTTGTCACGCACCCTCTCTTCGCTGGTTGCCGCTGGCGGGCGCGGTGTGCTGGCGATTGGTGGAGCCGATGCGGTGGACGGTGCCACCCGCACGGCCACCCGCCGACGGCTTGCAGGTGCCTTGGCCGACGTTGAAGATGCTGGTGCTGCTCCGGGGACGGTCACCACCGCGCTGGTGGGCACCCAGTTCGCCGCACGCAGCACGGCATGCACCCACAGCGGGGCTTGCAGGTCTATCTCGGCGCTGCGTCCCTGTGCCCTGGCGCCGCGGTAGCGAAACCCCATCGACCGTGATGTTTCAAGGCATGTAGCAGGTTCCAGCGGCTGACGTGCGGCAGCGGCCCACTCCCGCTCCACCACAAGCACCTGCCGCTGCACGCCACCGATGGCCAGCAAAATGGCCGACGTTTCCTCCGACACATGTCGGATCAGCCACGGCGCGTGGCCGGCGGCGACGGTGTCGGCCACCAGCGCGGGCAAGCTGACCGGAGCGATCTCCTCGCGGGCGAGGAGGGCCACCACGCTGTGCAGAAATGCCGGGTCGCTGGCCGCCAGCAGCACGCCCGGCAAAGCCAGGCGCCAGTGCCACGCGTCCAGGCTGCGCCCTCCGGCGCGGCGGCGCACGGCAGCCTGCGCAGCCTGCAGTCGGCTGGCGAAGTACACGGTGTGCGATTGCTCAGCCGCTGCCTGCTCGCCGTGCACCCAACTGCCACCTGCGGCCAGCACGCGCTGTTCGATCAGCAGCGACAGGCTCTGAGACGACAGACCGGCCGGCAAGCGGCCGAGATGCAGCCGGCGCACCAGCAGCACACGCTCGCCCGCATCGGGCAGGCTGGCGCAGCGCAGCGCGTCTTCCAGCCGGTGCACCGCACGCACCGCGGCCTGGGCGCTGGGGGCGCGCAGGTGCAGGTGTTGAACGGTGCGGTCGGCGGCACCCATGACGCAGCCCGCCTCAAACCTTGAACAGGCCGGCCTTGCGTGCCGAGGCACTGCTCAGCACCTTGGCCTGGTCGAAGTGCACGCGCACGTCGGTGTCCAGGTCGATCTGCACGCTGCTGGTGTGCACCAGCCGGGCCGACACCTCGCCCTGCCCCACGTCTTCCACCATGGCGCGCGCCATCAGGGTGTTGCCCTTGTAGATCATGGCCTGCATGCCCACGCGAAGGCGGCTGTGGTCCAGCGCGGTCAGCGGGATGCGGCTGCCCACGCGCACCGCAGTCGCCGGTCTGGGCATGCGCCCGGCCACGATGCGGCCCACTGGTGCGTGGCTGGCCAGCAGCAGCGCCATGCGCACCACATCGTTGATGAGGGCCACCGCCGCCTCGTTCGTCGGTGGCACCTGGTCGAACAGGAAGTCGACGTAGGCCTGCATCTGGCGGCGGTCCACATAAGGGATGCTGCTCCAGCGGGGCAGGCCGCCCAGGTTGCGCAAGTTGGGCGCTTCGTCGAACTGCGACATGACCTCGGCCCACTCCAGGCGCACCGCCGGCAGCACGCCGGAAAACTCGGCGTGCAGGCAGGCGCACACGCCCGCGATGCGCTCGAAGAGTTCACTCGCGCGGCGCGTCACCTCACCCTTGCCGTGGTCCCCATCGATGATGTCGCCCAGCGAGATCACGGCCTGCGCTTCGCGCTGCACGGTCTGCCACGAGTTGGCCGAGAGCCGCTGGATGTCCAGCCGCTGCACGGCCTCGGCGCGCACCGCAATCGCCTGCGTCTGGCGCACCAGCATCTGGCCGATGTGCACACCGAGCTGGCCCGCTGCTGTGTTGAACGTGGGCATCACGCGCTGCGTGATCACGGTGCTGCGCAACTGCGCGCTCTGCAGCGTGCGCAGCAGCAGTTCGGGCCGGTCGATCTTCTGCAGGATGGCCGGTGCGCCCACAAAGTGCGCCGCCGGTGCTTCGCGCAGCACCTTGAGCATTTCATCGAGTTCGTCGGGCACATCGTCGTGTTCGCGCAGGCAGGCCGGCACCGGCGCCTCCAGCAGGCCGGGGTCGAGCACGCGCCGCGGTGTGGCCAGCAGGTTGCTGCTCTCGCGCGGGCGCACGAAGGCGAGGTACTGCACCTCTTCGGCCAGCACGCGGCTGCGCCGTGCGTTCACCGCCTCCACGCGGGCCTTTTCTTCTTCGAGCAGTGCACGCGCCACACCCACGTCGTGCCGCGCTTCGGCCAGTCGGTCGTCGGCCTGGCGCAGGCGCATGTCGGCCGACCGGATGTGTCCTTGCAGCGTGGCCAGGGCCTGCTCACACCGCGTGAGCGCGCTGCGGTAGGCCGCCAGGCGCCCTTCGAGCTGGCGCAGGATGGCGATGGTGTTGTCCGAGAGCGCCACGGTCTGCGTGAACAGCGCGGACTCGTCGGCGTCTGTGATGGTGGGCGCCACCAGCAACTGCGCGAGGCGGTCGCTGTTGCCGTCGAAAAAGCTCAACGGCTGCCGGGGTCGCCCGTCCGCGGACACGGGAGCACCCTTGAGAAACGGGTCGTCGGGCAGACCACCGATCTGGAAGTCCCTGAACAGCGCGGGCTCCGTGCCGTTGTCTTCGGCGGTGAATTGCCTGAGCAGGGCAACCAGCTCCTTGACGGTGCGTTGCCGGTTGGCCAGCGCGTAGTCGCGCGCTTCGGTGGACGGCGGTTTCTTCAGGCGCTCGGCGATGGCCGCGGTGCGCACCTCGCTCAGTCCCAGCACCGGGTTGGCGTAGACGATGTTCACCGGTGCGCTGGGCGCCATCAGCAACTGGATCTGGCTCTTCTGCTGCACCTGCTGCACCGGGCTCACAAACGCCACCTGCTGAAACGCGCCCACCAGCGCCCGGGACACCGGCGCCGGTGCGGGCGCCGGCGGCGTGATGGCGCCAGCGGGCCGCGGCGCTTTCACCTTGGTGATGAACTCCTTGATCTGCACCTGCACATTGAGCGCGCTGTCGGACTTGGCGATGGAGGCCAGCGCGGGCGAGATGGCCAGGCGGCTTGCGTCCGACGTGGTCATCATCATCTGGCGGATGCGGTGCAGGTCGACCTGCATGTGGGTGAAGCCGAAGTCGGTGATGTCGTCGGCCCGGTCGATGCGCGCACGCAGGTAGGCCATGAAACCTTCCAGTCCCCGCAAGGGCAACTGCGCCTGCTCACGTTCCGACAGGGCCGTGATCACCGGATCGGCCATCAGGCCGGCCACCGCACTGGCCTGCCCCACGCGCGCCGCCGGCGTGGGCTCGACCATCTCCAGCGGCGTAAGCCAGGTCCAGCTGCCCAACAGGCTGGCGCCAGCGGGTGGCGCGCCCGAGAACCAGACCGTCTCGGCCCGCACACCGGGCGGACTGGTGGTGGCCTGCGCGATCCTGCCGCAGCCACCGAAGGCCGCGCAGCCGTCGAACAAGGTGAAGGCAATGCCGTTGATGGCCGCTGTGCCGATGGCGAGCTCGCTGGCCGGCACCTCCAGACGCACCCACTCACCGAGCCTGGGCAGCGCGCCCTGGGGCCGGCGGCTCGGGCTGTTGTTCACGCCCCAGGCGATCAGGTCTTCGCCCCAGTAGGCGCGCCGGCCATCGGTGTTCCAGTTGGGCCCCACCTTCCACTGGATCATGAGTTCGCGCGGCGGCCGTGTTGCATCCAGGTAGACCCAGACAAACAAGTTGTCGGTGGACCCGATGGCACCCAGCGTGGCGGTGGCGCCCTCCAGGTAGTGTTGGTGGATGCCGGGCTGCGCGGCCTCCACATGGCCACCGCCGGCCGGCACCAGCGCGGGCTGCGTGGGCTGCAGGCCGTCGTTTGCTTCGAACGGTGCCCACAGGTCGTTGTGCGAAAGCAGCTGCCAGGGCTCGTTGCCGTCTTGTCGCGCGCCGGTGGGCAACACGTGGCCGAACCAGGGGCGCTCGCCCGTCCCCGGTGACCGCGCACCCGTGGGGCCGAACGCCGCGCGCCCGTCGAACAGATCGAACGACACGCCATTGACGGCCACGTTGGCCAGGGCCACCTGGCTGCTCGGCACCTCGATGCGCACCCAGCGGCCGGCGGGCGGCAAGTCGCCGACATGAAAATGCCCCGCCACCTTGAACGGGTGTGCGCCCGTGGCAGGGCGGCCCCAGGTCAGCAGCGGCTCGCCCCAGTAGGCGCGGTGCGCCCAGCCGGTGGCGTCGCGCCACTGCAGCATCAGACAGCGCGGTGGGTTGTCCGGGTCCAGGCAGACCCAGGCGTACATCGCTTCGGCCGCGGTGGGCGTGAAGCCTTGCAACGCGCCATCAAACAGGTGGGCGTGGGCGCCGCTCTGCAGCGTGCTCACGTGCCCGCCACCCGGCGGGGGTGGACCCCAGGGTGCGAGGCTTTCTTCGTCCAGCGCCAGCGGGTCGTCGTCCCACTCGGGCACCACCTGCGCTCGCCCGGTGAGTGCACGCACCAGATGGGCCTGTTCAAGGCGCAGGCCTTGCCGCCCGCCGAGTTCGCGCGCGCGGCGCTCGGTGAACTCGGCCAGCGCCTCGGCGAACGCCGGGTCCACCACCTCGGCGTGCAACAGCCTGGGCTCCCACGAGGCCTGCGTCACCGGCACCAGCAGGCGCAGGCGCTCGGGAGCCGACAGGTCGAAGCTGGCCAGCGGCGCGGCCTCGCGCATGGCCAGGTCGAGCTGTTCGATCGGCACCGGCACCGCGTCGAGTTCAAAGCCGGGCGGAAAAAACGGGCTGCTGAGCGTGGGCTGGGTGAGCACGGTGGAGAGGTCCAGCGCGCTCCTGGGCATGAGCCCGCACGGCGGCAGGCGCAGGTAAGGATCGGCCAGCACGTTGGGCGCGGGCAGCGGTTCGGGGGTTTCGGCCATCTGCTGCGCAAACTGTTCGATGCGGGCCTGCCACAGCGCGGGCAGGCGGCTGTTGGCGCCGAGCGCGCCGCCGCTCAAAGCACCCGTCAAGCGCTGCAGGCGCGACTCGCGTGCGCGACCTCCCTGGCGCACCACCGAAGCGCGGTCCACCCACTGCACCGTGCCTGCGTCACTCAGGCCCACCAGCGCCAGCGGAACGCCCCAGTCTTCCCACGGCAGCGCTTCGCCATGGCGCAGCGCGGCTTCGGCATCGAACACGGTGTGGGCCAGCGCGTTGCGCAGCCGCAGCGTGGTCAATGGCAGCGCGCGCCACTCCACCGGCCAGGGGTACCAGAGCAGGCGCGTGCCGTCGTGCATGCGCCAGTCCTCGAACGCGGCCACCGGGCTGTCGGCGTTGCCGTCCTCACCACAGGGGCAGCGGTCGCAGGGGTCGGTCGGGTCGAACTCGGCGGTGTCCACCAGCACCGGCTGCAGCACCAGCACGCCCACGCGCGGGAAACGGTCTCCCGCGCTCGAGCGCAGGTCGACCAGCGTGATGCCGTCGGGCACATCGCGCGCATTCACCAGCCCCAGGCCGTCGGGCTCCAGCGCCTCGCCCGGCCCACCACCCTGCACCTGCAGCCAGGCCGGCGGCGCCACCACCGGCAGGTCGTCAAGCCGGCATTCGGTGCGGCGCACCAGCACCACGTCTTCACCGCTCACCGCCAGGCCCTGGCCCGGTTCGATGAGCAGGCGCGTACCGCCGGAGCCGGGCAAGGCAAACACCTCCAGGCCGCGCACCACGCCTGCGGTGAGCGAGCGGGCGCGGTGCTGCAGGTGCCCGGCCTGCCAGGCCTGGCGGCCCTGCAGTGTCGCGTCGGTGAGCGTGCGCCCGGCAAACAGGTTGGGCCGGCGGCGCCAGTCGGTCGCGGCCCGGCTTGCGTCTTCCGGCGACAGGGCCACCACACGCTCGCCCTGCAGTGGTTGGTCAATGCGTTCGATGCTCACGTCGGGTCTCCCGGGTGAAGATGGGTCGGGTGGCCGGGCCGCTCAGGACGGCTTGCTGGAAGGCGCCGCCTTCTTCGCGGGTGCCTTCTTGGCAGGTGTCTTCTTCGCAGCGGTGCTCCCGGTGGTGGTCTTGCGGACAGCCGCCCTGGCCGGCGCCATGGCGCGCGTCGGGCGGGTGATGCGTTCGGTCTTGGGCCGCCACTCGTCCACCGACTTCACCAGGCCGCGCAGCGTGTCCGCGTCGAGCGGCCGCCGCAGCTCCGTCTGGAGGTACTTGTTGAGCACGTCGCTGGCGATCGGCTCCAGCAGGCTGTTGGCCACCTCGGTCACCAGCGCCGGGTCCTTGATCGAACCGTCGCGCTGCACGTGTTCGAGCAGCAGTCCCAGTGCAGCGGCACTCAACGCTGGCGAAGCCTCGTAGCGCTTGCTCGCGAGCAGTTGCACTTCGGTGGCCAGGGCCTTGGCCGACGAGTTCTTGAACACCTCGGCCCACACGTCGATCAGCCCCAGGCTGTCCATGCGTTTGGTGACGGTCTCTTCCAGCGTGAGCGGGTCCACCGGCTGAACGTTCCACTCGGCGTTGCTGGCGATGCGCAGCAGTTCGTCGGCCGGGATCGGCGTCTTGCTCTCGCGCTGGATCAGCGCCCACAGCGCCTCGTTCTTCTCGGGCTCGCCCAGCACCGCGGCCACGCCCAGCACCTGCGTCTTGTCCAGCGCCGGTTTGCCGGTCAGTTGTTCGGTGGTCGCGATGGCGTCGGTGAGCAAGCCGAGTGCGGCCGCGGTGAGCACCGGCGACTCCAGGTAGCGTTTGCCCGCGAGCAGGCCGATGACGGTGCTGGCTGCCGCAGGCGTGGCCACCTTCAACACCGCGTCGTGGCGCGGCGTGAGCCCGAGCTGGGTGATGCGGGTGTTGAGGTTGAGTTCGATCACACGCTCGTCGTTGCCGGCAATCTCGCGGTAGCTGCCGGCCAGGTCGTCGCGGTAGGCCAGGTGGCGTCGGCGCACGAACCACAGGTTGTTCAGACGCGCCAGGCGCTGCCACTCCGCATCGGCCGGGCCCAGCGCCTTGCTTTGCAGTGCTTCACGCGGCAAGCGCAGCTTCTGCAGGATCTCGAACGGCCGGCGCTGCGCGATCAGGTTGGGCGCGGCGGGTTTGACCACGCGCTGCGCCAGCGTGGCGCCCTGCCCCACCCGCGCGGCCACCGCGCGCCACTCCACGCGCGGCACCGGCGCGAGGATCATCACCGCGGTCGAGTCCAGCGACTCGGCGGGTGCGGTGAGGTCGATGGGCTGCAGCGCCAGCGCCTCTTCCACCAGCGCGGGAAGTTCGTCCTCCGGAATGATCGTGAAGTCCACATCGACCTCCGCCGGAAAGTAGTTCTGCGTGAAGTCCACCGCGTTGATCACACCCGCCGGCAAGGGCCCGGCCGGCGGCAGCGCGGGAAAGTGCGTGATGGCCGGAAAGCCCCGCGTGCTGCCGGGCGGGGCCACGTCGGCCAGGTGCGCCTGGTGCTGCATCAGGTGTGCCAGCCGCAGGCCGCGCGGGGCAAAACCCAGACCCGGCAAATCGCCCCGGTCGGCGCCGAGTTCGCGCCGCACCATGGCTTCGTCGATCCACACCACGGTGTTGTTCTGCAACGCGATCATGGCCAGCGGCAACACATTGGCCGACACACCGGCGGAGGTGCCCTGGGTGAAGATGGCGCGCGCTGCGCGCCCACGGCGCGCGTCCAGCGCATCGGCGCCGCCGTCGTCCTGCCAGGGCACGAGCACCACCGCCGTGGCCTCGATCACGTCACCGTCTTCCACCGTGCGCTGGCCGGTGATGGAAGTCGGGTACGCCCCGATGGGGTTGGCGGTGAATTCCACCGGGCGCAGGGCCAGCACGAACAGGCCGGTGCGGCTGCGCAACGGCGGCTGCGGCAGGCGCGACAGGCCGAAGCGCGCGGAGAGTTGCTCGGCCACCGGCAGGTTGGCCAGCTGCACATCGATGTTGCGCGGCAGGAGCACCAGTTCGCCCGAGGGCGTCACGCCGTGCCCGCTGGAGACCACCAGCGTCTGGGGCTGGCCGCCTTCCTGCACAAACAAGCCCGTGGCCACGCCACTGCCCGCGGCCTGACCCAGGTCGGCCTCGCGGGTCAGAAAATACTGCTGGTCGCGGATCAGGTCGCGTGCGGCGAGAAAGCGGCCGTCGAAGTAACGCGGCCGCCCGCGCCGGTGGTCTTCGATCAACACGCCTGCGTCTCGCAGGGTCTGCACCTGGTCGGAGGCGATCGGCTCGCGGGCGGTGCCGGTGTTCGGGTTCATGGCGTGCTCCGGTGAGGGGATGGGAAAACATGAAAGGCTCAGAGTCCTGTCCAGCGCGCAAGCACGCCCAGGCCCGGCAAGAAACGGCGGCTGTGGTTGTCCACCAGCACGGCGCCACCCGCGCGGACAGTGGGGTCGGAAGGCTCCACGGGAATCAGCACGCGGGCGATGAACACCGCGCTGGCGTCCACCGTGGGCGGGTGCTCGGGGCCGCGCGGCAGTTCATCGGCCGTGCGGTGGTAGCCGTGCAGCACGGCGTCCTGCAGCGCGGCGCGGCGTTCGTCGGCGTCGGCCGACGGGTTGTCCATGGCGGCTTCGCGCGCCAGTGCTTCAGCAGCCGTTTCCTGCTCCACCGGCAAGGTGAACGCGCCCGCGCGCAGCGGCAGGCCCAACCCTGTGTCGGTGAGGTTGTGGCGCGGCACGAGGTGCAGTTCGTAGGCGTCGCGCAGGCGCGAGACGCTCACGGCATTCAGCGCATCAAACGGGCCACTGGCAAAGGCCGGCGTGAGGCCGCGCGGGCAGGCAACAAAACGCAGGAACACGTCGGCCACCACGGCGCGGGCGGGCAGCGCCACACCGGCTTGGGCGCGCGCCGAGATGAAGCGGCCCGGCGATGTGTAGTCGGCCTGCTGCAGGCTGCTGCGCGCGGCCTCGGCGTCCCACCAGCGCTGCAGGCGCAGGCAGGCCGCTCGCGGCAGCTCGATGAGGCGACCCAGCCGGTCCACGGCAAGACCGGCGTTCACCTGAATCTCTTCCGGCCCCGCGTCGGGGCCCGTCTCCACCGCCGGCCGGTGCTCCACCCGCAGCCCGGCCAGCGTGCCGCTGCCGGCCACCGCACCGAGCGCCCGCGCGAGCTGGCTGCGGTGGTAGGTCTGCTCGTCCAGAAAATCCTGCGCGTCCAGCAGCATGCCGGTGGCATACACCGGGCGCTCGCCCAGCGGCTGGCGCGTGAGCGGGTCGGCGGTGCTGAAGGTGGTGGCGGTGCTCATGGGTCACTCCTTGCGGGATCGGGGTCTTTTGCGCGGGATGGAAAGCGGTGTTGGTGTCTCCACGGGTGGCGGTGCTGCCTCGCCGCGCAGGCGCGGGTCCAGCGTGGTCGGGCCGAGCACGAAGTCACCACCGCCCAGCACCGAGCGCTGCGCGCGCACCGGGCGCGGCGGCACGGCGCGCGCCAGGTACGTGTCCACCCCCACCAGACTGGCCACGCCCACCATGAAGGGCCAGCTCGCGGTGGCCACGCGCACCTGCACGTGCGCGGGCGACTCCAGGACCACGATGCGGCGGATGAGTCCGATGTCCACCTCGTCCACCTCGCGGTGCACCAGCACCGTGGCGCGGTGCGCCAGACGGCCGTAGAAGTCGGCGATGTTCTGGTCCTCACTCTCGCTGGTGGCTTCCTCGCGGTACAGCGCCATGAGCTCGGCGCGCGCCTGGTCGCCCAGCACCAGCGTGTCGCCCACCACCGAATTGCCACTGACCTGCAGGCCCGGCAGCAAGGGGTCGTCTTCATCGGCGAGGTCCACACCGAGCAGCGTGGCGAGCAGGCGGCGCAGGCGGAAGTCTTCCAGCACCACCACCTCACCACCACTCACGCCGCCGCCGGTGGCCACGTCCAGCGCGAGCGCGAGCCCGCGGCGCGTGCCGTGCCAGCGCGCCAGCTCGGGCGCGGCCTGCAACCAGGCGCGGCGGCGCGCTTCGGGCAGGGCCGCGTCAAAAGCCAGGCCGACCCAGCTCGCGAGCCAGTCCAGGTGCTCGGCCGGCGTGCTGGCCGGGTCGGTGAGCAGGTGAGCGTGGGCCACGCGGTCTTCGAGCTGCGTGAGCACCCCTTCCACGTTGGCCAGACTGCGCGCCAGAAAATCGGCCGCTGAAGCCTGTGGCCGGTACACACCGATGGCGTGGCCGTCGAGCAAAAGCCGCCAGCAGCGTGCGCTGCCGCCGTCCTTGAGCAGCCAACTGCGCCCGGGGTGCTCCACCACCACCTGCGCGCCATCGCTCAGCACGATGCCGGCGGTGGCCAGGCGCAGCAACAGTGCCACCTCGGGTGCGCCACCGACATCCAGGCCCAGGCTGTAGCCCTCGTCCACACTGTCCAGCCGCTCGCCGGGCAGCTGCGCGGCATCGCCAAACAGGGTCTCGCGGTAAATGCGCGGCAGGTACTGCTCGGCGTAATTGAAGCGGCTGGCCCAGGCACGCAGCGCCACCACCTCGGGGCTTGCGCGGCCGTCGCCGTGCAGGCTCAGGCGCACCCACAGATAGCGGCCGCTGAGCGAACGCACCGCCGTTCGGGCGTTCTGCACCAGCACCGAAAAGAGGCCACGCAAACCGCGCTGCGGTGGCCACGGCGCGAGTCCCGGGTGCGCCGGCAACTCGCTCGGCGCACGCTCCCACACCGCGTGCGGCACATGCGGCCCGGACGCGGCGGGGTCGATGGTCCGCACATCGCGGCCAAACGCGTGCGGGTGCCAGGCATCGAGCCGCTCGGGCGCGGGTGGCTGCGGGTCATTCGTGGCGGCGAGCCACACCACCACGCCGCAGGCGGGCGGAATGCTGGCCTCCATGAACATGCGGTGCCAGGTGGTGGCGGGCGTGCCGCTGTCGATGAGTTGCGCAAGCAGTTGCCCACCCTCGGTGGTGAAGCTGGCCGCTGTGCCGCTGCGCGCCAGGTTGGGCAGCGCCAGCGCAAACAGCGGCTCGGCGGCGTCCTCGCGCACGGGGTAGTGCGCCACGCCATCGGGTCGGTGCACAAACGCTGCCTCGCGCCGGTCGCCCGCCAGCGGAAAGACCTCTCCCAGCGCGGGCAGCTCGCCCGCGGGGCTGTCGTCGATGGCAAACGCGGGTGCGTCCACCCGGCCCGGCATGCGCAGCGCGATGCGTTCGCTTGTCAGCCACGTGAGCGCGTGCGCATGCACCGCGCCACGCAGCGCGCGCATGGGGCCCGGTGTGCGGGTCGCCTCATCCCAGCGCCGCACCCAGGCCCGACCGGCGGTGTTCCAGCCCATGAGCAGCAAGCCGCCCGAAGCGTGGCAGGCCAGCGCGAACGGCTCGGCCACGCCACCCCAGCCGGGGTGCACCACCACCATCGCGGGCGCACGGCAGTTCTCCGGGTCGGGACGGAACACGCCGGGCGCCCAGGCGTCGGCGGCGGGTGTCTGGCTGGGCAGCGGGTAGCCCTTCAATCGCGCCAACCGGCCGCTGCCGCGCTCCAACACCCACACCCCCCCCTCGGGGTGGGCGGCCAGGCGCCAGGGCGCAAAGCCTTCTTCGGACACCTCCGCATCGGCCCAGCGACGCCGCAAGTCGTGCATGAGCACACGCCCGGGCAAGGCCACGTAGAGCACACCGTCGCTGGCCACGCAGAGGTCGGTGGGCACGGCGTCCAGCGGGAGCGCGATGGCGGCCTCCGCAAGGTGGGCGCTGCGCACCACAACGGCCTGGCTGGGCGCGTGCCAGCTGCACACCACGCCCTGCGCATCGAGCGCGCGCGGCACCTCGTTCAGGGCCAGCAGCGCGGCGCTTCGGCTGGCCGCCATGTCCGGCGGCGCTTCCAGTTCACGCTCGGAGGCCAGACACAGCGCACTGCAGTCGCCATGCCAGCGCACATGGCCCAGGCCCTGCCCCAGCGTCGGCCAGTGGGCAGGCGCGTGCAGCGACCAGAAGCGGGAGCCGTTGGCGTCCATCAGCAGAGCTCCGGCACCACCGGCACGGCCACGGCATTGGCCTGCGCAAACGGGTTGGGCAAGGCGCGCAGGTTCGTCGGCGCCTCCGCGCCCTCCACCACCACGATGGACAACAACTCGGGCAACTGCCAGGGCTGCAGGTTCAAGGTTTGCTGGCCACCGGCCTGGTTGCGCGGCAGCAGCGCCCAGTCCTGCTGACCAGCCGCGCCGTGGCGCGCAAACAGCTGCAGTCCGGTGACCTCGGCCACGCCGGCCACACGCGAGACCTCCACCTCCAGTTCACGCTCGCGCACCGGGCGCCCGAGCGCCCAGCCTTCTCCATCAAGCCCGCCGGGCGCAAGCGGCCAGAGCAGGCGGCGCAGGGCTTCGCGCACCTCGTACAGCAGCTTGTCGCGCGCAAAACCTTCGCGCAGGCGCAGCGCCACCGACAGGCCCAGCGGCACGTATTCGCAGCCGATCACGTAGAGCTCGGTGGCCAGCGGCACACGCGCCGAGAGGTGGGCGTGAACACGCTCGATGAAGGGCCGGTCCGGGCGCGGATTGGGCGCAGGCGCGAGGGCGGCCGACGGCAGCACCACCACGCTCACCACGCCGGGCACGTTGAAACGCCGGTCGCGCGGCTTGAAGCGCGGCATCACCTCCACACGGCCCACGTCGGCCGCGGGCGTTTGCAGCGCGAGGCGTTTGAAATCGTCGGCGGTCACCGCGCGCTGCTGGTGGCGCAGCGTGGCCGGGATGCGCCGCTCGGCCTGGGGCAGCGTCTCGGCGTCTTCGCCACCGTCCATGGCCAAGGGCTGGTGAACCTTCATGGCCGGGGCGCGCTGGCCGTTGATCAGTGTGGCGGTGATCTCGCTCAGGCTGCCGGGTGCGAGGTTGCCCGCACGCCCGCCGCCAAAGCGCCCGCGCGCCAGACGCACGCGCATGAGCCGCTCGGGAATGCGGCCGCGCACGCCGTCACCAAAACGCAGGGTGCCGGCTTCGGCATCGAGTTCAAATGCGCCGGCTTCACGCGCCACCATCGGGTCTGCGCTGATGGCGGCCAGGTCGTCCACGCGCTGCCACGGCTGGTAGCCGCGACCGCCGGGTTCTTCCACCTCGACCACCAGCGTCTGTGGGTCCACCGAAGCGGCGGGCAAGGCAAAGCTCTGGTCCGCAGCACCCGTGCTGGTGCCCAGCACCTGGCCTTGCAGCGTCACGCGCTGGTCCACCTCGGCGGCGTTGATGCCCAGCCAGGTGAGCGGCAGGCGCTGCACCTGGCTGCCCGGGCGCGGACGAACGCGCAGCCACGCCACCAGGCGCGCGGCACGCGCCGCGTCGTCCAGCCGGGGCGGTGCGTCGCCCACACCGGCCAGCGGGTTCACGCCCACCTGGTTGGAGGGCACCCAGATGTCGTCGGCGCCGGGCAGCGGCAGGCGCAGCATGCCCGGACGCGTGAACCCGCGCGAGGTGTCGCTGCCAGGCAGCGGCTCCAGCGTGAGGTAATCCAGCGCCTGCGTACCGGGCCGGCGCGTGACCATTTCCCAGATCACCGGCACCTCGGCCAGTGGGCCCACCTCTTCGAACAACGCAGGCAAGGGCAGCGCGGGCACGATGCCCAGCGAGAGCAACGAGGGCACACCGGTGTCACCTCCGCCGAGCGCGGTGCGCACGCTGTCGTTCACGGCTTCCTGCTCCAGCGGGGCGGACGCAGCGGGTGCGAGCAAGGCGATCCACAAGGCGCGGTCGGTCGAGCGCTCGAACACATCGAAGCCACCCACCTCGGCGCGCCCTTCGCCAAACACCGCGAGCGTTTCGTAGCCTTGCACCGCGCCGCTGATGCGGTGCACGCGCGAGAGGCCACTGATCACGTCGGCCATGCGCGCTGCCTCCGCGTCGCTGAGTTTGCGTTTGATGTAGGCCTCGCCGGTGACCGGCAGCACGGTGGTCTCACCCAGGGTCTCGAAAGGCTGCGCGCCCTTGATCCGCGCACCGGACAGCAGCGAACTGGCGCGCAGATCGGCCAGCGGCTGCGCGTACGACAGACCCACGATGCCGCGCGCCGGCTGCGCCGCGCGCAAACCCTGGCCCAGCAGCTTGAGGAACACCAGGCGCTGGCGCTCGGGAATCAGGTTGGCGCGGTACAGCAGTGCATCACCCAGCCAGGCAAACAGCTCCAGCAGCGTGCGCCCCGGGTCGCCCTGGCGCGGGTTGGTCCACTCGGGTGTGTGCGCGGGAATGCGCGCGATCAGGTCTTCAACGAGGTCGTCGAAGCGGCGGTCATCGAGGCTGGGCGGGACGATCGGCATCTAGTTCTCCAGCTGCACGTTCACGTTCATGCGGCTGGGTGCGCCCGTGCGCGCCAGCCGGTACTGGATCTCCACCCGCAGGTGGCTCGGGGCGTCGGGCACGTCCCACACCTCCACCGCGTCGAGCAGGATGCGTGGCTCCCAACGCGTGAGCGAGGCCTGCACCAGATCGCGGATGCGCCGGCGTGTGGCCAGGGTGTTGGGCTCGTGCAGCAACCGGTCGAGCCCGCCACCGAACTCGGGGCGCATGAGCTGCTCGCCCGGGCGCGTGCTCAACACGATGCGGATGCCATCGCGCACGCTTTTCTCCAGCGCCGGCCAGCCGAGCTGACCGTGTTCGTCGGGCAGGCCGAGGAAGGGAAATCCGATGGGAGCGGAGGTCGCGTTCATCAGTCGCCCTTCTTCGGATACGGAATGCAGATCTTGATGAAGGCCAGCCAGCTGAAGATCAGGTTGAGCAGGCCGAGAAAGATGCTGAGCACGATGAAGGCGCAGATCGTGATCGCGGGCAGGCTGAAGCTGCAGATCCATCCGATGGTGATGCCGCCCTCCGGCGGCTTCTTGCCTTCCATCAGGTCTTTGGGGTTGCCGCCCAACAGGTTCTGCAAGGCGGCTGGCACAGCGAACGAAACGTTGGGCTTGAGCGAGGCGAGCAGGCCGGGCGCGGTGATGTCGGGCAGGTCGATGCGCACCGGCGGCGCGCCCGATCCTTCGAACCAGGGTGCGATCACAAAGGGTTCCGTGGCCTCGCTCCAGACGATGCGTGCCGGACAACCGCACTCGGGTTTGAGCCGCACGAAGGCGCGCACCACGTACTGCGCGCCCGCGTCGTCAAAACGGCCCGGCGCGAGGTTGAGTTGGGCAAAACGTTCGGTCAAGGCGCGCGAGAGCGCCAGTCGCAAGGCGCTCGCCTGGTGGCCGGGCAGCGCAGGCCAGCGCACGGGCATCTCGGGCCGCGCCACCTGCTCGTCGCGCTGCACCAGCACCTGCACGGCCTGGCGCAAAAAGGTCTCGGCGTTCACCGTGCGCGCCACCGTCTCGCCTTCGCGCAGCTTCAGCGGCAGCGCGATGGCCGCGAGCTGCTGACGCAAGGCCTGTGCCGCCGCCGAGTTGCCGGCAAAGGCGTTGAACTCGCTGTCCAACTGCCGCAACAAACGCAGGAAGCGCTGCATGCTGCTGCGCGAACCACCGCCGGGGTGCAGGCGGTTCCAGTGCTCGGTGCTCAGGCCGTTGGGCCGCACGGTGGTGGCGATCTCGGCGGCTTCGGTCCAGACCGGGTTCAGGGTCTCGCCGTCCAGGGGGAAGTCCATGGCCTCGCCGCGCAGGGCCTGCACCAGGTGGTGGCGGAAATCGGCGCTCTCGGGCCCGAAGGTGTTGGCCTCGTCGAACACCGGCGCGGTCTCGGCCTGCTCGCCGCTCACCGTGGGCACCAGGCCGTAGTACACCGTCTTGCCCGCGGCCTTGCAGACATCGGGCGGTGCCACGAACATCGGCACCACGTGCTCGTCGAGCAGCGTGTCCTCGCGCTGCAGGGCCAGTTGCATCAGCTCGTGGTCGATGTCGGCCACGCCGGTGCGGCCGCTGTGCAGCCGCAGCTGGCTCGCCGGGTCGTTGGATGCACCACCGATGCGTTGCACCGGCAACCAGCCACGCAGGCGCCCGCGTGATCGCATCCAGCCTTCTTCGGTGGCGCTGCCGGCGCGGCGCACCCGGCGCACCACCAGGCCGGCCGACTCCACGCGCGCGGGGTCCAGGCGCGGTGTGCCCGGCGTGTCGCACCAGGCTTCCAGCACGGCGAGGTGGTGCTGGCGCTGGATGGGCTGGAAGAGTTTGAGCACCTGGCGCTGGGTGCGGGCCGCAGCGCGCGTGGCCAGCAGCCTGGCGCGGCCCTCGGTGCTGGTGATCTCGTCGAGCACGGCGTCGATGAAGTCGCCGTCAGACCGCTGCAGCAGCAGCGGCGCACCGCCCGGGGCCACGCCGCGCGGCGCGCCCAGGGCCACATCGTGGGGAAGTTGCGTCAGCGTGCGTGCCATGGCATCACCACACGTTCCCGGCGCCCGGGGTGTAGCTGGTGGAAATGACGGCGTTGGTCTGCAACACGGCGCACTTCACGATGCCCGAGAAGTCGGCGATGGCCGAGTCCACCTTGACCATGCCCGCGGTCACGTCCACCTGTGCGGCGCTCACGTTCACCTTGGCCGAGGCCGTGACGCTGATGCCCGCCGCCTCCATCACCACCTGGTTCCCATTGGCGTCTTCCAGCGTGATGGTGCCCGGCCCGTCCTGCAGCGTCACGGTCTGTCCGCCGGGGGTCTCCAGCGTCAACGTCTCCTGGCCATCTTCGTCGAGGATGGTGATGGCCACGCCGTTCTTCGACTTCAGGCGCTTGGTGCGGTGCTGGCCGTTGGCCAGATCGGCGGGCGATGGCGAGTTGCCGTTCCACAGTCCGCCGATGATGAGCGGGTGGCGTGCGTCGCCGTTCATGAAGATCACCAGCACCTCGTCGTCCACATCGGGCAGGAAGAAAAATCCCCGGTCGTTGCCCGCAAACGGCGCCACCACGCGCGCCCACAGCGGCGCGTCCTGGTCGCCCACGCCGTCGTGCGCCAACAGGCGCACCTGCACGCGGTTGCGGCCGGCGGGATCGTCGAGCGACACCACCTGCGCCAGCGCGCCGGCCTGAAGCCAGGCGGCGGGTCGGTCGAACAGGCCGTCGCGCTTCATGTGCCTTCTCCCAAATACGCGCACTCGCCGCTGAACTCGGTGCGGTATCCCGCCGTCTGGTCGTACACATGCGACGCGGCGCACACGAAGTAGCGGTTGTCGAACTGCGGCGACAAGCCCGTGACCGACACCGTGGTGCCCACGCGGATCGCAGGGTTGCCTTCGCTCAGTCCTTCGATGCGCACAAAGCGGCGCGCGCGCTGGTCCAGCGCCGCCGTGGCCACGGCTTGCGCCTCCGCGTCGCTGCTCACCGCGAGATGCCCGATGTGTTCCTGGCGCGAGCCCAACGCTTCGTCGAGCCACGACAAGCCGCTGCGCCCGCTGCCCGGCCCGCTGTGCGTGATCTGCGTGGCCTCATGGCTGACCGCGCTGCCGTCCACCGGGTTCCAGCCCGCTGCGCTGGTGGCGGTGACCTGTTGCGACAGGTCGGCGATCACGCGGGCGCGCATGAGCTGCCCGAACAGCGCGAGCTCCACCTCGCCACGCGCCACATCGCCGCGCGGCGACACCTGGAGCTCATCGCCCACGATCTGAAGGTCGGCGTCAAACCGCGCCAGCAGGCGGCGCAAGAAAGACAGGTCGCTTTCGTTGATCTGCGCCCAGGTGTCCACCGGGCTGGTGAGGCCGGTGACGGTGGGGCGCAGGTTGAGCGCACCGGCCACCTCGCGCACCACATCAGCGGGCGACAGGTCGGTGTAGACCTTGCTGCGCCGCGCCAGGCGCGCGGCCTGCAGCGCGTCTTCGGCCAGCACCGTGATCTCGGGCGCGCCGCCCATGCTGAACAGCAGCTCGATGGCGCTGACCTTGCCGCGAAACACCTCCGTGGGTGCCTGCACGTCACCGGCGTACACCGCCAGATCGGCGCCCAGCTTCAGGTCGGACTGCGCGCCAAAGGCCTGTTCGGTGCCGCCCGCCGTGGTACCCACCCAGTTCGAGAGGCGCAACTCCAGCCGGCTCATGCCTCCCTCGCTTTCGTCCATGCGCATGGCAATCAACAGGTTGGACAAGCGCACATCGGCCTGCCCCGCGATCCGCAGCGTGGGGCGCGCGCTGTAAAGGGCTTGTCGGCTGAGAGCGGCTTCGGTCATGGCGCGAAGCTCAGTCGGTGTGCAGGCGCCAGATGCGCTCGGCGCGCAAATCCAGCGCCTGCTGCATCGCCTCCAGCGCACGCGGGTCGTCGGGTGAGGCGGCTTCGTTGGCCTGGACCGTGGGTGGACTGGGCCTCTCGGCCGGCACCTCGGCGGTGACTTCTTCAAACGTGATGGGCATGTGTGTCTCCCCGTGTTCGTTCAGTCAAAGGCGATACGGGCCTGCAGGTCGGCTGCAGCCCCCACGTCGGTGCCCAGGCTGTCGGCGCCCGATCCGCGCGCCATGCCACCCGGCGCAAATCCGGTGGCACCCACGCTCACCTGCCCAGCGGGCAACAGGGCCTGGGCGTTGGGCAACGATGCGCTGGCGCCGGCCCCGGTACCCACGCGCAGGCCGGCAAACGCGACCCCGGCCGTGGCGCCGATACCGGCGCCGGCGCTGGCCCCCAAGCCAACCCCGATCCCTACACCGATGCCCACACCAGCGCCCGCCCCGAGCGACAGCGAGCCCGACGCAAAAGCAGCCGGTGCGCCCAGCGACACGTTCGCATCCACCAGCAGCGATGCACTGCCGCCAAAGCGCAAGCTGGCCGAGGCGTTGGCGCTGGCCACGGCGCGCGCCGCACGCGGATCCCCACCCGCTGCGGCCACACCCGACGGCCCGGCACCCCCGGGCACCTCCATCGCGGAGTTCGGCTTCCGGTCTGCCGACGAGGCCGGCGCACTCGCACTCTCGAAGTTCGGCGCGTCGCTGGAGAGCGTGAGGTTGATGCCCGCGCGCAGCGGCACACCGTCGTGCGAAAACAGATCCAGCGTTTCCTTGTATTGCTCCACCGTGCCCACGAAACGGTAAGCGCCCCAGCTGAACTCCACGCGAGGCGGCGTCTTCTCGTTCTCGCCGCCAAAGGGCTTGAGCATCTGCGCCATCTTGTCGGTGGTGCTGCGCACGTCTTCCCCGCCTTTGACCTCACCGCTGAGGTTTTCAGCGGTGGTGTCGAACACCAGGTCCATGGTGAGCTTGGCCACGGTGGCGCTCACGTACTGGCGGCTGCCCGCGCCCTGGCCGGCGGGGCCCAGCGTGTTGGACACGGTGTACTGCAGCGAGGCCGGGTTGAAGTGCACCTTCACCACCTGCTTGGGCGCCGGACTCAGCGTCTTGAATTCGGCAACGGCAATGGCACGTTCGGTCATGCTCAGGCCTTGGGAAAACCGAGGGTGAGGCCTTCGTGGGCCAGGTGCAGCTCTTCCACCGCCACCTCGGTGGCGCGGGCATTGAGATCGGCGGCCTTGAATTTCACCGGCATGCAGCGTGCGAGCGACCAGGTCATCACCTTGGTGCCCGCGCCATCGAGCATGTGAATGTCCACGTCCATGCGCGCGGCGTAGTCGCCACCCGAAACCATGGCGAACCACTTCCAGAGGTGGCGGTTGTCGGTCATGCCGCGCTTGAGGATCACGGTGGCGTGGGTCACCTGCCCCGCGCGCTGGAAGGCCGCATGGTTCACACCGCCGCTGCGGATCACCTTGGGTTCCATGGTGGCCTCGAGACCCGTGCATTCGGCAAAGGCGCCCTGGCACAAGTCGACCTCGTTGCCCTGCGCCGCCCCCGCGCCCGACTGGCGAAAGCGCAACTGAAAACGGAACGGGATCAGCGGCGCCGAGGCTTTGGCGCCCGCAGGCGCACCGGCTCCCGTGCCCAGGCCGATCGACACCTGGGCCGAGGCGCTGGCAGAAAATTCCGCACCGATGGCCATCACGCCGCCTCCCGCACACGGGCGTGGTTCACACCCGCCGCTGCGAGCGCCAGCACCACGGTGATGCGCTCGATGCTGTGCGCCGGCAACACGGTGATCTCGGTCACGAGCCGCCCGTTGTCGATGTCGTTCTGCGTCATGGTGCTGCGGTCGCAGCGCACGCTGAACGCATCCGTCGGCGTGGCGCCGGCCAGCGCGCCCACCCGCCAGAAACCCTTGAGCAGTTCTTCAAGGCTGCGCTCCAGCCGTGTCCAGGTCTCGGGGCCGTTGCCGTCGAACAGAACGCTCTGGCCCCGCAGGCGCGCCGCGCGCAGCAGCGTGGCCATGAGGCGGCTCACACCGCCGCTGCGCCAGGCCGCATCCGGGGTGGTGGTCACGTCCGACTGCAGCGCCCAGCCACCGGCCTGCTGGGTGAAGAGGCACACGCGCCCGGCCAGTTGTGCACTCGGCGACTGCGGGCCCGCACCCCAACCGGGCAGGGGCACAGCGCTTTGCAAGTCACGCAGCGCCGGCATGGACGTGTCGCCGGCCACGCTGGCATGGGTGCCGCGCACCAGTGCACTGCCGGCGATCAGACCCGCCAGCGCGCCATCGGGTGGCTCCAGGCCTTCGGGCAAATCCTGTGCGGCGCGTGTGGCCAGCCAGGGGTAGCCCAGTTGCACGAAGGCGCTGGCGATCGACAGGCCGCTCGCGTCCACACGGCCTTCGGCTTCCAGCACACCGCTGCGGCGCAGAAACGCCAGCATGTCGTTGTGCGCATGAACACCGCCGTCGCTCAGCGGCCGGCGCGCGTCTTCGCGTGGCAAGGGCAACGCACCCACGAACAACATTTCGCGCTGGTGCTGCGCCAGGAACGCGCGCACGCTGGCGACGGCCACGCGCCAGGGGCCGTATCCCGGACCGTCCAGGCGCGGCGCGCGCAGGGCACGAAGGCCCGCGTCTCTGGGCAGTGCCGGTTCCTCGGGACTGCATTCCACAAAGCCTTCGACCGGTGGCTGCAACGGCACGGAAATCGACGGCGCCTGCGGTTCGGTCGAACACGCATCGGGCAGGTCGGGCAAACACAAGAGGCTGGCTTCAGAGAGCCCGACCACATGGCCGATGCCGCGCCAGGTGCGCGGGTCCATGGGCTCGAACACCTCGCCCACCGGGTCGCGGTCGCTGAAGCCGGGGATGAGCCGGGCCAGGCGGGCGCGCCGCTTGGCCGCGCGGTTGGACGCCGATTCCAGAAATGCCCACGGATCGCCCACCCTCACCACCACCGCGCGCTGACCGCCCCGTGCGAAAAAGCTGCGCACGGCCGCACCGAGGTAGGTGGCGCACAGCGAGGGCGCACCGCTCACCGCGTCGGGCGCGCGGCCCACCAGGCGCTCGTCCCAGGCAAAGAGGCGGTCAAAGAGTGCCCAGCTGTCGATCACCACCGGCACGTTGTCCAGCGCTTCCAGCGCGTCCGTTCCCTTGCGCCAGGGCCCGTTCACCCAGCCCGCGTCGATGAGCTGGCGGCCCACCGACATGGGCAGCGGTTGCTCGCGCCGCCGCGCCACGAAGCCCACGAAACACGCCACATCGGTGCGTTCCGGTGCGGTGCGCAGGGCGGGCGCCGCGGTTTCGAAAACGAGGCTCATGGGTACCGCCAGGCCTGGTTCAGGCGGTGATTTCCATGGCCTCGGCCGACAAGGCGATTTCCTCCATCGCCACGTCGCCCCCGCCCTTGCCCGCCAGCGTGGGCCCGGTGTATTTCATCGGGATCACGCCGCGCAGCACCCAGGTCTGAACGGGGGTGTGGGCTTCGTCGAGCAGGGTGATGGTCACGTTGCGCTGCGCGGCCGGGCCCTGCGTGCGGGTCTGGCTGATCCAGTCGAACAGCGTCTTGCTGTTGAGGATGCCGCGCTTCAAGGTCACGTCGGACACCTTGTGGATGCCGGCGACCTTGCGCACGTGGTTTTCCTTGTCGTTGCCGTTGCGGTACTCGGCCACGGTGACTTCGGTGCCGATGCCGCTGACATCGGAGAAGCCGCCGAAGACCTCGCCGCCATCGAAGTTGACGAGGTAGTTGAAGGCGCCGTAGGGCGTGGTGCGGTTGGCCATGGTTCAGCTCCTGATGGGTCGTGTGAGACGGGATGTCACTCGCGGGCGTCGGCCGTTTTCTGGCCGATGCGGAAGATCACGAACTCGGCCGGCTTGATGATGGCCACGCCGATCAGGCAGATGAGGCGACCGTTGTCCAGGTCGTTCTGCGTCATGGTGCTGCGGTCGCAGCGCACGAAATACGCCTCGTCGGGCGAGGTGCCGAGCAGTGCACCACTGCGCCACTCGTTGTAGAGAAAGTCGGCAATGGTCTGGCGGATGTTGGCCCACAGGCGCTCGCCATTGGGTTCGAACACGGCCCACTGCGTGCTGCGGTCGATCGACGCCTCCAGGTAGTTGAAGTAGCGCCGGTCGCTCACGTATTTCCACTCCGGGTCGCTGGAGATCAGGCGCGCGCCCCAGACACGGTTGCCGCGCCCGCTGAAGAAGCGCAGGCAGTTCACACCGGCCGGGTTGAGCAGCTCCTGCTGCGCAAAGTTCACGTCGATCTCGAACCGCAGCGCGCCGCGAACCACCTCGTTGGCCGGCGCCTTGTGAACGCCGCGCTGCACGTCGTTGCGCGCGTAGATGCCGCTCACAAAACCCGAGGGCGGCAGCGCGATCTCTTTCGGAATGTCTTCGCGGCCCGGGCGCGCCAGCGGGTTGGACACCACCACCCACGGGTAGTACATGGCGCCGTACTTGGAGTCGAACAGTCCGCGCCAGGTGCGCGCCGTGGTGGGCAGCAGCTCCGGCGGTGTGTCGAGCACGGCGATGCGGTAGGCGCGGCGGCCTTCGGCGTGCGCGATCACTGCGCTCGCAATGGCCTGAGGGTTGTCGTCGTCGTCCACGCCGTAGGCCGAGCTGCCGGGCGCCGCGACGATGGACACGTCTTCCAGCGAGGCGATCTCGGCAAGCGCGAGTGCGTAGTTGGTCGAGGTGGGTTCGCCGCCATCTTCACCCCCGGTGAGCGTCCAGACGCGCTCGGGCTGGCCCGCAGCATTGTTGGCCGCGCCATTGAACAGACCCGCGTGCAGCTCCGAAGGTGAGACGGCGGATCCAACGTCGACGGCATAGAAGTTTTGCAGGTGGTCGCTGCGTCGCGACGGTGTGGCCGACATCACATGACCGATCCAGCGCGGGTGCGTGTTGGCCAGCCCCATGTCTTCAAAGCTCAGACTGTTGCCGTCACCGTCGATGGTCAACGCCGAGACCGTGATCAGATGCGGGGCGCCCGCGAGAACGTCGGCCTGCGCCACCGCGTCGCCCGCGAGATTGGCCGCCGGGCGCCAGCTGTTGGCCACGCGCACCAGCAAGGCCGGGTTGCCCGCCAACGTGGCGCGCACCAGACTGCCGGCAGGCGCGTTGGCCAGGGTGGTTTCCGACGCGGGCGTGGAGGCTTCACGCACCACCACCTGGCCGTTGCCCGCCGCCCCGGGAAAGCGCGCAATGAAGCGCACACCTTCATCTGCTCCTCCGATGATCTCCACCGTTGCGACCTCCGGGTCGGCCCCCACCACGCGCGAGACGTACAACCGCGAACCGCCTTCGTTGAAGAACGCCCGCACCGCATGCGCCAGGTAGTTGGTGCCGGGCACGCCATCGCCCAGCGAGAGATCGGCAAACCCGCCGTAAATGCGCTCGAAGTCGCCGTAGCTGGTGAGCAACTCGGGCGACTCGGGGGTGTCGTTGTCCACCCGGTACGGGCCCTTGCGGGTGGGCCCGACAAACGCGGTGGTGCTGGTGCCCACCCCTTCGATGCTCTTGGCGCGGAAACTGGTTTCCTCGACGTAAACGCCTGGCGCGAGGTATTCAGGCATGGTGTTTCTCCTTGTGAAGTGCGGGTGGGAACATCGCGAAGGTCCTCAGGGCAGGTCGATCCCGAGGGAGATGTGCAGCGGTCGACCGGCCGCCAGGCTGACAACGGCGCTGGCCTGCGGCAGGCCAGCGCGCGCTGTTTCAATGGCCACCGGGTCCACCAGCGGCAAGGCAGAAGGCACGCGACCGAGTTGCACGACCGCCTGGGGTGTGCGCACCACACTGGCGGGGTCGGCCACGGCCTGCAGTTCGGCCGGGATCTGCGTGACGATCACGGCGCCCGGCTCGGTGGACCAGGTGGTCACAGGCACACCGGCCACCGGCACCAGCGCTTCGCCGCGCCAGTCGCTCAAACCGAGCGCGCGAACCGCGCCCGCGGTCACCACGCGCAGCAGCACGCCACCCAGCGCATCGCCGCTGCCTTGTTCGAACACGCTCACGCTGATGCAGGCCCAGTTGGAGCCGACCCGGCCCGTGGACGAGGGGTACATGGGCACAGTCAGCGGGCGAAACAGCGAGTCGGGCTGGTCGGCGTTGGCCGGATTGGCGTCGCGCGGCAGCGCCACACGCACCAGCCGAGGCAAGTAGTCGCCCTGCGGGTCGGAGACGGTCAGCATCAAGGCCAGCGAGCCCACCGCCACGTCATCGGGCGCCGTGGCAAAGGCGGTTGCGTGGTGGGCCAGCGGCAACCATTCTTGGATGACCAGCAGGCCACTGCGGTTGCGCTGGACGCGCACGCCGTCGGTTGCCTGCACGCGCAAGGGCCGGTCCAGCGCCGCGCCGGTGGTGGCGTCCACACAGCGCAAGGCACCCAGCACGCGGCGTTCGGCACGTTCAACCTCGCGGGCGTTGAGCAGCAGCGTCATGAGGCTGCCCCCACGCTGTAGGCGAATCGGCTGGCGACCACCGGCACCGCCTCGGGCAAGTCGTCGGGGTCCAGCCGCACGGTGCGTGCGATGTAGGACGCCGAGAGCCGGTACGAAGGCTCCAGCGCGTCCCAGATGCGCATGATGTCCTCGGTGGAGAGCTCGGCGGGCACGATCTGGATCACCTCGTCGGCGTCCCAGGCGGGCTCGGGGGTGAGCGACGAGGCATCGAGCAGCGGGAACAGGTGCAACTGCCGCATGGCCCAGGCCATCAGGATGTGCTCGTCCAGGGCGGTGTCGCCCCAGGCCGAGAGCAACACGTGCAGATCCAGGCTCAGCGGCGCAGGCCGGGCCTGCGGCGCGCGTGAGGGTCGCTGCTGACGGCTGTGTTCGTTGACCGTGGCGCGGTAGAGGTAGAGGCTGACCCGGTTGCCCTCGGTCGGCGGGTTGGCCATCTCCTGCGAAGACAACACCACGAAGTCGCAAGACGGCATGGTCATGCCATTGGTGGCCACCGGGTATGTGTTGTTCAGGAAGGTCGCAATCGAACTGCAGACCGAATGGATCGCCAGCACGTTGGCCATGGCGTCACGTCCCGAAACCGGCAGAAAACGCGGGCAGGTAGCCCTGTGAACGACGCATGCCGCCCCCTCCCCAGAAGTCGTCAAACCGTTATGACAATGAACCTTTTAAGATCACTACCTTGTCGTTTTGTTACAACTTAGGTGTGATTTATTTGACGTTTTTATAACGCCTGTTGGTTCAAAGGAGACGAACAACTACGTTTTTGTCGACGGATTTACAAATGCAAACATGCGGCCGAAGCCGCCTGTTTGCATCCGGGCGCGAGCCCGTTCAGTCCCGTTCAGGGCCGGATGTTGTTGCGCTGGATCACGTCGGCCATCACGGCTGTGTCGCTTTCAATGCGACGGCGCAGGCCTTCGGGCGAGGTGCCTGCCACCTGCCAGCCCTGCGCAAAGATCTTCTGGCGGATGTCTTCGCGGCGAACGATGTCCGTGAGCAGCGTGGCCAGGCGGTCCACGTGGGCCTTGGGCAGGCTGTTGGGCGCGGCCACCGCGTTCCAGATTTCCAGCTGCAGGTTTTTCACGCCCGCTTCCGCCAGGCTGGGCAGTTCGGGCACCACGCTGCTGCGACCGGCCGAGGTGACACCAATCGCGTTGAGCTTGCCCGCGCGCACCTGAGCCATGGCCAGGCCTGGGGGCAGCATCGACATCTGGATCTGGTTGCCCAGAAGGGCCGTGATCACCTGCGGATTGCCGGGGTACGGCACGTGCACGGGCGCAATGCCGGCGCGGCTCTTGAGCAACTCCATGCCGAGGTGGGCCACGGTGCCCACACCGGGCGTGCCGTAGTTCCAGCTGGTGCCCGACTGCTTCGCCGCGGCAAAGAAAGCGGCGCCACTGGGGCTGCCAGCGGGTGCGCTGAGCACCAGCGGCGCCACCGCGATCAACGAGACCGGCGTGAGATCTTTCAGCGGGTCGTAGGTGGTGTCGGGGTTGAGGATCTTGGCGATCGTCATGTTGCCGTTGATCATCAAACCGATGGTGTGGTCGTCGGTGGCACGGGCCACCTGCGCTGCGGCGATGTTGCCGCCGGCACCGGGCCGGTTCTCGATCACCACCGGCTGGCCCAGCGCCTGCGACAGCGGCTCGGCCAGCAGGCGCGCCATGAGATCGGGCGAGGACCCGCCGGGGAAACCCACCACGATCTTGAGCGGCCGGCTGGGCCAGGTGGCTTGCGCATGCGCGGTGGGCAACACGGTGGCAGCCACCAGGGCTGTGGCAGTGGCCAGGGCGTGGCGGCGGGTGATTCCGCTGTTGGTGGTGGACTTCAGGGTCATGTCTTCCTCTTGGAACGGGGTGAAGGAGCGGGGTCTTGCTCGGGCTCGGGCGGCCCGTCGTAGAGCCACGGATTGTCCAGCAAAGCTTCGCCCAGCCAACGCATGGCCGTGTCGCGTCCGAAGCGCACCAGGCCGGTGGCGTGAAAGATGCGGCCGTTGCGCTGCGAATGCTGCTGCACACGTGCATTGCGTTGCCAGCGGGTCTCGGCAAAACGGGACAGCACGGACGGCCAGTTGATGGGGGCCGGCGCTGGCTGCAACAGGCGTCCGATCGTCCATGCGTCCTCGATCGCCATCGCCGCACCCTGCGCCAGGTAGGGCCGCAGTGGATGCGCTGCGTCGCCCACCAGGGCCACCCGGCCCTGCGCGTGCTCGTGCGCTCCGTTCATGGCAGGGCGGTCGTTCAAGGCCCAGAGCGACCACGCGGGCGCAGCGTCGATCATGGACAGCAGGTCCGCACAGGCCGGGCCGAGTGAGCGCTGGAGGTCGGCAGCCCGGGCTTCGTGCGTCCAGCTCTGCGGGTCCGATCCCGGCTCACCGCCATGGCCCTGCCCGAGCACGCCGTGCACCACCGCCACCACATTCACCCATTCGCCACCACGCACGGGGTAGTGCACCACGTGCATGCGCGGCCCGAGCCAGGCGGTGACCACGTTGGCCCGCAGCGCGGCGGGCAGGTCGGCCGCGCGCACCATGCCGCGGTAGGCCAGGTGACCACTGGCGCGCACCGGCTGGGCGCCGAGCAACTGCGAGCGCACGCGGCTCCACAAACCGTCGCAGCCCAGCAGGGCTTCGCCGGACAGCGTGCTGCCGTCGTCCAGCGTGGCAAACACACCGCCCGAGGTTTCGTCGAATGCCGTGAGCCGCGTGTTCAAACGCAGTTCTGTGAGTTCGTGCGCTTGCACGGCAGCCAGCAGCAGCGCATGCAAATCGGCCCGGTGCAACGTGGCGTAAGGCTGTCCATGGCGAGCGATCGCCATAGCGCCCAGACGCAGTTGCCCAAGCTCGTTGCCCCGGTGGGCGTCACGCACCCGAAGCGCCTCGGGAAAAGCCGCAGTGGCCTGCAACGCATCGGAGAGACCCCAGTCGGCCAGCACCCGCGTGGCATTGGGCCCGAGCTGCAGCCCCGCCCCCACCTCGCCAAACGCCGCCGCCTGCTCCAGCAGCACGGTCGGCACACCCTGACGTGCCAGCGCCAAGGCACAGCCCAGTCCACCGATGCCCCCACCGGCGACGATCACTTGTTGGTTCATGCGGGGATTGTGCCGGTGCCGCCCGGCGGCGCCCTCACAGAATCCGGTTGAACCACAACACCGACAGCCCCGCCGCGAACAGCGCGAGGATGGACGCCACCAGTGCGAGCAGGCCGGCGATTTCGGTTTCCTTTTTCTCGACCGTCAGGCGCGAGCTCAAGGTCTCGTAGACCTTCTTCAGGTTGTCGGCTGTGCCGGCGTAGTAGTACTCGGCCTGCGTGGTGCGGGCCACTTCCTTCAGGCTGTCCTCGTCCAGCCGCACGCGCATGGACCAGCCCTCGAACCCGATGATTTCGCCGTCCACCGTACCCACGCCCACGGTGTAGACGCGCACCCCGCGGTCGGCGGCCATCTTGGCGGCTTCTGCGGTGTCCACGCCGGTGGTGCGCTGGCCGTCGGTGAGCAGGATGATGGCGGCCGAGCTGTACGAGCCCGGCGCCACCGGCACAAAGGCCTTGGGTTCGGTCTTGGGCTGGTCGATGGCGCGGCCCTGGGGGGCAAACGGGTCGCTGTTGCGGTTGTAGGTCATGGCACCGATGTCGAAGCCCTGGCCCGGGAACAGCTCGGAGAGCGAGACCACGATGGCGCTGCCGATGGCGGTGGCGCGTTGCAGCTGGAACTTGTCGATCGCGGTCACGAGGTCTTCGCGGCTGAGGGTCACGGGCTGCACCACCTGGGCCGAGCCGGCAAACGCCACGATGCCGACCTTCACATGTCGCGGGAGCTCGGCGAGGAAGGCCTTGGCGGCGTTTTGCGAGGCCACCAGGCGGTTGGGCTGCACGTCTTCGGCGCGCATGCTGCCCGACACGTCCATGGCCAGGATGATGGTCTGCTCCTGCGACGGCAACACGATGCTCGCCATGGGGCGTGCCGAGGCCAGCAACATGGTGGCAATGGCCAGCAGCAGCAGCACCGGCGGCACATGGCGGCGCCAGCCCGGGCCCTTGCCCATGGCTTCGCGCACGATCGCCAGGCTGGCAAAACGCACCGCAGCCTGCTTGCGCCGACGCAGCAGCCACACATACAACAGCACCAGCAGAGGCAAGGTCAGCAGCAGCCAGAGCAGCTGCGGCCACAGGAAGGTGACGGGGATGTTCATGGTCGTGTTCCTTCACGGGGAATGCTGAAGCTGCCGCGGTCGCGGCTGGGCATCTGGGTCGGCATGCTGCGGCCGGCCTGCGCGTGTTTTCCGACGCGCAGGCGGCGCTTGCGCAGGTCGATGAACCGCACCACCGCTTCGGCCAGGTCGTCGTCGGTGGAGAGCTCCAGCGTGTCGACCCCGGCGCGCGCCAGGCTCTCGCGCAACTGCGCCTCGCGTTGTGCGGCGATGCGCGCGAAGCGCTGGCGAAAGCCCGCGTCGTGCGTGTCGACCATCAGCTGTTCGCCGGTCTCGGCGTCGCGGATCGGGATCAGCCCGAGGTCGGGCAGGTTGAGCTCCAGCGGGTCGAGCAGGCGAACAGCCACCACGTCGTGGCGGCGCGCGAGTTCACCCAGCGGCTTTTCCCAGCCGGGCTCGCTGATGAAGTCGGACACCACGAACACGGTGGCGCGCTGGCGCACGGTGTGCACTGCGGCCTTGAGCAGGTCGGAGAGCTGGGTCACACCGTCCTTCACGGTGGCGTCTTTCTTCGGTGGCTGCAGCACCATCTGCATCAGCCGCAGCACCTGGGTGCGGCCGCCGCGCGCAGGCAGTACCGCGTCCACCACGGGTTGGCCGCGCGATCCATACAGCACCGCGCCCACGCGATTGCCGTGACGCCCGATCAAGCGCGCGAGCACGGCGGTGAAGTCGAGCAGCACCTGGCTCTTGCGCTGGTTGCCCGAACCGAAGTCCACCGAAGGACTGAGGTCGAGCAAGAACCACGCTGCCATCTCGCGGTCTTCGGTGAACACGCGCACGTGCGGCTGCTGCAGGCGCGCGGTCACGTTCCAGTCGATGTGCCGCACGTCGTCGTGCAGCTGGTATTCGCGCAGGTCGGCCAGATCCAGACCCGAGCCGCGCATGAGTGTTTTGTAGTCGCCCTGCAGCAGGCCGTCGAGCTTGCGCAACACGGTCCATTCGAGCCGGCGCAGCAAGGCGTCGGCGCGTTGCGTGACCGGTGTGGCCAGCGCGATGCCTGCGGCTTTGGCCTGCGCACCCGCCGGGGTGCGATCGGATCCGAACAGGCGCTTGAAGAACATGGTGCGGTGCTCGGGTTCAGGCGGCGCGCTGTTCGTGTTCCAGCGGGCGGGCCGGCGGCGCGATCTGTTTCATGATTTTTGCAATCAGCGATTCGGAGGTGAGGCCTTCGGACAGGCCTTCGTAGGACAGCACCACGCGGTGGCGCAACACGTCGGGCACCAGGTCGGTCATGTCTTCGGGCAGCGCATAACTGCGACCACGCAACATGGCCAGCGCGCGTGCGCCCTCCACCAGGCCAATGGTCGCGCGCGGGCTGGCGCCGAAGGTGATGAAGCGCGCCAGATCCTTCAGGCCGTGCTTCTCGGGTGTGCGCGTGGCCGACACCAGCTTCACCGCGTACTGCACCAGCGAAGGGTCCACATAGACCTGGCGGCATTGCGCCTGCAGCACCGCGAGCTGATCGGTGGTGGCCACGGCATTGACTTGCACGGCGGGGCCGGTGACGCGCTCGACGATCACGTACTCTTCTTCGTCGGTGGGGTAGTCCACCAGCACCTTCATCATGAAACGGTCGACCTGTGCCTCGGGCAGCGGGTAGGTGCCCTCGGTCTCGATCGGGTTCTGCGTCGCCATCACGAGGAACGGGCTGGGCACCTTGTGCGATTCGCCGGCGATGGTCACCTGCCGCTCCTGCATCACCTCCAGCAGCGCGCTCTGCACCTTGGCCGGCGCGCGGTTGATCTCGTCGGCCAGCAGCAGGTTGGCGAACACCGGGCCCAGCGAGGTGCTGAAGTCACCGGTCTTCTGGTTGTAGATGCGCGTGCCCACCAGGTCGGCAGGCACCAGATCGGGCGTGAACTGGATCCGCTTGAACTGACCCTGCACCACATTGGCCAGGGTCTTCACGGTAAGCGTCTTGGCCAGGCCCGGCACGCCTTCAACCAGCAGGTGGCCCTGGGCCAGCATGGCCACCATCACCCGTTCCAGGAACCGGTCCTGCCCCACCACCACGCGTTTCACTTCGTACAGGATCTGCTCCATGAGTTGGGCGGTGTCGGGGGCGGCGTTCTGGTCCATGGAAGCTCCTGTGACGGTGAAGAAAAATTCAGAAGGGTGGCAAACCGGCGGCGGACGCTGCACTCTCGATGGGCACTGCAAATCCGATGCCAACGAAGGTGCGGTGGCTGGTGGGGTTGAGGATGCCGGTGACGATGCCGATGACTTCACCGTCCATGGTGACCAGAGGGCCGCCCGAATTGCCGGGATTGGCCGCCGCGTCGAACTGGATCAGGTTGCCGATTTCCTGCACGCCCTCGGGCGACTTGAACGCGCGGTCAAAGCCCGAGATGACGCCGGACGACACCGAGGGGCCGATCCCAAAGGGAAAACCCACGGCCACCACGTCCTCGCCCGGCACCAGATCGTTGGTGGAGCGCATGGTGGCGGCGATGAGGTCGTCGGGAATGATCTGCGCCTGCAACACGGCCAGGTCGTTCTGCGGCTGCGCGCCGGTCACGGTGGCGGGCGACTCGGAGCCGTCGGCATACACGATCCTGACGCTCATGGCGGTTTGCACCACGTGCAGGTTGGTCAGGATGATGCCCTTGTCGGTGATGACCACGCCGGTGCCCACGCCCTGCTCCACCTCCTTGCCCTCGGCGTTCTTGCCGTAGGACATGACACGCACCACGGCCGGACGGATCTTTTCGGCGGCGCGCGCGGCGCGTGAGGGCAGGTTTTGTGTGGTGAGGGTGCGCAGCACGGCCGCGTCGATGTCCTTTTGCGTGAGCGCCTTGGGGCCGTTCACGCCGCCTTGCCACACGCTGGCGGCCAGCAGCGCCGCGAGCACAGCCATGGCCGACCACATGACGCGCGGCTTCGAAGCAGCGCTGGACGATGCGGCCCGCAAGCGCCTGAATCGGCCCGCGGGCGGGGGCGCCACAACGTCCACCACCGGGGCCTGCCCACCTGCGCGAGCGTCCGCGTCGGGCTGCGCGGTGCCTGCTCGGCGTGACGGGCTGTACAAGGCAGGCTTTCGCATGGCGGCTCCTGTTGCGGCTGAAAACACATCATGCCGCTTTGCGGCATCCGGCTCAAGCGCTCAACAATTGCCTGAGCACGTAGGGGAGGATTCCGCCCTCGCGGTAATAGTTCACTTCCACCGGTGTGTCGATGCGCAGGGTCAGGCTTACCGTCTTGCGCGACCCATCGGTGCGCGTGATCACCAGTTGCGCATCACTTTGGGGCGTGAGTTCGGGATGCGGCAGCACATCGATGGTTTCGTCGCCGCGCAGGCCCAGGCTCTCCCACGAGTCGCCGGCCTTGAACTGCAGCGGCAACACGCCCATGCCCACCAGGTTGGAGCGGTGGATGCGCTCGAAGCTGCGCGCCACCACAGCCTTGATGCCCAGCAGCTGCGTGCCCTTGGCGGCCCAGTCGCGGCTGGAGCCGGTGCCGTATTCCTCGCCGGCAAAGATCACCGTGGGAATGTTCGCGGCCTGGTAACGCATGGCGGCGTCGAAGATGCTCATCTTCTGGCCGTGGCCCACGCCTTCCTGCTGGTACACCGTCCAGCCGCCTTCTTCGCGCGAACCGTCGGCCCCCGTCGCCAGCATCAGGTTCTTGATGCGCACATTGGCGAAGGTGCCGCGCATCATCACGTCGTGGTGACCGCGGCGCGCGCCGTAGCTGTTGAAGTCGGCCTTGAGAACGCCACGCGCCAGCAGCCACTGGCCAGCCGGAGAGTTCTCGGCGATGTTGCCGGCGGGCGAGATGTGGTCGGTGGTGATGGAGTCGCCAAACAGCGCCATGACGCGAGCCCCCTTCACTGCGGGCGGCTCGGTGGCCGCAGGCATGGCCAGCTCGAACGAGTCAAAGAACGGTGGCTCGGCAATGTAGGAGCTTTCGGGCCAGGTGTAGGCGTTGCCGCTCACGCCCTTGATGCGCTCCCACAGCTTGCCGGGCTCGGCCTTCACACGCGCGTAGTTCTCGCGGTAGGCGCGTCCGTTCATGGCGAACTTCATCAGGTCGTAGATCTCGTCGCTGGTCGGCCAGATGTCGCCCAGGTACACCGGTTTGCCACCCTTGCCCTTGCCCAGGGGCTCGGTCATCAGGTCGGTCATCACGTTGCCGGCGATCGCGTAGGCCACCACCAGCGGCGGGCTGGCGAGGAAGTTGGCTTTCAGGTTGGGGTGGATGCGCGCTTCGAAGTTGCGGTTGCCAGAGAGCACGGCCGCGCAGATCAGGTCGTTGCTGGTGATCACCTCGTTGAGCTCGGGCGTGAGGTCGCCCGCGTTGCCAATGCAGGTGGTGCAGCCGTAGCCCGCGAGTGCGAAGCCCAGCTTCTCCAGGTAGGGCAGCAGGCCGGTCTGCGTGAGGTATTCGGTGACGATGCGCGAGCCGGGGGCGAGCGATGTCTTGATGTGCGGCTTGACCTTCAGGCCCGCCTCCACCGCTTTCTTGGCCAGCAGGCCGGCGGCCAGCAGCACGCCGGGGTTGGAGGTGTTGGTGCAGCTCGTGATGGCAGCGATCAGCACGTCGCCGTTGCCGATGCTCAGCTTGCTGCCTTTGCTGGCCTCGACCGGTGTG
Organism: Hydrogenophaga sp. RAC07; assembly: GCF_001713375.1. Classification (NCBI taxonomy): domain Bacteria; kingdom Pseudomonadati; phylum Pseudomonadota; class Betaproteobacteria; order Burkholderiales; family Comamonadaceae; genus Hydrogenophaga; species Hydrogenophaga sp. RAC07. The sequence continues at coordinate 2,641,722 of NZ_CP016449.1, forward strand.
GGCTCTGCCACTGCGGCGGCGGTGGCCAGCGCGGGCTTGTTGGCCTCCATTTCGGCCACGAAGCGCGGCGCGCCTGGTGGGATGGCCGGCTCATCGCCAGGCGCCGCCGGGTCCACCTCGTCGGCGCTGCGCGGCTGGTGGCGCGTGTGCAGCAAGGCCGCAGGCCGGTTGAAGCCGTTCTGCGCATTGGGCTTGCTGAACAGCTCGGCAAACTGCCGGGCCACGTTACCCAGCTCGATGCGGTCTTGCGGGCGCTTGGGGCCGGCCAGACTGGGCGTGACCTGACCGAGATCGAGCGTGACCACTTGCGAATAGTCGATCTCGCCGGCCTTGATGGATGCCCCCGGCGCACCCGGCACGCCGAAGATGCCCTGAGCACGGAAGTAGGCCTCGAAGGCCTCGATCTCCGCCTTGCTGCGGCCGGTGCCGCGGAAGTAATCGAGGGTCTTGCCGTCCACTGGAAAGAAACCCATGGTGGCGCCGTACTCGGGCGCCATGTTGGCGATGGTGGCGCGGTCGGGCAGTGCGAGTGATGCCGTGCCCTCGCCAAAGAATTCGACGAACTTGCCCACCACTTTGTGCTGGCGCAGGATCTCGGTGACGGTGAGTACCAGGTCGGTCGCGGTCACGCCTTCGCGCAGGCGCCCGGTGAGCTCAAAGCCCACCACGTCGGGCATGAGGAAATACACCGGCTGGCCCAGCATGGCGGCCTCGGCCTCGATGCCGCCCACGCCCCAGCCCACCACACCGATGCCGTTGATCATGGTGGTGTGGCTGTCGGTGCCCACCAACGTGTCGGGGTAGTACAGGCCGCCCTTCATGTGCACGCCGCGCGCCAGGTACTCCAGGTTCACCTGGTGCACGATGCCGAAGCCCGGCGGCACCACGCCGAAGGTGTCGAAGGCCTGCATGCCCCACTTCATGAACTGGTAACGCTCGTTGTTGCGCTGGAACTCCAGCTTCATGTTGAGGTCGAGTGCGCTCTTGGTGCCGTAGTGGTCCACCATCACCGAGTGGTCCACCACCAGGTCCACCGGCACCAGCGGCTCGATCTTCTTGGGGTCCTTGCCCAGGCGCTCGGCCACGCTGCGCATGGCGGCCAGATCGGCCAGCAGCGGCACACCGGTGAAGTCCTGCAGCACCACACGCGCCACGGTGAACGGGATCTCCTGCGTGCGCTCGCCGTTGGGCTTCCACTGCGCGAGCTGGGCCACGTGTTCGGGCATCACGCGCTCACCGTCGCAATGGCGCAGCACGCTCTCCAGCACGATGCGCAGCGACACCGGCAGGCGCTGGATGTCGGGAAATTGTTTGGCCAGCGCCGGCAGCGAATACAGCCGCCCGCTCTTGCCCGATGCGGTCTTGAAGGCTTTGACGGTGTTGGCAAAGGGGTGCGCGAAACGGGCGGTGGTGGACATGAAAACTCCAGACGGCGGCAAGTGAACGAACGGACCATTCTGTCAGCAGCAAAAGAGTCCTCGTTGTCTGTGGTGATTTGCACGCGCGAAGCCGTCGGCTCACGACGTTCGTTCACGAGAGTGCGTTGCCCAACAGACGCTCATGCACGGGATATCCATGCTTGGTTGCAGCAGGCACGTGCAAGCCTTTCGGCATGGCGCGTCTGCCCAAGGTGTCCACCGCCGGGAGAGCGGCGCGTGGGCCTGGTCCCAAGAACCCCTGACTGAGAACCCCCCATGACACACACACACACCCGCCACCTCCCCTGGAAGTGGCTAGCCCCCTTGATGATCAGCACCCTGGTGGCCGCGTGCGGCGGAGGTGACCCCGTCCTCGGCATTGACGGCTCGGGAACCACGCCGTTCGTCTCGGTGACACCTGTCGCACCGCCCGGCGGCTCCTTTGTTCCGCTGGGGGTTGCTTCCACCTTTGGCGCTTTCGGTGGCTCGGCCGGCATGACCAACGACGGCCCGTTCACAGTCATCAATGGCGACATCGGGACGACGGCTGTGTCGACGGCCATCACAGGCTTTCGCAACAACAAACCCGGGTGCACCTACACCGTGGTGGCGGGCGTGAACGAAGGCGTGGTGTCCGGCAACATCAACACCGCGCCGCCGCCTCCCACGGGGGCTTGCCTGTCCGAGGGCACGGCCGCCACGGAGGCCATCGCACTGGCGGCCCGGGCCGATGCACTCGTGGCGTTCAACACGCTGGCCGGTTTGCCGGGTGGTGTGGATGCGGGCGCTGGCAACCTGGCCAACCTCACGCTGGCCCCCGGCATCTACAAGGCCGCCGGTGGCACCTTCATGATCCAGGGTGGCAATCTGACCCTGGACGCGCAGGGCAACCCGAATGCGGTCTGGGTGTTCCAGATGGCCCAAACCCTGACGGTGGGCGGCCCGGGTGCGGCATTCCCGCAAAGCGTGCTTTTGACTGGCGGCGCGCAGGCGCGGAACGTGTACTGGCAGGTCGGCAGCGCGGCCACCATCAACGCCGGTGGCGGCGGCACCATGGAAGGCACCATCATCGCGCGCACCGGCGTGAGCTTCTCCACCGCGGGCAACGTGGCCATCACCACCCTCAATGGCCGCGCGCTGTCGCTGGACGCGTCGGTCACCATGGTGAACACCGTGATCAACGTACCTGCGCCTTGAGACATCACGCGCTCCACACACTCCCCGGAAACACCATGAAACCCACACTCAACACCAGCGCAGGCGCCCTGAGCCTGCTGACACTCGCCTTTTTCGCCCATCCGCTGGCCACCGCTCAATCAACCGGCTGGTATGCCGGCGCCAACGCAGGTCGCACCGGTGCAGAAATCGATGACCCCCGCATCACCAGCGGCTTGCAGGCGCAGGGATTCACAACCACTTCCATCAACGACCGGGACCGATCCACCGGCTTCAAGCTGTTTGGCGGGTACCAGTTCAGTCCCCACTTTGCGCTGGAGGGTGGTTACTTCGACCTGGGCAAGTTCGGCTACACCGCCAACACGATTCCGACCGGCACCTTGAACGGCGAGATGCGTGTCAGGGGTCTCAACCTGGACCTGGTGGGATCGCTGCCCCTGACCGGAAAACTGTCGGCACTGGGCCGGGTCGGCGTGAACTACGCCCGCGCCAACGACCGGTTCTCCGGCACCGGCGCGGTCAACGTCAGCAACCCGACCGCGAGCAAAAGCCAGGCGAATGCCAAGTACGGCGTGGGTCTGAACTACGCCTTCAGCGACGCAATGGCCATGCGGCTGGAACTGGAGCGCTACCGCGTGAACGACGCCATCGGCAACAAGGGTGACATCGACATGCTCTCGGTGGGTCTGGTCTACCGCTTCGGAGGACCGGCGCCGCAGCCGGTGCGCATGGCCGCCGCGCCCATGCCGATGCCGGTGGTGGTTCAACCGCCGCCCGCGGTGGTGCAGGCGCCCCCGCCACCACCTCCACCGGCGCCGATGCCCCAGCGCGTGAGCCTGTCGGCCGAGTCGCTGTTCGGCTTTGACGCGTCCACCGTGAAGCCCGAAGGCCGCGCCGAACTCGACAAGTTCGCCCGTGACCTCACAGGCACCAACTACCAGACCGTGGTGGTGGAAGGCCACACCGACCACCTCGGTTCGGACGCCTACAACCAGAAGCTGTCAGAAGAGCGCGCCAACGCCGTCAAGGACCACCTCGTGACCAATGGCCGCCTGGACAGCTCGAAGATCTCGGCCGTGGGCAAGGGTGAAACCCAGCCTGTGACCAAGCCGGGTGACTGCAAGGGCAACAGCCGCACCGCCGCTCTGGTTGCCTGCCTGCAGCCCGACCGCCGCGTGGACGTGGAAGTGACCGGCACGCGCTGAACCAAGCAGCACGGCACCCAACGTGCCGTGCTCCGATGGCCCATAAAAAAACCCCCGCAAGATGTCTCTTGCGGGGGTTTTTTGTGAGGCCCTCAACCGTGAGGCGGGGCCGCGCGGGGTCAGAGCCTGCCGGTGAGCAGCAATACCACCACGATGATCAGAACGACACCTAGCACGCCACTGGGGCCGTAGCCCCAGCTGCGGCTGTGGTTCCAGCTGGGGATCACACCCAGCAACAGCAGGACCAGCACGATCAACAGAATGGTTCCAATACTCATGGTGTTCTCCTTGTGTTGAACGGGCGTGGATTACTTCGCAGGTTCAGCAGGTGGCACCACGATCACGGTGCCGCCACCGGTCTTGCCGGTGTCGCCAGTCGCGCCGGTGGCGCCGGTGTCACCCGTGGCGCCCGTGCCGCCGGTAGCGCCGGTGTTGCCGGTGTAACCCGTGGAACCCGTTGCGCCGGTGGAGCCCGTCGAGCCGGTGGAACCGGTCGAACCCATGGAGCCGGTCGAACCGGTGGCGCCTGCAGGACCCGCTGGGCCTGGGACGGTGGAAGCCGGTGCGTTCACGATGACGGGTTCACGGTCGCAAGCGGCCAGAACGAAGGTGGATGCAACGGCGATCAGCAGTAGAGCTTTTTTCATGGAATGTTCCTTGAGGAGTCAGTGACCGTGGCTTGAGCGGTTGCGCAGGTTGCACGGTCCGACCGACAAAACACATGCACATCGCATGGACCTCATCGGTGTAGGTGGAGACTAGTGCCCGGTACGCATTGCATCTGTTCGGTAGCCCACATCCGTTTCAGGTTGCACACAAAGACACCACGCCCTTGTGTCCACAAAACAACCCTCGCCTCGCTGTGTCTGCGAACGCACAGACCCTGCCAACACGCACAACTACAAACGGGTCTGACAACGAGACGCCTGCCATTCCATGGTGAGCTCACGTTGCTGAAATCCCTTCGTGCAAACGAAGTTCCAAGCCTCTTGAAAGCCCGCCATGAAATCCCGTCACGCCTTCAGTGCACTGACCGTCGCCATCCTCTCCGTCGCCGCCACCTCGGCATTCGCTCAATACCAGGAACCTGGTTTCTTCTACGGCGGCGTGTCCGCCGGTGAAGCCCGCGCCAAGGTTGACGAAGCCGCTGTGGCCAATGGCCTTCTCGGCGCAGGCGCACCGAACGGCCCGGCCACCGGCTTCACCAGCGATGAAAAAGACACCGGCTACAAGCTGTTCGGCGGTTACCAGTTCAACCGCAACATCGCCGTTGAAGGCGGTTACTTCGATCTGGGCAAGTCGACCTTCTCGTCCAACACCCCCAACGGCGCGTTCAACAACGACACCCGCATGCGTGGTCTGAACCTGGACCTGGTCGGCACGTTGCCGATCACCGAGCGCTTTTCGGTGCTGGGTCGTGTGGGTGTGGCCATGGGCCGCACGCGCGCATCGTTCACCGGCGCTGGTGCCACGGCTGCCGGCGTGCAGGATCGCAACGACACCAAAGCCAACGCCAAAGTGGGTCTGGGCCTTCAGTACGAACTGAGCCGTTCCATGTGGATCCGCACCGAACTCGAACGCTACCGGGTCAACAACGGCGTGAATGGCCGCACCAACGTCGACATGCTGACCGTGGGCCTGGTGTTCCCGTTCAACCGCGCGCCTGCCTATGTGGCCGCAGCCCCTGCGCCTTACGTGGCACCGGCTCCGGCTCCCGCTCCGATGGTGCAGGCGCCCGCACCGGCACCAGCCCCCATGCCCGCACCGGCTCCCATGCCCCAGCGCGTGAGCATGTCGGCCGAGTCGCTGTTCGGCTTTGACGCTGCCAACGTGAAGCCCGAAGGCCGCGCCGAACTCGACAAGTTCGCCCGTGACCTGTCCACCGCCAACTACCAGACCGTGGTCGTTGAAGGCCACACCGACCGCCTCGGTTCGGACGCCTACAACCAGAAGCTCTCGGAAGAGCGCGCCATGGCTGTCAAGAACTACCTCGTGACCAACGGTCGCCTGGACAGCGCGAAGATCTCGGCCGTTGGCAAGGGTGAGACCCAGCCGGTGACCAAGCCTGAAGACTGCAAGGGCAACAGCCGCACCGCCGCACTCGTGGCCTGCCTGCAGCCCGATCGCCGCGTGGACGTGGAAGTGACCGGCACGCGCTGATCGCTCCCTGTCTTCGGACATGAAAAGGCGGCCCTCGGGCCGCCTTTTTCGTTGTGGCGCGGTTCAGGCCATCTGCGGCATGCGCGGGCCTGCAGCGAGCTGGCGCCAGCCCATCCATTCCAGCTCGGCCAGCACCAACACCACGGCCGCCTGCACCAACAGGTAGGCCATGCCGAGCGGCGTGGGGTTGAACGCTCCGCCGAACGCCAGCCACAGACAGGCGATCGCCCAGGCAAAGTTGAGCAACACGATCGCCATCAGCGGACCGCGTGGCGGCGAGGCCTGAAGCGCCAGCCAGCCGGCCAGCAACACAAACACGAAGATCGCCACACCGGAGGCCTGCAAGAGCGATTCGGGCAGGCCGAGCCAGGTGGACAGCAGCGGTGCCAGCAGCAGGTGCAGCACGCCGGTGCCGGCGCCCGACGCAGCGTCGAACGCGAGCACCCGGCGCAGCACGGTGGGGGATGAAAGTTGAGCGGTGAGGGACATGGAAGCACTCCTTGCGGGGGTTGAAGAGGCCTTCATGGTCGACGGCGCCGTGCAGCGCGTCGATGACCTCCGAGGTCATGGAAGCGCCGCCCCGGCCGCCCTAACATGCGGTCCATGGACACCTCCGCCCTCCCCCACCGCAGCGCTCCACCCACCTCCTTTGGCGACCACCTGCGCCACTGGCGCCAGCGACGGCGCTTCAGCCAGATGGACCTGGCCCATGTGGCCGAGGTCTCCACGCGCCACCTGAGCTGTGTGGAAACCGGCCGCGCCAGCCCGAGCCGCGAGATGGTACTGCGCCTCGTGGAGCGGCTCGACGTGCCGCTGCGCGAGCGCAACGCCTGGTTGGTTGCCGCGGGCTTTGCGCCCATGTACCGCGCGCGGCCGTTGCAAGACCCCGAGATGGCCCCGGCGCGCGCGGCGGTGCAGCGCATCCTGGCGTGCCACGAGCCCTGGCCCGCACTCGCGATGGACCGCCACTGGAACCTGGTGATGCACAACCGCCTGGTGCCCCTGCTCATGGCCGGTGCTGCGCCCGAGCTGCTGCAAGGCCCGGTGAACGTGTTGCGCCTGAGCCTGCACCCGCAGGGTCTGGCGCCGCGCATCGCCAACCTGCGGCAGTGGCGCGAGCACCTGTTCGAGCGGTTGCGCCAGCAGATCCGCGCCACCGGCGACACGGTGCTGGTCGCGCTGCTGGAAGAGCTCAAGGGCTATCCCGAGGAACCTGGGTCGCCGCCCGTGGACCTGCCGGGCGAGCACCCCGGTGTCCTGATGCCGTTCCAGTTCCACACACCCCACGGCGTGCTGCAGCTGGTGAGCACCACCACCGTGTTCGGTTCGCCGGTGGACATCACGCTGCAAGAGCTGGCGATGGAAACTTTTTTTCCAGCGGATGAGGCCACGGCAACCGCATTGCGAGGGCTGCTGGCCTCCGCCAGCGTTTGATCAGCGGGCCTCGTCTGCAGGCACCGGCGCGGCGGACTCGTGGTTCAGCGGCGGCGGAACCTCATCACCCCCACCCCCACCGGCCGTGCGCCGGCGAAACAACTCGGTGCGCGCGAGCAGGATGGTGGTCACCGGCACCGTGAGCGCCAGGAAAATGATGATGAGCCAGCTGCGCAGCGCGAGCTTGTCGTCTTGCGCCGAGAAGTACACGATGCTGGCCAGCGTGACGCACCACGCGGCGAAGCTGTAGGCCAGCGCGGGCGGGTGCATGCGCTGAAAGAAGGTCTTGAAGCGCACCACGCCCACGCCCGCCGCCAGCGCAAACAGGCCGCTGAGCACCAGCAGCAGCGCCACCGGGATCTCGATCCACCACGCCAGGTTGCCGCTCATTCGATCACCTCGCCGCGCAACAAAAACTTGGCCATGGCCGCCGAGCCGATGAAGCCGAACACGGCGATCAGCAGCGCGGCCTCGAAGTACATGGAGCTGCGGTAGCGGATGGCCAGCACCATCATCATGAGCATGGCCAGCGTGCAGATGAGGTCCATGGCGAGCACCCGGTCTTGGGCCGAGGGGCCGCGCAGCAGGCGCACCAGCGCCAGGCCCATGGCCAGCGCAAAACAGGCCTGCGCAAAGACGATCGCGCCGTACAGCAGCGGGCTCATTCGAATATCTCCATCAACGGCCGCTCGTAGCGGTGTTTGATCAGGTCGATCTCGGCCTGCGCGTCGTCCAGGTCGAACATGTGGACCAGCAAGGCACTGCGGTCCAGCGCGAGCTCGGACCAGATGGTGCCGGGAATCACACACATGATGGCGGCCAGCACGGCGAGACCGTTGGGGTCGCGCAGATCCAGCGGCACCACCACAAAGCCGCCTTGCGGCACCTTGGCCGCGGGCGCCACCGTGCCCAGCAGCACGCGCCCGTTCCACACCAGCACGTCGCGCCCGACCTGGAAGAACAAGCGAAGCGCCACCAGCGGGTGGCTGAAACGCACCGGCGTGGGCCGCAGCGAATGCGTGAGCCAGGGCACCAGCCAGCCCAGCAGCAGCGCCAACAGCCACTGGCCCGGACCGAGCGAGTTGTTGAGCAACAGCCACAAGGCCACCAGCGCCAGCGACAACAAGGGCGACGGGAACAGTCGGCGCATCACTTCAAGCCTCCGGGCACGGGCAAGCCCAGCCGATCGGCGTTGGTGGGCGTGGGCAAGGGTCGGGCGCTCAAGACGGCGTCGATGTAGAGGCGGGGCTGGTAGAGCGCGGCCGCCGTGGCTCGGGTGTAGCGCATCACCGCTTCGGCGCGCACGGTGAACAGCACGCACAGGCCAATCAGCAAGGCGATAGGCAGGTACTCCACCACGCGCAGCACCGGGGCCGGCCGGTCCACCGGCGCCCAGAAAAAACGCATGCCGGTGCGCGTCAGCGCCAGCAAGGCCAACAGGCCCGAGGTGATGATGGCGCCCATGAGCAACCAGCTCACCGGCGCCACGCTGTCCCCGGGCGCGTCCAGCAAGGTGGAGAGCATGGCGAACTTGCCGATGAAGCCGGAGAACGGAGGCAGGCCCGCCAGCAACAGCGTGCATGCGATGAAGGCCAGACCCAGCAGCGCGGTGGCGGCGGGAATGGCGCGGCCCACCAGCGGCATTTCGTCCTCGTCGAGGTTGGCGCCTTGCGACAGCTCCAGCTCGGCCATGGAAAACGGCAGGTGGTCCTCTTCGTCTTCGGGTGCCTGCTGGCGCATGCCTTCCGGTTGCCGCGAGCGGTCCATGAGCTCGGTCAACAGGAAAAACGCCGCCACCGCAAACGTGGACACGGGCAGGTAGTACAACGCGCTCGCCGTGACCTCGGGCCGCGCGAGCCCGAACACCGCCATGAGCGTGCCCGAAGAAACAACGACCGCGAACCCCGCCAGGCGCGCCGGGCGCTGCGCCGACATCATGCCGATGGCGCCCAGGGACAGCGTGGCCAGACCGCCCCACAGCAGCCACTGGCTGCCGAAGCCGGCCGAGTCGCCAGCGTCGTCGGAAAACAGCAGCGTCGACAGGCGCAGCAACACATACACACCCACCTTGGTGAGCAAGGCAAACACCGCGGCCGATGGCGCGCTGGCGCTTGCGTAGGCCGGCACCAGCCAGAAGTTCAGCGGCCACATGGCCGCCTTGGCGAGAAAGGCCACGCCCAGGATGGCGCAGCCCGCGTGCAGCAGGGCCCGGTCGGCGTCCGCCACCTCGGACATGCGCGCGGCCAGGTCGGCCATGTTGAGCGTGCCCGAGATGCCGTAGATGAGCGCCGCACCCACCAGGAACAACGACGACGCGGCGAGGTTGATGGCGATGTAGTGCAAGCCGGCCTTCACGCGCGCCGGCCCGGAGCCGTGCAGCAGCAAACCGTAAGACGCGGCGAGCATGACCTCGAAGAACACGAACAGGTTGAACAGGTCGCCGGTGAGGAAGGCACCGTTCAACCCCATGATCTGGATCTGGAACAGCGGGTGGAAATGTGCGCCCGCCTTGTGCCAGCGCGCCAGTGCGAACAGCAAGGCCATCAAGGCCACCAGCGCGGTCATGACCAGCATCAGGGCCGAGAGCCGGTCGAGCACGAGCGCGATGCCGTAGGGCGCGTCCCAGTTGGACGGCAGGTAGATGCCGAAGGCACTCGGTTCGTCTTCGGCCTTGACCCAGACCACCAGCAGCACGGCCACCACCAGGTTGGCGGCGGTGGCCAGCAGGCCCAGCGTGGCCTTGGTGCGGTGGCGGCGTTCGCTCACCAGCATGAGCAGACAGGCCGCCAGCAACGGCAGCAGCACCGGCGCCACCATGAGGTGCGGCATGAGGGCCTGGGCCAAATCCCTCATTCACCAACCTCCCGGGCTTTCTCCTCGCCGTCCACATGGTCGTTGCCGAAAAATCCCCGCTGCGCCAGCATGACCACCAGGAACAGCGCCGTCATGGCGAAGCCGATGACGATGGCGGTGAGCACCAGTGCTTGCGGCATCGGATCGTCGTAGAACTCGAAGGTGGGCGGAAAGCCCGCCACCATGATCGGTTCGCTGTCCACCGAGAGCCGGCCCATGCTGAAGATGAACAGGTTCACGCCATAGCCCAGCAGCGCCAGACCCATGATCACCTGGTAGGTGCGCGGGCGCAGCATCAGCCACACGCCGCAGGTGGTGAGCACACCAATGGCCACAGCCAGCACGATTTCCATCAAAGGTCTCCCGGGGTTTGTGCGCCGGCACCGCGGGCGTCGGAGCTCACGCGGCGGTGGCCGCGCACCGACTGGTGGCCCAGTGCCGTGAGGATGAGCAGCGTGGCACCCACCACCAGGGTGAAGACGCCAATGTCGTAAAACAGCGCGCTGGCCACGTAGACCTCGCCGAGCAGCGGCAGGGTGAGGTGGGCGGTGTGCGTGGTGAGGAAGGGATAGCCGAAAAAGAGCGCGCCCAGGCCGGTGAAGGTTGCCATCAGCAGGCCCGTGGCGATCCAGCGCACCGGGCGCAAGCTGATGTTGGCCTCGACCCACTGCGTGCCCGAGACGATGTACTGCAGGATGAAGGCGGTGGAGAGCACCAGCCCGGCCACGAAACCACCGCCCGGTTCGTTGTGCCCGCGCATGAACAGGTAGACCCCGATCACGGCCGCGATCGGCAGCAGCAGGCGCACCAGCACCGCCGGCACCAGCAAGTAGCCGTGGGCGGTGTCGGCGGCGGTCTGCGCGTTCACGAGATCGGTCGCCAGGTCGGTGGGCAAGGCGCGCTGCTGCGGGGGCAGGTCCATGCTTTCCCGCGCTGGCCTGAAGCGGCGCAGCAGCGCGTACACCGTGAGGGCTACGATCCCCAGCACGGCGATTTCACCCAGCGTGTCGAAACCGCGGAAGTCCACCAGCATCACGTTGACCACGTTGGTGCCGCCGCCCTCGGGCACGGCGCGCTCCAGGAAGAAGGTGGAGATGCTTTGCGGGAAATCGCGCGTCATCACCGCATACGACAGCGCCGCCATGCCGCCACCCGCCAGCAGCGCCACGGCCAGGTCGCGCCCACGCCGCGCACTGGTGCGCAAGCGGATACGCAGCGGCAATCGCCGGTCCACCGCTTCGGAACGCTTGGGCAACCAGCGCAGGCCGAGCAGGATGAGCACCGTGGTCACCGCCTCCACCGAGAGCTGGGTCAAGGCCAGGTCGGGTGCGGAGAACCACGCGAAGGTGACCACCGTCACCAGCCCCGCCACGCTCATGAGCGCCAGCGCCGTGAGCCGGTGGTACTTGGCCTGCCAGGTGGCGCCGATGGCGCTGCCGATGCCCACCAGCCAGAGCAACGCGAACATGGGCGAGAACGGCAGCACCTTGCGTTCGCCCGCGAGCCAGGTGCCGGCGCCGGCCCCGCGCAGGGCGACAAACGCCGCCAGCACCGTGACCAGCACCAGCAGCAGCAACTGGGCCTGCAGGCACCGCGTGCCCAACACGCGCTGCAGCCGCCGGCTGGCGGCGGTGATGAACGCCAAAGTGCCCTCAAACATCCGCTTGCCGCTCACCCGGCCGAGCACCGGCGTGCGCGGGATGCGGCCGGTCTGCAGCGGTCGGCGCAGCAGCACAAACAGCCCGATGCCGCCCGCCAGCGCCACGAAACTCATCGCCAGCGGCAGGTTGAAACCGTGCCACACCGCGAGATCAAAAGCGGGCAATGGCCCACCCACGACCGGTGTGGCCGCGGTGGACAGGATGGCCTGGATGGACCACTGCGGCAGCACACCCACCAGCAGGCAGGCCAGCACCAGCAGCTCGACCGGCACCCGCATCCAGTGCGGTGGCTCGTGCGGTGTGCGCGGCAGCGCGTGGCAGGTATCGGGGCCGAAGAACACGTTGGCGGTGAAGCGCAGCGAATACGCCACGCTGAACGCACCCGCCACCACCGCGGCCAGCGGCAGCAAGGTGTCGAACCAGGGCGCGGCGTTCACGAAAACCGCCTCGGTGAAGAACATCTCCTTGGAGATGAAGCCGTTGAGCAGCGGCACGCCCGCCATGGCCGCGCCCGCCACCAGGGTGAGCGTGGCGGTGATGGGCATGTAGCGCCAGAGGCCGCTCAAGCGGCGCATGTCGCGCGTGCCGGTTTCGTGGTCGATGATGCCCACGGCCATGAACAGCGAGGCCTTGAAGGTCGCGTGGTTGATGATGTGGAACACCGCTGCCACGGCGGCCAGCGGGCTGTTCAGACCCAGCAGCGTGGTGATGAGGCCCAGGTGCGAAATGGTCGAGTAGGCGAGCAGGCTCTTGAGGTCTTTCTGGAAGATGGCCACAAAGCCACCGATCAGCAGGGTGATGAGGCCCGAGCCGGTGACGATCCAGAACCACGCGTCGGTGCCGGCCAGCACCGGCCACAAGCGCGCGAGCAGAAACACCCCGGCCTTGACCATGGTGGCCGAGTGCAGGTAGGCCGACACCGGGGTGGGTGCGGCCATGGCGTGGGGCAGCCAGAAGTGAAACGGGAACTGCGCGCTCTTGGTCAAAGCCCCGAGCAGGATCAACACCAGTGCCGTGCTGTACAGCGGATGCGCACGGACCAGGTCGCCCGCGCGCAGCACCACGTCGAGGTCGTAGCTGCCCACGATGTGGCCCAGCACCAGCACGCCGGCCAGCAGGCACAGGCCACCGGTGCCGGTGACGGTGAGGGCCATGCGCGCGCCGCGGCGCGCGTCGCTGCGGTGGTGCCAGTAACCGATCAGCAGAAACGAGAACAGGCTGGTGAGCTCCCAGAACAGCACCAGCTGGATCAGGTTGCCCGAGAGCACCACCCCGCTCATGGAGCCCATGAAGGCCAGCAGCAACGAGAAGAAGCGCGGCACCGGGTCGGTGGGCGACATGTAGTAACGCGCGTACAGCACCACCAGCGCACCGATACCCAGCACCAGCATGGAGAACATCCACGCAAAACCGTCCATGCGGAACACGAGGTTCAAGCCCAGCGACGGCAACCACACGATCTCTTCGCGCACCACACCGCCGGCGGCCATCTCGGGAAACAGCATCGCGGCCTGCACCGCGCAGATCAGCGCAATGACGCCCGCCAGCGTGGACTCTCTGTTTCGAGCGTCCGATGGCAGCAGCGCGGCAACGAGGCTGCCCACGAAGGGCAAGAGGACGAGGCTGTAAAGCGGCAGGGTCATGTGGCTTTGAGTCTATCGGCAGCACATGGCAGGGAAGAGGACCAGGCAGGGGCAAAAAAAAGCGGCCCGCAGGCCGCTTCTTCAAAGAGTGACGGCGGCTCAGGCAGTGACACCTTTGGCCGCGTCGGCGTATTCCGAGATCTGGTCGAAGTTCAGGTACTTGTAGATCTGGCTGCCGTCCTTGTTGATCACGCCCATGTCGGCCTGGTACTCGGCCACGGTCGGAATGCGACCCAGCTTCGAAGCGATGGCCGCGAGCTCGGCCGAGGCCAGGTACACGTTGGTGTTCTTGCCCAGGCGGTTGGGGAAGTTGCGCGTGGAGGTGGACACCACGGTGGCGCCCTCGCGCACCTGCGCCTGGTTGCCCATGCACAGCGAGCAGCCCGGCATTTCGGTGCGCGCACCGGCCGTGCCGAACACGCCGTAGTGGCCTTCCTTGGTCAGCTCGGCCGCGTCCATCTTGGTGGGTGGCGCAATCCACAGCTTCACCGGAATGTCGCGCTTGCCTTCGAGCAGCTTGGAAGCCGCGCGGAAGTGACCGATGTTGGTCATGCACGAACCGATGAACACCTCGTCGATCTTGGCGCCGGCCACGTCGCTCAGCAGCTTGGCGTCGTCCGGATCGTTCGGGCAGCACAGCACGGGCTCGGTGAGTTCGGCCAGGTCGATCTCGATCACGGCGGCGTACTCGGCGTCCTTGTCGGCTTCGAGCAGGCTGGGGTTGGCCAGCCAGGCTTCAACCTTTTCGATGCGGCGCGCCAGCGTGCGGGCGTCGGCGTAACCATCGGCGATCATGTTCTTCATCAGCACCACGTTGCTGGTGAGGTATTCCTTGATCGGCTCGGGGTTGAGCTTCACGGTGCAGCCGGCGGCCGAACGTTCTGCCGACGCGTCGGAGAGTTCAAACGCCTGCTCCACCTTCAGATCGGGCAGACCTTCGATTTCCAGGATGCGGCCGGAGAACACGTTCTTCTTGCCGGCCTTGGCCACGGTCAGCAAACCGGCGCGGATGGCGTACAGCGGGATCGCGTGCACCAGATCGCGCAGCGTGATGCCGGGCTGCATCTGGCCCTTGAAGCGCACCAGCACGGATTCGGGCATGTCCAGCGGCATCACGCCGGTGGCAGCGCCAAACGCCACCAGGCCCGAGCCGGCAGGGAAGCTGATGCCGATGGGGAAACGGGTGTGCGAATCGCCACCGGTGCCCACGGTGTCGGGCAGCAGCAGGCGGTTGAGCCAGCTGTGGATCACGCCGTCACCCGGACGCAGGGCAACGCCTCCGCGGTTGCTGATGAAAGCGGGCAACTCGCGGTGCGTCTTCACGTCCACCGGTTTGGGATACGCCGCGGTGTGGCAGAAAGACTGCATCACGAGGTCGGCGGAAAAACCCAGGCAGGCCAGGTCTTTCAGTTCGTCGCGCGTCATGGGGCCTGTGGTGTCCTGGCTGCCCACGGTGGTCATGCGCGGCTCGCAGTAGGTGCCGGGGCGCACGCCGTGGCCTTCGGGCAAACCGACCGCGCGGCCCACCATCTTTTGCGCCAGCGTGAAGCCGGCCTTGGTCGCCACGGGCGTGGTCGGCAGGCGGAACAGCGTGGACGCCGGCAGACCCAGGAACTCACGCGCCTTGGCGGTGAGCGAGCGGCCGATGATCAGGTTGATGCGGCCGCCGGCGCGCACTTCGTCGAACAGCACATCGCTCTTGAGCTTGAACTCGACCACGGTCTCGCCGTTGCGCACGATCTTGCCGTCGTAGGGCATCACGTCGACGACATCGCCCATCTCGAGTTTGGACACGTCCACCTCGATCGGCAGCGAGCCCGAATCTTCCTGCGTGTTGAAGAAGATGGGCGCGATCTTGCCGCCCAGCGTCACGCCACCAAAGCGCTTGTTGGGCACGAAGGGGATGTCTTGACCGGTGGCCCAGATCACCGAGTTCGTGGCCGACTTGCGGCTGGAGCCGGTGCCCACCACGTCGCCCACGTAGGCCACCAGGTGGCCCTTTTTCTTCAGGTCCTCAATGAACTGCATCGGGCCGCGCTTGCCGTCTTCTTCGGGCTTGAAGGCCGCACCTTCGCGCGTGTTCTTCAGCATGGCCAGGTAGTGCAGCGGAATGTCGGGGCGGCTCCAGGCGTCGGGCGCGGGCGACAAGTCGTCGGTGTTGGTCTCACCGGGCACCTTGAACACGGTCACGGTGATCGACTTCGGTACTTCAGGGCGCGTGGTGAACCACTCTGCATTGGCCCAGCTTTCGATCACTTCCTTCGCCTTGGCGTTGCCGGCTTTGGCCTTGGCCGCCACGTCGTTGAAGAAGTCGAACATCAGGAGCGTCTTCTTAAGACCTTCGGCCGCCACCGCCGCCACGTCTTCCTGGTCGAGCAGATCGATCAGCGGGTGCACGTTGTAGCCACCCACCATGGTGCCCAGCAGTTCGGTGGCCTTGGCCTTGGAAACCAGACCCACGGCGATGTCGCCGTGCGCCACGGCCGCGAGAAAGCTGGCCTTGACCTTGGCAGCATCGTCCACGCCGGGTGGCACGCGGTGCGTGAGCAGGTCCATCAGGAACGCGTCTTCACCGGCCGGCGGCGCCTTCACCAGTTCGATCAGGTCGGCGACCTGCTTTGCGTCGAGGGGCAGCGGCGGGATGCCCAGGGCCGCGCGTTCGGCGATGTGGGCGCGGTAGTCGGTGAGGAAGGTGTTGGACATGGCGTTCTCCAGTGGGAAAGGGTGTTCGTGGGATCAGATAACAGTTGGGGCGGGGGCGAACAAGCTCAATGCCGCGCAGCAACGGGCTCGTTGAAAAACGGCTGCATGGCTTCGGGCAGCGGCAGACCGGTGTGGTGCGCGCGCTCCAGCACCTGCCAGTAGTAGCGGTAGCTCGCGCGGTCGTGCAGACGGCCTTCGAACTGCACCGGCGCCCACTCGGCGGCCATGGCGTGTTCGATCAGGGCCGCGGCTGTGTCCACCTCACTCGCCGAGGGTGCAAAAGCCGCCAGGATGGGGCGGATCTGGTCGGGGTGGATGCTCCACATGCGGGTGTAACCGAGTTCGCGTGCTGCAGTGCGTGCGGCGGTCTCCAGCACGGACAGGTCCTTGAACTCGGTCACCACACAATGCGAAGGCACCTTGCCGTGCGCGTGGCAGGCTGACGCAATGGCCAGCTTGGCGCGCAGCACCAACGGGTGGCTGAACTGGCCAGACACGCTCATGCCGTCGGCGGGGATGGACCCACCGTGCGCCGAAACGAAGTCCATCAGGCCAAAGCTCAGGCTTTGCACGCGGGGGTGGGCGGCGATGTCGAAGGCGCGGTGCACGGCGGCGGGCGATTCGATGAGCACGTGCAACGGCAGCGCCGATGCACCTGCAGCGTCGAGCGCGGACACAGCGCGTTGCACATCGGCCACCGACTCGACCTTGGGCACCATCAGGTGCGCAAGACGGTGACCGGCATGGCCGGCGACGGTGGTCACGTCGGCGTCGAACGCCGGGTGGTCCACCGGGTGCACACGAACGGCCACACGCGCCTGGGCCGCGGCGGCCAAGGCCAGTTCGGTGACGAGCAAGGCGTGTTCGCCCTCCCCACCCACCGGCGCACCGTCTTCGCAGTCCAGCGTCACGTCAAAGACGCAGGTGCCGAACTCCTCGGCCATCTCGGCCTGCAGCGCCAGGCTTTTTTTCATCCGCGCTTCCACCCCGCTGTAGTGGTCACAGACCGGCAGCGCGAACGCGCCGGCCTGAGCGCCCAGCAGGATGTGTCTCGGATGGATGGAGGCCAAGGCGCGGTTACCAGCGGGTTACAGCAGGTGCTTCACGCCGTCTTGTTCGCCTTGCAGCTCGGCCAGGGTCTTGTTGATGCATTCCTGCGAGAAGGCATCGATCTCCAGGCCTTCGACCACCTTGTACTCACCGTTTTCACAGGTGACGGGGAAGCCGAACATCATGTCCTTCGGAATGCCGTACCAGCCTTGCGAAGGAATGCCCATCGTGACCCACTCGCCCTTCGTGCCCAGCGCCCAGTCGCGCATGTGGTCGATGGCGGCGTTGGCGGCCGAAGCTGCGGAGGACAGGCCTCGCGCTTCGATGATGGCGGCGCCACGCTTGCCCACGGTGGGCAGGAACACGTCCTTGTTCCAGACCTGGTCGTTGATCATGTCCTTGACCGAAGCGCCATCGATGGTGGCGAAGCGGTAGTCGGCGTACATGGTGGGCGAGTGGTTGCCCCACACGGCCAGCTTCTTGATGCTGGCGACCGGCTTGCCGGTCTTGGCGGCGATTTGCGAAGCGGCGCGGTTGTGGTCCAGGCGCAGCATGGCGGTGAAATTGCCCGGCTTGAGATCGGGCGCGCTCTTCATGGCAATGTAGGCGTTGGTGTTGGCGGGGTTGCCGACCACCAGCACCTTGACGTTGCGCGAAGCCACGGCGTTGAGGGCCTTGCCCTGCGCGGTGAAGATGGCGCCGTTGATGGCCAGCAACTCGGCGCGTTCCATGCCGGGGCCACGCGGACGCGAGCCGACCAGCAGCGCGTAGTCGGTGTCCTTGAACGCGGTCATCGGGTCGCTGTGGGCTTCCATGCCGGCGAGCAACGGGAAGGCGCAATCGTCGATTTCCATCATCACGCCCTTGAGGGCCTTCTGGGCTTTCTCGTCCGGGATTTCCAGCAGCTGCAGGATCACGGGCTGGTCTTTGCCCAGCATTTCGCCGGAAGCGATGCGAAACAGCAGGGCGTAACCGATCTGGCCAGCGGCGCCGGTGACGGCAACACGAACGGGCTTCTTTTGCATGGTGAGAACTCCAGAATGAGACGAGAGGAAGGGGATGGGGTTGGGGAGCGAACACCCCGAGACAAAGGCGGCAGAAGCGGGCCAAAGGCGCACCGCTGGTGGGTCCAGGTCAGCCCGGGAGTGTACCCTCGCAAACCCTGATACGTCAATTTGTCTTATGTCTTATATAAGATATGATTCGACGTTCGTGCGCCGCCTGCGGACGCATTCAAACACCATGGCCACGACCCCACCCAGCACCCCCGACGCACCCGCGAACGACGGCCGCACCGCGCCCGAGGTGGGTGCGTCCGAGCACAGCGCGCCGGCCTTCAGCCCGCTCTACCAGCAGATCAAGACGCTGATCCTGCGCAGCCTTCAGGCCAGCGAATGGAAGCCGGGTGACATGATCCCGAGCGAATTCGACCTGGCCGCCCGCTTCAAGGTCAGCCAGGGCACGGTGCGCAAGGCCATCGACGAACTCGCCACCGACAACCTGCTGGTGCGCCGCCAGGGCAAGGGCACGTTTGTGGCCACGCACTCCGAGCAGCACATCCAGTACCGCTTCCTGCGCCTGCTGCCCGACACCGGCTCGCTCGAAGACCAGGGCACGGCTGAGCGACGAATCATCGAATGCCGCCGCCTGCGCGCACCCGCCGAGGTGGCACGCCAGCTCGCCCTGCGCACAGGCGACCCGTTGCTGCAGGTCAAGCGTGTGCTCACCTTTGCCCAGGTGCCCGCCATCCTCGAAGAAATCTGGCTGCCTGGCGTGCCCTTCAAGGGGCTGACGCTGGAAACCCTGGCAGACGACAAGGGCCCCATGTACGCCTTGTTTGAAGCCCAGTTCGGTGTGCGCATGGTGCGCGCGGTCGAGAAGATCAAGGCCGTGGCCGCCGACAGCGAGACCGCCACGTTGCTGGGTGTGCCCGAGGGCTCGCCGCTGCTCAGCGTCGAACGTCTGGCCTTCACTTACAACGACACCCCGATGGAACTGCGGCGCGGGCTCTACCGCACCGACACCCGTCACTATCGCAACGAACTGAGCTGACTCGCCGCTGCTATGCCCTTGATAGCCCCGCGCCTGCATCCGGTGTCAGTCTCACGATTGGTGCGTTGCAATAGAATTTGACACCCGGTGGTTGCAGTTACCAACGCGTTACACCACCGACATCCCTTCCCCGCACCCCCTCTGCGCAAGAAAGTCCCCACCATGACCGAGTTGACCAAGAAGCGGCCCGAGTTCCGCAACATCAACGCATTCAAGGATCTGACCACCTACCGCCTGCCGCCCGCAGGCTGGGTGTCGATCCTGCACCGCGCCAGCGGTGGCCTGATGTTCATCCTGTTGCCCCTGATCGTCTGGCTGTTCGACACATCGGTGTCTTCCGAGATCTCGTTCGAACGCTTCAGCGGGGCCTTCTCGGCTGGCCTGGGCTTCGTGCCGGGCTGGTTCTTCAAGCTCGTGGTGCTGGCCCTGATCTGGGCCTACCTGCACCACCTGATTGCCGGTGTGCGCCACCTCTACATGGACGCGTGCCATGCGGTGAGCAAGGAGTTCGGCAAGTCATCGGCCATCGTCACGCTGGTCCTGAGCATTGGCCTAACCGTGCTGCTTGGCGCCAAGCTGTTCGGGTTGTATTGATTTGCGGGTCAGATCTTCAGCTCTGACCCCAACTGACTAGGAAATTGGATATGTCTGTCAACTACGGTTCCAAACGCGTCGTCACCGGCGCCCACTACGGCCTGCGCGACTGGCTCGCCCAGCGCATCACCGCCGCCATCATGGCGCTGTTCACCCTGATCCTGCTGGTGCAGGTGCTGTTCTCCAAGGGCCCGATCGGCTACGACAGCTGGGCCGGCATCTTCTCGGCCCAGTGGATGAAGGCCCTGACCTTCGCCGTCTTCCTCGCCCTGACCTACCACGTGTGGGTCGGCATGCGCGACATCTGGATGGACTACGTCAAGCCCGCAGGCATCCGCCTGGTGCTCCACGTGTTCACCATGGTTTGGCTCCTGTCCTGTCTGGGCTGGGCTGTTCAAGTTCTCTGGAGGCTCTGAAGCAATGACCGCTACCGCAAATCTTCCCAAGCGTCAGTTCGACGTTGTCATCGTCGGAGCCGGTGGTTCCGGCATGCGCGCCTCGCTGCAACTGGCGCGCGCCGGCCTCAAGGTGGCCGTGCTCTCCAAGGTGTTCCCGACCCGTTCGCACACGGTGGCCGCGCAAGGCGGCATCGGCGCCTCACTCGGCAACATGAACGAGGACAACTGGCACTACCACTTCTACGACACCATCAAGGGTTCCGACTGGCTCGGCGACCAGGATGCGATCGAGTTCATGTGCCGCGAAGCCCCCAAGGTCGTGTACGAACTGGAGCATTTCGGCATGCCCTTCGACCGCAACCCCGACGGCACCATCTACCAGCGTCCGTTCGGTGGCCACACCGCCAACTACGGCGAGAAGCCCGTGCAGCGCGCCTGCGCTGCAGCCGACCGCACCGGCCACGCCATGCTGCACACGCTGTACCAGCAGAACGTGCAGGCCCGCACCACCTTCTTTGTTGAATGGATGGCGCTTGACCTGATCCGCGACGCCAGCGGCGACGTGCTCGGCGTGACCGCGCTGGAAATGGAAACCGGCGAGACCTACGTGCTGGAAGCCAAGACCACGCTGCTGGCCACGGGCGGCGCAGGCCGCATCTTTGCGGCCTCCACCAACGCCTTCATCAACACCGGTGATGGCCTGGGCATGGCGGCACGCGCCGGCATCCCGCTGGAGGACATGGAGTTCTGGCAGTTCCACCCCACCGGCGTGGCCGGCGCCGGCGTGTTGCTGACCGAAGGCTGCCGTGGCGAAGGCGCGATTCTGCTCAACAGCGAAGGCGAGCGCTTCATGGAGCGCTACGCGCCCACCTTGAAGGATCTGGCGCCACGCGACTTCGTGTCGCGTTGCATGGACCAGGAGATCAAGGAAGGCCGCGGTTGTGGTCCGAACAAGGACTACGTGCTCTTGAAGCTCGACCACCTGGGCGCGGAAACCATCCACAAGCGCCTGCCTTCGGTGTACGAGATCGGCGTGAACTTCGCCAACGTGGACATCACGCGCGAGCCGATCCCCGTGGTGCCCACCATCCATTACCAGATGGGTGGCATCCCGACCAACATCAACGGCCAGGTCGTCACCCCCGATGGCAACGGCGGCCAGGCTGTGGTCAATGGTCTGTACGCTGTGGGCGAATGCTCCTGCGTGAGCGTGCACGGCGCCAACCGCCTGGGCACGAACTCGCTGCTGGATCTGCTGGTGTTCGGCCGTGCAGCCGGCAACCACATCGTGCAGTTCAACGACAAGAACAAGGTGCACAAACCATTGCCGGTGGACGCCGCCGACAAGACGCTGGCGCGCCTGGCCCGGCTGGACAACACCACCGGCGGCGAGTACGCGCAAGACGTGGCCAACGACCTGCGCGCCGCGATGCAGCAACACGCCGGCGTGTTCCGCACCCAGGCCAGCATGGACGAAGGGGTTGCCAAGATCAACGCCATGCGCGCCCGTGTGAACAACATCGCGCTGAAAGACAAGTCCAAGGTCTTCAACACCGCGCGCATCGAAGCGCTGGAAGTGGAAAACCTGATCGAGTGCGCGCAGGCCACCATGACATCGGCCGCCGCCCGCCACGAGTGCCGTGGCGCACACACGGTCAACGACTACGAGCGCCCCGCCGACGACGCGCAGTTCCCGCTGGGCCGCAACGACGCCGAGTGGATGAAACACACGCTCTGGCACAGCGCCGACAACAGCCTGACCTACAAGGCCGTGAATTTGAAGCCGCTGACGGTTGATTCCGTCCCTCCCAAAGTTAGAACCTTTTAAACACCCCGCGCGCCTTTGGCGCACCCCTCCAGGGGCGGCGCCTGCGGCCTGGCAAAGCCAGTTCCGCGGCGCCCTTGAACAAGAAGGAAACATCATGGCCAAACGCACATTCAAGATCTACCGCTACGACCCCGAGAAGGACGCCAAGCCCTACATGCAGACGATCGAGGTGGAGCTCGACGGTCACGAGCGCATGCTGCTGGACGCGTTGATGAAGCTCAAGGCGGTGGATCCCTCGATCTCGTTCCGCCGTTCGTGCCGCGAAGGCGTGTGCGGCTCGGATGCGATGAACATCAACGGCAAGAACGGCCTGGCCTGCCTGACCAACATGAACACGCTGCCCGGCGTGATCACACTCAAGCCCCTGCCAGGCCTGCCCGTGGTGCGCGACCTGATCGTGGACATGACGCTGTTCTTCAAGCAATACAACAGCATCAAGCCCTACCTGATCAACGACACCGTGGCACCCGAAAAGGAGCGCCTGC
Organism: Hydrogenophaga sp. RAC07; assembly: GCF_001713375.1. Lineage (NCBI taxonomy): Bacteria > Pseudomonadati > Pseudomonadota > Betaproteobacteria > Burkholderiales > Comamonadaceae > Hydrogenophaga > Hydrogenophaga sp. RAC07. The sequence goes on from NZ_CP016449.1 coordinate 2,664,382, forward strand.
AGAGCCCCGAAGAGCGCGACGAGCTCAACGGCCTGTACGAGTGCATCCTGTGCGCGAGCTGCTCCACCAGCTGCCCCAGCTTCTGGTGGAACCCCGACAAGTTCGTCGGTCCCGCTGGCCTGCTGCAGGCCTACCGCTTCATCGCCGACAGCCGCGACCAGGGCACGGCCGAGCGTCTGGACAACCTCGAAGATCCGTACCGCCTCTTCCGCTGCCACACCATCATGAACTGCGTGGACGTCTGCCCCAAGGGTCTGAACCCCACCAAGGCCATCGGCAAGATCAAGGAAATGATGGTGATGCGCTCCGTTTGAGTGCCCCGATCCACTCGCATGAACACCGCACCCCACCCCGAACAAGCCACCGACGCAGCGCTGAACGCGCTGCTGGACGAGCGTGCCCTGAGCAAGCTGCGGTGGCGTTGCCGGCGTGGGCTGCTGGAGAACGACCTTTTCATCGAGCGATTCTTTGCTCGGTACGAATCTGGCTTGACGGTCCGTCAAGCCGATGCCCTGGGACTGCTGATGGACCTCTCCGACAACGATCTGCTTGATCTGTTGCTCGGCCGCAAGGCACCCCAGGACGATCTGGCCCGTGACGATGTCACCCGTGTGCTGGGCATGCTCCGTGCAACCCGGCAATCCGCTTAAGCCATTCCCAACAGAAGGAACCCGCATGAAACTCGTTGACAACAAAGCCACCCTGTCGTTCTCCAACGGCAGCCCCAGCGTGGACCTGCCGGTGTATGCCGGCAGCGTCGGTCCGGACGTGATCGACATCCGCAAGCTGTATGCACAGACCGGCATGTTCACCTACGACCCGGGCTTTTTGTCCACAGCCGCCTGCCAGTCGGCCATCACCTACATCGACGGCGACAAGGGCGAGTTGTTGTACCGCGGCTACCCGATCGAGCAGCTCGCCACGCAGTGCGACTACCTCGACACCTGCCACCTGTTGCTCAAGGGTGAGCTGCCCAACGACTCGGAGCGCCAGGCCTTCCACAAGCTCGTGATCAACCACACCATGGTGAACGAGCAGATGCAGTTTTTCCTGCGTGGCTTCCGCCGTGACGCACATCCCATGGCGGTTCTCACGGGCCTGGTCGGCGGACTGTCGGCCTTCTACCACGACAGCACGGACATCACGAACCCCAAGCACCGCGAAATCGCGGCCATTCGCCTGATCGCCAAGATGCCCACGCTGGTGGCCATGTCGTACAAGTACGGCATCGGACAGCCCTACATGTACCCGAAGAACGACCTGAGCTATTCGGGCAACTTCCTGCGCATGATGTTCGGCACGCCGTGTGAAGAATATGTGGTCAACCCCGTGCTCGAGCGCGCACTCGACCGCATCTTCATCCTGCACGCCGACCACGAGCAGAACGCCTCCACGTCGACCGTGCGCCTGTGCGGCTCGTCGGGCACCAACCCGTTCGCGGCGATCGCCGCCGGTGTGGCCTGCCTGTGGGGCCCGGCCCACGGCGGCGCCAACGAAGCCTGCCTGAACATGCTGGAAGACATCCAGCGCCAGGGTGGCGTGTCCAAGGTCGGCGAGTTCATGGAGAAGGTCAAGGACAAGAACTCCGGCGTCAAGCTCATGGGCTTTGGTCACCGCGTGTACAAGAACTACGACCCGCGCGCCAAGCTCATGCAGGAAACCTGCAACGAGGTCCTGCAGGAACTCGGCCTGGAGAACGACCCGCTGTTCAAGCTCGCCAAGGAGCTGGAGAAGATTGCGCTGGAAGACGAGTACTTCGTCTCGCGCAAGCTCTATCCCAACGTGGACTTTTACTCCGGCATCGTGCAGCGCGCCATCGGCATCCCGGTGAACCTGTTCACCGGCATCTTCGCTCTGGCCCGCACGGTCGGCTGGATTGCCCAGCTCAACGAGATGATTGGCGACCCCGAGTACAAGATCGGCCGTCCACGCCAGCTGTTCACCGGCTCGCCACGCCGCGACATCAAGCCGCTGGAAACGCGCTGATCCGCTTGCGTTGAACGCAGCGCCCGCGGCACCTCCCGGTGCAGCGGGCGTTTTTCATTCGGAGCCCGTAAAATCGAGGGCTCTCCAGTTTTCAGGATCGCCGCCAGCGATCATCAACGGAACCGCCATGGGACGCACGCTCTACGACAAGATCTGGGACGAACACGTCGTCCACACCGAAGACGACGGCACGTCCGTGCTCTACATCGACCGGCATCTGGTGCACGAAGTCACCAGCCCCCAGGCGTTTGAAGGACTGCGCCAGGCCGGCCGCAAGGTCTGGCGGGTGAGCTCGGTGGTGGCCACCGCCGACCACAACACGCCCACCACCGGCTGGGAACTGGGCTACGACGGCATCACCGACCCGATCAGCAAAGAGCAGATCACCACGCTGAACAGCAACATCGCCGAATTCGGCGCCGCCGCGTTCTTCCCCTTCATGTCCAAACGCCAAGGCATCGTGCACGTGATCGGCCCTGAAAACGGCGCCACCCTGCCCGGCATGACGGTGGTCTGCGGCGACAGCCACACGTCCACCCACGGCGCGTTCGGCGCGCTCGCGCACGGCATCGGCACCAGCGAGGTCGAACATGTGCTGGCCACGCAGACGCTGCTGGCCAAGAAAGCGAAAAACATGCTGGTGCGCGTGGACGGCCAACTCGCCAAGGGCTGCACCGCCAAAGACATCGTTCTCGCCATCATCGGCAAGATCGGCACTGCTGGCGGCACCGGGTACACCATCGAGTTCGGCGGCACCGCCATCCGCGCTCTGAGCATCGAAGGTCGCATGACGGTGTGCAACATGGCCATCGAAGGCGGTGCACGTGCTGGCCTGGTCGCGGTGGATGAAAAGACCATCGAGTACGTCAGGGGTCGCCCGCTCTCGCCCACGGGTGTGGAGTGGGACCACGCAGTGGCGTACTGGAATACGCTGCAGTCCGACGCCGACGCGAAGTTCGATGCGGTGGTCGAACTCGACGCCAGCAGAATCGTGCCGCAGGTCACCTGGGGTACCTCGCCCGAAATGGTGCTGGGGATCGACGGCAACGTGCCCGATCCCGACCGCGAAAAAGACGTCAACAAGCGCGGTGCCATCGAACGCGCCCTGACCTACATGGGCCTGCAGCCGGGCAAGGCGCTCGACGACATTTTTGTCGACAAGGTCTTCATCGGCTCCTGCACCAACAGCCGCATCGAAGACATGCGCGAAGCCGCGGCGGTGGTGAAGAAGCTCGGACAGAAGGTGGCCAAAAACGTGAAGCTGGCCATGGTGGTCCCGGGCTCTGGTCTGGTGAAAGCCCAGGCCGAGCGCGAAGGCCTGCACGAGATCTTCAAAGCCGCCGGCTTCGAGTGGCGCGAACCCGGCTGCTCGATGTGCCTGGCCATGAACGCCGACCGGCTTGAGCCGGGCGAGCGCTGCGCTTCCACCAGCAACCGCAACTTCGAAGGGCGCCAGGGCGCCGGCGGTCGCACGCATCTGGTTTCCCCCGCCATGGCGGCCGCTGCGGCTGTGCATGGTCATTTCGTTGATGTCCGTCAATTTGCCTGAAAGGAAGAGTTCATGAAATCGATCGCTACCCTCCTCGCTGCTGCTTTCGTGCTGGCCTTGGCTGGCTGCAACACCGTTCAGGGTGTTGGCCAGGACATCCAGAAGGGTGGGCAGGTGCTGGAAGACGCCGCCAAGAAAAAATGAACAAGTTCACTGTGCACAAGGGCCTCGTGGCCCCGATGGACCGGGAAAACGTCGACACCGACGCGATCATTCCCAAACAGTTCCTGAAGTCGATCCGCAAGACAGGCTTCGGCGAAAACCTGTTTGACGAATGGCGTTACCTCGACAAAGGCGAACCGGGACAAGATCCGGCCAGCCGCAAGCCCAATCCGGAGTTCGTGCTCAACCAGCCGCGCTATGCCGGTGCGTCGGTGTTGCTGGCACGCAAGAATTTCGGTTGCGGCTCCAGCCGTGAGCACGCGCCCTGGGCCATCGACCAGTACGGTTTTCGTGCACTCATCGCCCCCAGCTACGCCGACATCTTCTTCAACAACTGCTTCAAGAACGGCTTGCTGCCGATCCAACTGCCAGAAGCCCAGGTGGCGCAGTTGTTTGACGAGGTGGCGGCGTTCCCCGGCTATGAGCTCACCATCGACCTGGAGCGCCAGGTGATCGTGAAGCCCCAGGGCGAGGAGTTGCCGTTTGAAGTGCAGGCGTTTCGCAAGTTCTGCCTGATCAACGGCCTGGACGACATCGGCCTGACCCTGCGCTACAAGGACAAGATCGCCGCTTTCGAGGCCGAACGTCTGGCCACCAAGCCCTGGCTCCATCACACGATGCCGGTCTGACCCAACGAGAGACAACACCCTGGCCGGAGGTCGGGGTGAACCATTCACAACCCATGAAAATCGCAGTTCTTCCCGGTGATGGCATCGGTACCGAAATCGTCGCCGAAGCCATCAAGGTCCTTGACGTGCTCGACCTTCCCTTCGAGATGGAATCGGCCCTGGTCGGTGGCGCGGCTTACGAAGCCCACGGCCACCCGCTGCCCGAGTCGACCTTGAAGCTGGCGATGGAATCCGATGCAGTTCTGTTCGGTGCCGTGGGTGACTGGAAATACGACAAGCTCGACCGACCCCTGCGCCCTGAACAGGCCATCCTCGGTTTGCGCAAGCACATGGGCTTGTTTGCCAACTTCCGTCCCGCCATCTGCTACCCCGAGTTGGTGGGCGCTTCCAGCCTCAAGCCCGAAATCATCTCGGGCCTGGACATCCTCATCATCCGAGAGCTCACCGGCGACATCTACTTCGGCCAACCGCGCGGCCGCCGCGTGGCCACAGACGGCCACTTTCCCGGTGCCGAAGAAGCGTTCGACACCATGCGCTACAGCAAGCCGGAGATCGTGCGTATCGCGCACGTGGCTTTTCAGGCGGCCCGCAAGCGCAACAAAAAAGTAACCAGCGTCGACAAGGCCAACGTGCTGGAAACCTTCCAGTTCTGGAAAGACGTGGTGACCGAGGTGCACGCCGAGTACCCCGATGTGGAGCTCGAACACATGTACGTGGACAACGCGGCCATGCAGTTGGTGCGCGCGCCCAAGAAGTTCGATGTGGTGGTCACGGGCAACATGTTCGGTGACATCTTGTCCGATGAAGCGTCCATGCTGACCGGCTCCATCGGCATGCTCCCCTCGGCCTCGTTGAACACGAAGAACCAGGGCCTGTACGAGCCCAGCCACGGCAGTGCACCGGACATCGCCGGCCAGGGCATTGCCAATCCGCTGGCTACAATACTGTCCGCTGCCATGATGCTCCGTTTCTCACTCAACCAGCCCGCTGCTGCCGCCCGCATTGAAAGTGCGGTCAGCAGCGTGCTTGCGTCCGGCTTGCGCACGACCGACATCTGGTCGGAAGGCACCACGAAGGTCGGCACCCGCGAGATGGGTGATGCGGTCGTGGCTGCCATCACCAAAACGATTACCAAGGGCTGATCCAGCTCCGGTTCGTCACGCCCCCACCCGGCACGACGAGCCGGGGCTCAAAAGGTTTTTCAACTTTGAAAGGGCGTTGACATGAAACTCGTAGGACTCGTAGGCTGGCGCGGCATGGTGGGCTCGGTGCTCATGGACCGCATGGTCGCGGAAAGCGACTTTGACCTGATCGAACCGCTGTTCTTCTCCACCTCCAACGCGGGCGGCAAGGCCCCCACGATGGCGAAGAACGAAACCAGGCTGCAGGACGCGCACGACATCGCCGCCCTCAAGCGCTGCGACATCATCATCACGGCCCAGGGCGGCGACTACACCAGCGAGGTGTTCCCCAAACTGCGCGCTGCCGGATGGAATGGCCACTGGATCGACGCGGCGTCCACCCTGCGCATGGACAAAGAGGCCGTCATCATCCTGGACCCGGTCAACCTGCCCGTGATCAAGACCGCCCTGGGCAACGGCGGCAAGAACTGGGTCGGCGGCAACTGCACCGTGAGCTGCATGCTCATGGGTGTGGGTGCGCTGTACAAGGCTGGTCTGGTCGAATGGATGAGCACGCAGACGTATCAGGCCGCGTCGGGCGGTGGCGCACAGCACATGCGCGAACTGCTCACGCAGTACGGCACGCTCAACGCCGAAGTCAAAGCCTTGCTGGACGACCCCAAGAGCGCCATTCTCGAAATCGACCGCAAGGTGATCGCCAAGCAGCGCTCATTGACCGGCGCCGAGACAGCCAACTTCAGCGTGCCGCTGGGCGGCTCGCTGATTCCCTGGATCGACAAGGACCTGGGCAATGGCATGTCCAAGGAAGAGTGGAAAGGCATGGCCGAAACCAACAAGATTCTGGGATTGGGTGAAGGCTTCGGTTCGTCGGCCATCCCGGTCGACGGTTTCTGCGTGCGCGTGGGCGCCATGCGCTGCCACAGCCAGGCACTGACCTTCAAGCTGCGCAAGGACGTGCCGCTGGCCGACATCGAAGCCATGATCGCGGCCGACAACGCTTGGGTGAAAGTGGTGCCCAACACCCGCGAAGCCACCATCAAAGACCTGACGCCCGTGGCCGTCACCGGCACGATGACAATCCCGGTGGGGCGCATCCGAAAGTTGGCCATGGGTCCGGAATACCTGGGCGCCTTCACCATTGGCGACCAGTTGCTGTGGGGTGCGGCCGAACCGCTGCGCCGCATGCTGCGCATCCTGCTCGACGCTTGAGTGCAATGGGGGTCGGGTGCGAAAGGCGGCGGGACCCGGAAACAGCTGAAAAGGTTCGTTGCAAGTCAGCAACGTAAATTCAAGGGCCAAACACGACAAACGGTGGGCTGGGAAACTCAAGCGGATTCTCAGCTTGTCACCGTAATCCGTTGATGTTAAGGTCAAAATTAGGTTTTTTCCTTCGAGGTCCAAGTGCCATTCAAACCCCGCCATACCCCCTTTCAATCGGCGAGCCAGGTGCGACAAATCACCGGGTTTGGTGGCTTGCAAGCCATAGCTGCAGCCGCCTTGCTGTGCGCAGCGCTCACGCACCACGGAGCTGCCCAGGCCTTGGCTTTGGGACGTGTGGTCGTTCAGTCTGCGCTGGGGGAGCCTTTGCGGGCGGAAATCGACGTTCCAGACATCAACCCTGAAGAGGCTGCCAGCCTGCGGGTGAGCCTCGCAGCGCCTGAGACGTTTCGCGCCTCGGGCATGGAAATCAATGCCGCCCTCTCCGGTCTGCAGATCTCGCTGCAACGCCGAGCCGACGGCCGTTCGTTTCTTCGACTGACCAGCCCTCGCCCGGTCAACGAGCCCTTTGTGGATTTGATCGTCGAAGCCAATTGGGCTTCAGGCCGCATCGTTCGCGACTACACGCTCCTGTTTGATCCACCCAACCTGCGCCCGGCGCCCCGACCGGTGCCCATTGCACCCGGGGTGAGCGCACCGCCAGCCACACGAGCCCAACCCGTGTTGCCCAGTGCACCATTGCCGCCCGTGGCTCAGGCCGCGCCTGCGCCAGCACCCGCCGTCTCACCGCCCTCGACGCCCGTCGCGCAGCCCGAGCGCGCAGCAGCGCCAGCGCCCGCCCCTGCATCCGGTGGTGCGCAGGTTCGCGTGCAGGCCGGCGACACGGCTGGACGCATCGCCGCCTCCAACCGCCCCGCAAACGTGTCGCTGGACCAGATGTTGGTGGCCATGCTCCGCTCCAGCCCCAGTGCGTTCATTGGTGGCAACGTGAACCGGATCAAGGCAGGCGCCGTGATCGATCTGCCCACCGCCGAACAAGCCGGCGCAGTCAACGCAGGAGAAGCGCGCCAGACCATAGAGGCCCAGAGCCGCGACTTCAACGAATTCCGCCGTCGCCTGGCCGGCGCAGCGCCCGATGCCGACGTGGGCACAGCCGACCGGCAGGCGGCTGGCCAGGTGCAGGCCGAGGTGAAAGACGCTGCGCCCACGGCGCCTGCCGCCGACAAGCTGACACTGTCCAAAGGCGCCACGCCCGCGCAGACCGCTCGCGAAGACCAGATCGCCAAGGAACGGCAAGCGCAAGAGGCGTCGACCCGCGTGGCTGAGCTTTCGCGCAACATCGACGAGCTGGCGAAACTGGGCACTCCCGCACCGGCAACGCCAGCAGCCCCCGCCACACCGGCTGCACCGGCCGCTGCGGCCGCGCCCGCTACAGCCGCAACACCTGCACCAGCGACGCCACCAGCTGCACCTGCGGTGCCAGCCGACAGTGCAACGCCACCAGCCGCGGCACCCGCTGCAACGCCGGCGGAAACACCCGCTGCCGCTGCACCGGAGGCACCTCCCGCCGCCGCACCCGCCGTCACGCCAACCCCGCAGGTTGCGGCACCCGCTCCCGTTCCCCTGCCTGACGAGCCATCGTTCATTGACCAGCTGCGCGACAACCCCTTGGTGCTGCCCCTGGCCGGGGGGCTGCTGGCCCTGCTGGCGGGCTTCGGCATCTACCGCATGCGACAGCGCAAAGGCGGTGCCAGCGTTGACAGCTCCTTCCTGGAAAGCCGTCTCCAGCCCGATTCGTTCTTTGGCTCCAGCGGTGGGCAGCGCATCGACACCGCGGAATCCGCAGCCTCGGGCTCGTCCATGGTCTATTCGCCCAGCCAGCTGGACGCAGCCGGCGATGTTGACCCCGTGGCCGAGGCCGACGTGTACCTCGCCTACGGCCGAGACTTGCAGGCCGAGGAAATCCTCAAGGAAGCCATGCGCAGCACGCCCACGCGCGTGGCCATTCACAACAAATTGCTGGAGATTTACGCCAAGCGCCGCGATGCCAGGGCTTTTGAAGTTGTGGCCACTGAAGCGTTTGGGTTGACCCAGGGCCAGGGTCCTGAATGGGATCGGGCCTGCGAACTGGGCAAGGAGCTTGACCCGTCCAACCCGCTGTACCAACCCGGTGGCAAACCGGCGGCCAAGGCCGGCGCTGTCGAGAATTTTGCGGCAGCTGGTGCCAACACCATGCCGTTTGTCAGCAGCACCATGTCGGGTCCTTCGGGCAGCCCGGCATCGGGCATGGGCGATCTTGACCTCGACCTGGATTTTTCGCTCGACGACGCCAGCACCGACCAGAGCGTGGCGCCAGCCTACGCCGCTGCACCGCCCGATGCGGTTTTGTCGGACATGGGCGATCTCCAGATCACCGACGCGCTCACCAGCCAGACTGCCGAACCCTCGGGTCCGCCCTCCATGTCCATGGACTTCGACCTGGATTTCCCTTCGCAACCCGCGAACTTGCAGCCGCCTTCAGAGATAGCGCCCACTCCAGTCGCAGCCGCCACCCCGGAAGCGCCCACGTTCGACTTGAGCGAAGAAGCGCCAGATTTTGGTCTTGACATGGACCTTCCCGACGAATCCTCTGACCGCGCAGCACCCGTGAACCAGAGTGCTGTGGACGCTGCCCCGGCACCGATGGCATTCGATCTGAACAATCTGAACCTCGACCTGGAAGCGCCCGCCGAAATCGACATGACGGCCAGCGATGCATCCGGCCAGGAAAATCCGCTGGAAACCAAGCTGTCCCTGGCAGAAGAATTCCGCGCGATCGGCGACTTTGAAGGCGCCCGTTCTCTGGCGGAAGAGGTGCTGGCAGAAGCATCCGGCTCCCTCAAAACCAAGGCAGGCACCTTCCTGGCCGATCTGGCTTGACACGTCCTCAAGGCCGGCCTGCCGGCCGGCCCGGCGCCTGCACTTGTGAATCCCGGAGGGTGACGTGACCCGCATCGCTCTGGGTGTCAGCTACAACGGCCGCGCCTATGAGGGCTGGCAAAGCCAGTTGGGTGGCCAAACCGTGCAGGACAAGCTGGAGCGAGCCCTCACCCGGTTCGGCGCCACGGAACCCATCAAAACCCTGTGTGCCGGCCGCACCGACTCGGGTGTGCACGGGCTCATGCAGGTGGTGCACTTCGACACGGCGCTGCAGCGCGACGAAAACGCCTGGGTCAGGGGCACCAACGCCTTCCTGCCCTCCGACATCGCCATCCAGTGGGCGCGCCAGGTCGACAGCAGCTTTCACGCGCGCGGCAGCGCACGCTCGCGCCGCTACGCCTACGTGCTGCTTGAGTCGCCCGTGCGCCCCAGCGTGGACGCCGGTCAGGTCGGCTGGGTGTTCCGACCGCTGGCACTGGAGCCCATGGTGCAAGCCGCGCAGATGCTGGTGGGCGAGCACGACTTCTCGTCGTTCCGCGCCGCCCAGTGCCAAGCCCACTCGCCGGTCAAACACCTGATGCGCGCCGAGATCGCTCGCCGTGGTGCCTATTGGCGTTTCGAGTTCGAGGCCTCGGCCTTCCTGCACCACATGATCCGCAACATCATGGGCTGCCTGATCGCCATCGGCATCGGCAGCCGCCCGCCCGAGTGGATGGCCGAGGTGCTCCAGGCCCGCAGCCGGGACGTGGCAGCACCCACCTTTTCCCCGGACGGCCTGTATTTCCTCGGGCCGGTCTACGATGAGGCTTTGGGCTTGCCGCTGCGCACGTCCGCCTTCGACTGGTTGCCATGAACGCACACCGCACCCGCATCAAGATCTGCGGCCTCACACGCGAGGCCGATGTGGACGCAGCCGCCCGCGCGGGAGCCGATGCCGTTGGTTTTGTGCTGTACGCAAAAAGCCCGCGCCATGTCACGCCGGAACGCGCTGGTGAGCTGGCCCGCCGCCTGCCCGCTTTCGTGACACCCGTGCTGCTGTTCGTCAACGCCAGCCCCGAGTACGTTCAGCGCGCGTGCGAAGCCGTACCCAACGCCCTGCTCCAGTTCCACGGCGACGAGTCACCCGCCGACTGCCTGGCCGCTGGCCGCCCCTTCATGCGCGCCGCGCGCATACCCACAGGTGCTGCCGGGCAAGGCTTCGATCTCCTAAAATACGCGACGGACTTCTCAACAGCCCAAGCGATCCTGCTCGACGCGCACGTCGAAGGCTTCGGCGGTGGGGGTCAATCCTTCGACTGGACAGCATTCCCTTGGTCACATCCGCTTCTAAACGCCAGCTCTCGCCTCGTTTTGTCTGGTGGACTCACGCCTGCAAACGTGATCGATGGCATCACGTGCGTGCGGCCTTGGGCCGTTGATGTGAGTTCCGGCGTCGAGGTGTCCAAGGGCATCAAGAGCCCGGACCTCATGAACGCCTTCGTCGCTGCCGTTCGTGCAGCCGACGAACACCTTTCCCGCCTGCCCTGATCGCCCCCGATCCGGGGTCGGGCAACCGAGACGAGATCACCCCATGCAGACCTACCAGCAACCCGACGCCCGCGGCCACTTCGGCATCTACGGCGGCAGCTTCGTGAGCGAGACGCTCACCCACGCCATCAACGAGCTCAAGGCCGCGTACGCGAAATACCAGCACGACCCCGAGTTCCTGGCCGAATTCAAAAGTGAACTCGCGCACTTTGTGGGCCGACCCAGCCCGGTCTACCACGCCGCCCGCATGAGCCGCGAGACCGGTGGAGCGCAGATCTTCCTCAAGCGCGAAGACCTCAACCACACCGGCGCGCACAAGATCAACAACACCATCGGCCAGGCCATGCTCGCCAAACGCATGGGCAAGCCGCGCATCATTGCGGAGACCGGCGCGGGCCAGCACGGTGTGGCCACCGCCACCATCTGCGCGCGCTATGGGCTGGAGTGTGTGGTCTACATGGGCAGTGAAGACGTGAAGCGCCAGAGCCCCAACGTCTACCGCATGAAGCTGCTGGGCGCCACCGTGGTGCCGGTCGAATCGGGCAGCCGCACGCTCAAGGACGCGCTCAACGAGGCCATGCGCGACTGGGTCGCCAACGTGGACAACACCTTCTACATCATCGGCACCGTGGCCGGTCCTCACCCTTACCCGATGATGGTGCGCGACTTCCAGAGCGTGATCGGCGAGGAATGCCTGGTGCAGATGCCCGAGATGCTGCTGGCCGCCGGCTGCAAGAACGAGCAACCCGACGCGGTGATCGCCTGCGTGGGTGGCGGCAGCAACGCCATGGGTATTTTTTACCCCTACATCAACCACGCGCAAACGCGCTTGATCGGCGTCGAAGCCGCTGGCGAAGGCATGGAAAGCGGCAAACACTCGGCCTCGCTACAAAAAGGGAGCCCGGGTGTGCTGCACGGCAACCGCACCTATGTGCTGCAGGACGACAACGGCCAGGTGACCGAAACGCACAGCGTGAGCGCCGGCCTGGACTACCCCGGCGTGGGCCCCGAACACGCGTTCCTGAAAGACATCGGCCGCGCCGAGTACGTGGGCATCACCGACGCCGAGGCGCTGGAGGCCTTTCACTACCTGTGCCGCACCGAGGGCATCATCCCCGCGCTCGAATCGAGCCACGCCGTGGCCTACGCCATGAAGCTGGCCAGGACCATGAAGGCCGATCAATCGATCCTGGTCAACCTCTCGGGCCGGGGCGACAAGGACATCGGCACCGTGGCCGACCTGTCCAACGCCGACTTTTATTGCCGCCCGAGCTGCAAAGGGCAGTCGGTCAAAGGTGGCGTGGCCACCATCGAGGTGAAAAAATGAGCCGCATCGAATCCACCTTTGCCGCGCTGAAAAAGCAGGACCGCAAGGCCCTCATCCCCTTCGTCACCGCCGGCTTCCCCTATGCCGACATCACGCCCGACCTCATGCACGGCATGGCCGAAGCGGGCGCAGACGTCATCGAACTCGGCGTGCCCTTCTCCGACCCGTCGGCCGACGGCCCGGTGATCCAGAAGGCGGGCGACCGCGCACTGGCCGCCGGCATCGGCCTCACCCAGGTGATTGCCATGGTGCGCACCTTCCGCGAGCGCAACGACACCACGCCCGTGGTGCTCATGGGCTATGCCAACCCGGTGGAGCGCTACGACCAGAAGCACGGCGTGGGCGCCTTCGTGCGCGACGCATCGGCGGCCGGGGTGGACGGCGTGTTGATCGTGGACTACCCGCCCGAAGAGTGCGAAGAGTTCGCCGCCTCACTGCGCGAGCACGGCATGGACCTGATCTTCCTGCTGGCCCCCACCTCCACCGACGAACGCATGGCGCAGGTGGCACGCGTGGCCAGTGGCTACGTGTACTACGTGTCGCTCAAGGGGGTGACAGGTGCCGGCACGCTTGACGTGGGCCAGGTCGAAGCCATGCTGCCGCGCATCCGCGCTCACGTGAACGTGCCCGTGGGCGTGGGCTTCGGCATCCGCGACGCGGAAACCGCACGCGCCATCAGCCGCGCGGCCGACGCCGTGGTGATCGGCAGCAAGATCATCCAGCTGATCGACAACGAGCCGCATGAAAAAGTGGTGGCTGTTGCCTCGAACTTCATTCGCACGATCCGCAAAGCTCTAGACGCATAACGGGGTTCCCCCACGCTCCGCCGCTGCGCGGGTCGCTGCCCCCCAAGGGGGCTGGGCCTGCCTTGGGGGCGGCCCGGCGGCTGGCCCGCTCGCACCTTTCTGCATGGTCTAATTCCAAACATTCTGCTGCTGCACGGAGAACACACATGTCCTGGCTCGAAAAACTGCTGCCTCCCAAGATCACCCCCACCGACCCGACCGAGCGCCGCAGCGTGCCGGAAGGTTTGTGGATCAAGTGCCCGAGTTGCGAGGCGGTGCTCTACAAGAACGATCTGGAAAAAAACCAGAACGTCTGCCCGCACTGCAGCCACCACCACCGCATCGGCGCGCGCGCGCGGCTCAACGCGTTTCTGGACGCCGAAGGGCGCTACGAACTCGCGCAGGAAGTGCTGCCGGTCGACGCCCTCAAGTTCAAGGACAGCCGCAAGTACCCCGAGCGCCTTAAAGACGCGCTGGAAACCACGGGCGAGACCGACGCGCTGATCGTCATGGGTGGCGCGGTGCACGGCATCAGCCTGGTGGTGGCCTGCTTTGAATTCGACTTCATGGGCGGCTCCATGGGCTCGGTCGTCGGCGAACGTTTCGTGCGCGGCGTTGAAGAAGCCATCGCCCAGAAGGTGCCCTTCGTGTGCTTCACCGCCACCGGTGGTGCGCGCATGCAGGAAGGCTTGCTCTCGCTCATGCAGATGGCCAAGACCAACGCCGCGCTGACCCGCCTGGCCAAGAAGGGCCTGCCCTACATCAGCGTGCTCACCGATCCGACCATGGGCGGCGTGAGCGCAGGCTTTGCGTTCCTGGGCGATGTGGTGATTGCCGAGCCCAAGGCGCTGATCGGCTTCGCCGGCCCACGCGTGATCGAGAACACCGTGCGGGTGAAGCTGCCCGAAGGTTTCCAGCGCGCCGAGTTTTTGCAGACCAAGGGCGCGGTGGATTTCATCTCCGACCGGCGCGAACTGCGCACCACCATCGCCAACACCTTGGCCATGCTGCAGCGCCAGAGCGCCGACGCGGTGGTCAACGATTGAGTTCCGAACCCGCAGCCGAGGCGCTCACGCTGTCTCAGCTCCCCCTGTTTCCGCTGCAGACCGCCCTGTTCCCTGGCGGGTGGTTGCCGCTTCGCATCTTCGAAGTGCGCTACCTCGACATGATCGGCCGCTGCCACAAGGCCGGCGCTCCGTTTGGCGTGGTCTGCCTGAGCGAAGGCAGCGAGGTGCGCCGTGCCAATCCCGCAGCACCGCCCACGGGTGACAGCTTCGCCAAAGAGGTGTTTCACGCGGTGGGCACGTTGGCCCACATCGAGAGCCTGGAACGGCCCCAGCCCGGGCTCATGGTGATCAAGTGCCGCGGTCTGCAGCGTTTCCACATCAACCGCCGCAGCCAACTGCCGCACGGTCTGTGGGTGGCCGACGTCACGCTGGACGAGCACGAGTCCGTGGTGGCGGTGCCGACCGACTTGGCGAACACCCGCGACGCGCTGAAGCGCCTGCTGCAGAACCTGCAGGAGCGCGATCCCGAAAGCCTGGACCAGTTGCCCCTGCAGCCGCCCTACCAGTGGGACGACAGCGGCTGGGTGGCCAACCGCTGGGCCGAGTTGCTGCCGGCACCGGCCGAGCTCAAACAGCGGCTGATGGCGCTGGACAATCCGCTGCTGCGCCTGGAGCTGGTGTCGGACCTGCTGGAGAAGCTGGGTCTGGAGAACTGAGCCTGAGGTGGGGCTTGCGTCAGGGCAGCAGCGATAGCGCCTGCATGTAGCGTTCGCTCACCATCAAGCTGTCCCAGTCGGGCGCAGCGCCCCCCGGCAGCAAAGCCACGCGGCGCTCTTCGCTCGCTTCGCTGGGCAGCCAGTCACCGTTCAGACAGGCCTGGGACAGATCGTCGATGGCCTCGTCGATCGGAGCACCACCGGCTTCCACGGACTGGTTGCACAACAAGACCATGTCGCAACCCGCCTGCAGGGCAGCCAGCGCAGCGGTCGTGAAGCTCACGGCCTGACCATCGATCTGCCGCGCCGCGGCCATGCTGAGGTCGTCGCTGAAGATGGCGCCGGTGAAGCCCAGGCGGTGGCGCAACACCTCCTGCAACCAGCGCGCGGAAAAGCCTGCGGGACGCTGGTCGACCTTGGGGTAGATCACATGGGCGGGCATCACGGCCTGCAGGCTGGCCGAGAGCCAGCCGTAGGGTGCCGCGTCTTCCGCCAGGATGGCTTTCAGGCTGCGACGGTCCACCGGAATGGCGAGGTGCGAGTCGGCCTTGACGAAGCCGTGGCCCGGGAAATGTTTGCCACAGTTGCCCATGCCGCTTTGCAGCAGGCCGTGCATCAGCGCCTGCGCGAGCAGCGTGACGATGCGCGGATCGCGGCCGAAAGAACGGTCGCCGATCACCGAGCTTTCGCCAAAGTCGAGGTCCAGCACCGGCGTGAAGCTCAGGTCGACGCCGCAGGCGCGCAGCTCGGCACCCAACACGTAGCCCGCCGCGGTAGCGGCGTTGCAAGCCTGCAAGGTGGCCACACCGTCGGGCTCACCCGCCTTGGCCGCGCGCATGGCCATGGTCCCCAGCGCGGCCATGGGCGGCAGATGGGTGAAGCCGTCGGTGCGAAAGCGCTGCACGCGGCCGCCTTCGTGGTCCACCGCGATCAGCAAATCGGGCCGCACAGCCTTGATCTGGCGGCACAGCTGCGTGAGCTGCAACCGGTCGTGCCAGTTGCGGCCAAACAGGATGACGCCGCCGACCAGGGGGTGGGCGAGGCGCTGGCGGTCGGTTGTGGTCAAGGCGAGACCGGCAACATCGATGATGAGAGGGGAGTGTGGGTTCATGGATCCGGATCTCGAAGAAAGGTCGAGGTCAGTCGCGTTCAACGATGACGAAACTGGCCGCGTAGTCGGTCTCGTCGGTCACGGTCACATGCGCGCGCAAGCCCTGGGCTTCGAACCAGGTCTTGAGCCCGCCGTGCAGCACGATGACCGGCTGGCCGCTGGACAGGTTGGTGATTTCGCACTGCCGCCAGGTCATGGGCATGCGCATGCCCAGACCGATGGCTTTGGAGAAGGCTTCCTTGGCGGAGAAGCGCGTGGCCAGGAAGCGCAAGCCGCGTTGGGGCCAGCGCGCGCTGCGCTTCTGCCAGACGGCGAATTCGGCGTCGCTCAGCACTTTGCGCACGAAACGTTCGCCCTGGCGTTCAAACGTCGCCTCGATGCGCCGGATGTCGCAGATGTCGGTGCCGATACCAAAAATCATCTGGCTTCAGCGATGCAGCGGTTGTACTCAGCGATGGTGGCGGTGTAGCCCAGCTCCAGCGCGTCGGCCATCAGAGCATGACCAATCGACACCTCGCTCACGCCGGGCACGGTGCGCAGAAACGCGGTGAGGTTGTCGCGGTTCAGGTCGTGACCGGCGTTCACACCCAGCCCCGCGTCCAACGCCGCCTGCGCGGCAACACGAAAACGCTCCAGTTGCTCGGCACGCTGCGGCGTGTGCCACGCAGCCGCGTAGGGCTCGGTGTAGAGCTCCACGCGATCGGCACCCACGGCCTTGGCACCGGCCATCTGGTGGGCATCGGCGTCCATGAACAGGCTCACGCGCACTCCCAGCGCACGGCACTCGTCGATCAGCGGGCGCAGGCGTTCTGCGTCTGCGGGAAAGCTCCAGCCGTGGTCGCTGGTGAACTGGCCCTCGCTGTCGGGAACGAACGTGACCTGGTGCGGCCGCACGGCGCGCACAAAGCCCATGAGGTTGTGGAAGGGGTTGCCTTCGATGTTGTATTCGCGGTCCGGCCAGGCCTTCATGAGCTCGGCCAGGTCGTGCACGTCGTGCGCACGGATGTGGCGCTCATCAGGTCGCGGATGCACCGTGATGCCGCGGGCGCCAGCCTGCAGGCACAGCGTGGCTGCGCGGGTGACCGACGGAATGCCCAGGTGGCGCGTGTTGCGCACGAGGGCCACCTTGTTGAGGTTGACCGAGAGCGCGGTGCGAAGAAAGGGAGAGGTGACCGCGTTCATGGGGTGGGCTCGGGGTTGGGGGTTGCCGGTTCACCGGGCTCGGACGCCCCAGTGGAGCGGGGCCGCGTCATCGCTTGCACATCCAGCATGAGTTGCCGCGTCTTGAACACCCGCACGCCGCAATGGTAGTGCAGCAGGTGGCGCAGCTGCGGGCGCAGGGCTTGCAACGCGTTGGCGCACGCGCGCAGCGTGGTGACGAAAGGCGCCGGGCCGTCCATGGCAGCTTGCAGCCCCAGCCACTGCTCACCGCTGAGGGGATGCGCGTCGTCGCCGTGGGCCGCGCGCAGACCACTTTCGGGCGTGAGCACATACAGCCCGTCGGGGTCGAGAGGCGCCAGGGTGTTGGCCTCTTGCGCGAGGTCGGGCAACAAGCCCACGTCGCGCAGCAGCAGCAGTTCAAACGCCCGCAAGATCACCTGCTGCGCATCGCTCTTCTCGGCCAGCAGTTGCACCGCCAGGGCGAAGTGGTCGAAGAGGCTGGCGTGGGGATCGTCGCGCGCCAGCAGGCGCATGAGCAGTTCGTTGAGGTAACTGCCCGAGATCAGCGCCTCGCCCGTGGGCATCACGTGCCCACCCTGCCATTGCGCCGACTTGAGCGTGCGCACCTCGGCGTCCCCCGTCCACGACACATGCAGCGGCTGCAGCGGCAGCAACACCGGGCGGAATTGGGAGGTGGGGCGCTTCACCCCTTTCGCCACCAGCGCGATGCGGCCATGGTGGCGGGTGAACACTTCCAGCACCAGACTGGTTTCGCTCCAGTCGTAGCGGTGCAGGACGAAGGCGGGTTCCTCGGAAACGCGTTTCAGGGCCACGGGTCAGGCAGCCGGCGGCTCACTCGTAACCGAAAGAACGAACGCGTGCATCGTCATCGGCCCAGCCCGAGCGGACCTTGACCCACAGCTCCAGAAACACCTTGCAGTCCCAGAGCTTTTCAAGTTCCTGGCGCGCCTCGGTACCGATGCGTTTGAGCTTCTCGCCGCCCTCACCGATCACCATGCCCTTGTGGCCTTCACGCTCGACCACGATGGTGGCTGCGATGCGTTTGAGCGCGCCCTCTTCCTCGAACTTGTCGATGATCACGGTGGAGGTGTAGGGCAATTCGTCGCCGGTGAGCCGGAACAGTTTTTCGCGCACCATCTCGCTGGCCATGAAACGTTCGCTGCGGTCGGTCAGGTCCTCCGGGTCGTGCATCCAGGGCTGCTGCGGCAGGAATTTTTCGCAGATGCCGAACAGGCGCTCGATGTCCTTGGCGGTCTTGGCCGACATCGGCACGAACTCGGTGAACGGGTGGCGTTCCTGCATGGAGCGCAGCCACGGTGCCAGATCGCCGCGGCGGTGCACCAGGTCGAACTTGTTGGCCAGCAGGATCACCGGCACATTGGCTGGCAACAGCGACAGCACCTTGGCGTCGGCCAGGTTGAAGTGGCCCGCTTCCACCACGAAGAGGATCAGATCCACATCGCTCACAGCGCCCATCACGGTCTTGTTCAGCGCGCGGTTCAGCGCGTTGCCGTGGCGGGTCTGGAAACCGGGCGTGTCCACAAAGATGAACTGTGTGGGGCCTACGGTGCGCATGCCAGTGATGCGGTGGCGCGTGGTCTGCGCCTTGCGCGAGGTGATGCTCACCTTTTGCCCGACCAAAGCGTTGAGCAAGGTGGACTTGCCCACATTGGGCTTGCCGACGATGGCCACATAGCCGCAGCGTTGTTCGGCGGGGTCGACCTCGGCCACGGCTTCCGCAGGCGAATCGGCCGGCACGGCCGCCGTTTCCTTGCTCAAGGCCTTGGCCAGCATGGCATCGAGGTCGGGATTGGATGGCGGGTTCACGGGTGTGCGGGGCATGGCTTCAAGGTACCTTGGCGGAAGGGGCGACATCGGGGGTCGCGGGTGGCAAGGCATGGGCCTGCTTGGGATCGGCGGTGAGGTGCTGCAACATGGCCGCGGCAGCGGCCTGCTCACCGGCCCGCCGCGACGCGCCGATGCCGCGTTCGCTGCGGCCGGTCTCGGTCACGGTGCACTCCACGTCGAAGGTCTGTTTGTGCGCCTCGCCGAGAGTGGCCACCACGCGGTAGACCGGCAGTTTCATTTTGCGCCCCTGCAGCCACTCCTGCAATTCGGTCTTGGGGTCCTTGCCCATGGCGCTCATCTGCGCGTTGAGCTCCAGGTCGCTGTAGAGGCGGCGCACGAGCGCCGAAGCCACTTCAAAGCCGGCGTCGAGGTACACCGCACCGATCACCGCCTCGAGCGCGTCGGCCAGGATCGAAGGGCGCTTCTGCCCACCCGAGCGCTTTTCGCCATCACCCAGCCGCAGACCGGCTGAAAGGTTCAGCCGCGATGCGATGTCGAACAAGGTGTCCTGCTTGACCAGATTGGCGCGCACGCGCGACAGATCGCCCTCGGGCAACTGGTTGAGCTTTTCGAACAGCAGACCTGAGACCGCTAGGTTGAGCACCGAATCGCCCAGAAATTCCAGGCGTTCGTTGTGGTCGGCGGTGAAGCTGCGGTGCGTCAGTGCGCGCTCCAGCAGGCGCGGATTGGCAAAGTTGTGTTGCAGGCGCCGTTGCAGCGCCGTGAGTTCCGGATTCAAGAATGCGGGCGCTCCATCGAGCGCTCCCCCTGGCTGCATGTCACTTCGAGCGGCCTTCGTATTTCATCAACAGGTAAGCCGGGCCGGCGAGCGGAATCTCGCGGGTGTAGGCATAGGACACCACCACGCGGTCGCCCTCTTTGCCCACCACCAGATCCTTGGCCGAAATGGTGCGGATGTCGTCGATGGTGGCGGCCTTGTCGAAAATCTGGCGAACCTCCGCCACGGTGGACCCTGCAGCCGCCTTGTCCACCGCCTTCTGCACTGCAATGTATTCGATGTAGGTAGGCACAACCTGCGCAAACACCACGCCGGCCAAGGCCAGCAAGATGCCCACGATGATCAGGCCCATGAAGGTCAGGCCGCGTTGCTGTTGCTTCAATTTCATGACGTCAAGCTCCACAGGTGATGGTTGTCATTCAAAGGATCCGATGCGTCCCAGGTCGCCAAAATTCATCCAGACGAAGAAGGCCTTGCCGACGATGTTGCGCTCCGGCACGAAGCCCCAGTAGCGCGAGTCCAGCGAGTTGTCCCGATTGTCGCCCATCATGAAATAGTGCCCTGCGGGCACCTTGCAGGTCACGCCTTCGACGGTGTACTTGCAACCGTCGGCAAACGGAAACTCGGTGGCACCCGGGATGAATGCGGGCCTGTCGTCGTCGTTGAGGGTGCTGTACTGGCGCTGATCCAGTGTTTCCCCGAACTGCTTCGAGTAGCGCATGGAATCGCTGTCGAAGAAGTCCGGCTGCGCCACGCGCGGCACGGCCTTGCCGTTGACGGTCAGCTGTTTGTTCAAGTAGGCCACCTCGTCGCCGGGCACACCAATCACGCGTTTGATGTAGTCCAGGCTGGGCTGTGGGGGGTAGCGAAACACCATCACGTCGCCGCGCTGGGGGTCGTTGTTGGCAATCAGCTTGGTGTTGAACACCGGCATGCGCACGCCATAGTGAAACTTGTTCACCAGGATCAAATCGCCCACGCGCAGGGTCGGAATCATCGAACCCGAGGGGATCTTGAACGGCTCGAAGAGGAACGATCGCAGCACGAACACAGCCAGGATCACGGGGAACAGACCCGCGGTCCAGTCCAGCCACCAGGGTTGCGCCAACAGTTTTTGGCGCGCGGGCTCCACGTCGCCTTCGACCTGGCTGAAACCCTGTTTGATCAAGGCTTCCTTGCGCGTGTTGTGTTCGACGAGCAACTGCTCCGCCGCGCGCCGGCGCTGAGGCAGAAACACCAGCCGTTCGGCCAGCCAGTACAGCCCCGTGACGACCGTGGCCAGCATCAGCAGCAGCGCAAAATTGCCTTCCACCACGCCGGCGTACCAGGCGCCCGCGTAGGCCACAAAAGCCGCCAGGATCACCGCGGTGACCGTTCCCATGAGCGCCTGCATCAGTCCTGCACCTGCAATATGGCGAGGAACGCCTCTTGGGGAACTTCCACCGAGCCGATCTGTTTCATGCGCTTCTTGCCTGCTTTCTGTTTTTCGAGAAGTTTGCGTTTGCGGGAGATGTCACCGCCGTAGCATTTTGCCAGCACGTTCTTGCGCAGCGCCTTGATGGTCTCGCGCGCGATCACGTTGCCGCCAATGGCCGCCTGGATCGCCACGTCGAACATCTGCCGGCTGATGATCTCGCGCATTTTGGCCACCACCGCACGACCACGGTACTGCGACTGCGAACGGTGCACGATGATGGACAAGGCGTCGACCTTCTCGCCGTTGAGCAGGATGTCGACCTTCACCACATCGGCCGCGCGGTACTCCTTGAACTCGTAGTCCATGGACGCGTAGCCCCGGCTCACCGACTTGAGCTTGTCGAAGAAGTCCAGCACGATCTCGCCCAGGGGCATGTCGTAGGTCAGCATGACCTGCTTGCCGTGATACGCCATGTTGAGCTGCATGCCGCGCTTCTGGTTGGCCAGGGTCATGACCGCACCCACGTACTCCTGCGGCATGTAGAGATGCACAGTGACGATGGGCTCACGAATCTCTTCCAGTCGACCCTGGTCGGGCATCTTGGACGGGTTCTCCACCATCATGACCTCACCATCGGGCTTCATCACCTGGTACACCACGCTGGGTGCGGTGGTGATCAGATCCTGGTCGAACTCGCGCTCCAGCCGCTCCTGCACGATCTCCATGTGCAGCAAGCCGAGGAAGCCACAGCGAAAGCCGAAGCCCAGCGCCTGCGACACCTCGGGTTCGTACTGCAGAGAAGCGTCGTTGAGCTTGAGCTTCTCCAGCGCATCGCGCAGCGAGTCGTACTGGTTGGCTTCGGTCGGGTACAGGCCGGCGAACACCTGGGGCTGCACTTCCTTGAAGCCAGGCAAGGCCTCGGTGGCCGGACCGGCGTTGTTGGGCAGCTTTTTCTCCAGGGTGATGGTGTCGCCCACCTTGGCCGCCTGCAGCTCCTTGATGCCCGCAATGATGTAGCCCACCTCACCGGCCTGCAACGATTCGCGAGGCTCGTTGCCCGGCGTGAACACGCCCATGCTGTCGGCGTTGTAGACCGTGTTGGTCGCCATCATCTTGAAACGCTCGTTCTTGAGCAGGCGCCCGTCCACCACCCGCACCAGCATCACCACGCCCACGTAGGCGTCGTACCAGCTGTCCACGATCATGGCGCGCAGCGGTGCATCAGCGTTGCCTTTGGGGGGCGGAATGCGCGCCACCACGGCTTCCAGAATGTCCTCGACGCCCATGCCGGTCTTGGCCGAACAGGGAATGGCGTCCGTGGCATCGATGCCGATCACATCTTCGATTTCGCTCTTCGCGTTCTCGGGATCGGCGTTGGGCAGATCCATCTTGTTGAGCACCGGCACCACCTCCACACCCAGCTCGAGAGCCGTGTAGCAGTTGGCCACGGTCTGCGCTTCAACGCCCTGGCTGGCATCCACCACCAGCAGCGCACCTTCGCAGGCCGAGAGTGAACGTGAGACCTCATAAGAGAAGTCCACGTGGCCAGGTGTGTCGATCAGATTGAGGTCGTAAACCTGCCCGTCACGCGCCTTGTACTTGAGCGCGGCGGTCTGAGCCTTGATGGTGATGCCGCGCTCCTTCTCGATGTCCATCGAGTCAAGCACCTGCTCGCTCATCTCGCGGTCGGACAGGCCGCCACAGAGGGAGATGATGCGATCGGCGAGCGTGGACTTGCCATGGTCGATGTGCGCGATGATCGAAAAATTGCGGATGTGATTCATCAGGAGAACGGCTCAAACACTGGGGAAAACCGCGGCTCCGAGCAGGAACGAGCGGCCATAAAAAAGGGCGCGTCAGCTGCTGACGCGCCCGTAACCAACAATCAATGGCAACTGCGATAGTTGGGGTTTCATTGTAGGCAAAAAGCCCGGAATGCACACCACCGAACCACCGTCAGCCCCTTGTTGCGACGCAGCAACGTGAACTTTACGCACAGCATATCCACAAGATAACGGGAGAAGTTGTGGACCGTCTGTGGACGACCTGGGGACTTCCGGGACAGCTCCCACATCGTGGGCCGACTTGCCACCGAAGTGAGGGAATTCCACCGGATTCGGGCCCATTTTAGCGAAATCGGTCAACGCGAGCGCGACGATAGTGAGCATCCACTAACAAATCGCCATTTTTGGGGGAACGTTGCTCGGACCGATCACTGTGGCGAATAGGCCACCCCTGCAAAAAACCCCCAGATCCGAGAGGGTCTGGGGGTTTTGGTGCTGCGGCTGTGTTGAGCGCCAAGCGGCCCATCAGCGCTGCGGTCGAATGACCGCGTACTGTGCCCACTCACCGCGGCGAAACAGCACATTCACCGGTTTCGACTTGTCGATCTTGCTCAGCGCTGTCTCCATCTCCTTGAGACTGGCGGTGTCTGTATTGGCAATGGCCACGATCACATCACCTTCGCGCAAACCGGCACGCGCCGCCGGCCCCTCGGCCGATGCAATGCGAACACCGCCCTTGAGGTTGAGCTCCTTCTTCTCGGCAGCCGTCAGTTCGGCCAGACCCAGACCGAGCGATTGCACCGCGCTGCTGGCCTGCGGCTTGGCGGGCTGCTCGGGCGCAGCCGCCCTTACTTCGGGCTTTTCAGGCTCCAGCTCCGCAACCGTGATCGTCAGGTCCTTCTGGGCACCGCGGCGAAGCACGGTCATGGTGCTCTTGTTCCCGGGCTTGGTGTTGCCCACAAAGCGCGGCAGATCGACTGACTTCTCGATGGTCTTGCCATCGAACTTCAGGATGATGTCGCCGGGTTCGACGCCCGCCTTGGCCGCAGGTGACTCGGGCTCCACGCCTCGCACCAAAGCACCCTTGGCAGCGCCCAGGCCCAGCGAATCGGCCACATCCTTGCTGACCTGATCGATCTGCACGCCAATGCGCCCGCGCGTCACGCGGCCCGTGGTCCTGAGCTGGTCGGACACCCGCACCGCTTCGTCGATCGGGATCGCGAACGAGATGCCCTGGAATCCCCCGGAGCGCGAGTAAATCTGGCTGTTGATGCCGATCACCTCACCGCTCATGTTGATGAGAGGGCCACCCGAGTTGCCGGGGTTGATGGCCACGTCGGTCTGGATGAACGGCAAAAAGTCGCCCGTGTCGCGTTGCTTGGCACTCACGATGCCGGCAGTCACCGTGTTTTCCAGGCCGAAAGGAGAGCCAATGGCCATCACCCACTCGCCCACCCGCAGGCGGTTCACGTCGCCAATCTTCACCGGAGAGAGACCGGTGGCCTCGATCTTGACCACGGCCACATCGGTGCGCTTGTCAGCGCCGACCACACGCGCCTTGAATTCGCGTTTGTCGGGCAAGGTCACCAGCAATTCGTCGGCGCCTTCCACCACGTGGGCGTTGGTCATGATCAGACCGTCGGCGCTGAGGATGAAGCCCGAGCCAACGCCGCGAGGCTGTGCTTCTTCAGAGGGACCGCGCTCCTGGCGAGGCGTGCGCGGCGTCATGCCTGGTGGCACAGGAATACCGAAGCGCTTGAAGAACTCCAGCATCTGTTCGTCAGGCGCACCTCCAGCACCCGGGCGCGCGGCCACAGCACGCTCCAGTGTGCGGATGTTGACCACCGACGGCCCCACCAGGTCCACCAGATCGGTGAAGTCCGGCAAGCCACGCACGCTGGCGGCCGGCGGCACCACCGGCACCACCGCCGTTTGCGCCGACAGTGGCGCGTGCAGGATGAGCGCTGCCGTTCCGAAGGCTGCCAAGGCAGCGGATGCGGTCATGGCCAGCAAAGGCTTTTGAATACGTTTCAGGTGCGTCATGGTGATCCTTTACACACTCGCAAATGGCAAAACCGGGCTGTGCTCGTCGGAGCGCTTTGCCGAACACTGCGCAGGTACGGCTCAGCTGAGAAAAAAACAAGTCTGGCAGGTTCAGCGTGTTCGTTCCAGCGCAAGGGCAAAGCGGCGCAGTGTTGGCGGTGGCACCTCGCCGAGCACCGTCAACCAGTGGTCACCCACGCGTTTGCTGACCGAGTGCGTTGCGCCAACAGCGGCTGCTTTTTCCTGCCCATGTCGCTGCGCGTCGAAGGGTTCGACAAACAAGGACACCGAAGCCAGACCATCGGAAAACACCCACTGCATCGGAGCGGTGCCGGGTGCTTGAGCGGCGCCGGCGTCGCGCGTGTGGCAACTCATCGCCGTGAACCCGGGCACCGGCTCTTTCAAGCGCCAGCCCTCGGCTTCGGCCGTGGTCTTCTTGAGCAGCGGCTTGTGCACCTCGTAGCCACGCGTGTCCTTCATCATCTTTTGCAGCTTGTCCATGCTGACTGGCGCGTCCAGTTGAAGTTCGGAGAACGACATCTGCTCCAGCACCGCGCCCTGCTCGCCCAGCGTCTGCAACTTCACCACCAGGCCGGTTTGTCGCTCGGACCAGATGCGGTAGCCAAAGCGCAGTTCGTCTTTGGGCAGGATCTCGACCATGTCGGCCAGGTGTCCCGCCACGCGCTGGACGCCGGTTTCGCGCGCGGCGTAAAACTGGGGAATCAGGTTGTTCGGCGTGCGCAGCAACTCCGGAAACATGCCCAGCGATTCGCGCTTCTCGACAAACGCTGTCTTGGTCTCCGGCTCGAAGGTGATGACTTCGTTGTTGCGCCTAATGGTTGTGCGCGGTGTCCCCGTGAGCGTGTCGATGCGCTCCATCTGCTGGTTGCCGTCGCACACATGCCAGACCTTCGACGCGGACATGGAAGCCCCCGCCGACACCACCAGCGTGCCCGTGTAGGCGCGCTGACGCGACGCTTCATGCATGCGGCTGAGCCATTCATTCACCGACCGCGTGCCCGCCTCGGGCGAGGATCCGACCTGGGCCTGCAATGGACCACCCAACAACAAACCAGCGGTGAGCAGTGCCATGGCGCCCACAGGGCGCCAGTGCCGCAATGTCGAGCGGGGGTGGCGGGGGCGGTGGGAGGTCGCAGCAATCACAGGCATGGCAGGTCTCGCGTCAAACAAAATCGGCAACATGGCTGCTCAACGTCCCGCCGCTTCGTAGGTGGCGTTGCGGATGAACCCGGAGGCCATTTGCAGGGCTGACATGCCACCGTGCTGCCGGTGCTCGGCCAGCAGGGCTTCGAGTTGTGCGTCGCGGATCACCACGCCCTGGCCGGTGTTGACGGCCACCGGCGCGGCGATCGCAGGAGCGGAGGCGGTTGCCACGGACGCGGGAGTGTTCGATGCCAGCTGGGCACCAGCGTCACTGCCCGAACCCGAACCCGATACCACGCTCCAGCTCACGGCCATCACAGCGGCGAGCGACGCAAAGCCCGCGACCAGCTTCCAGCGGAAAACCGCGTCGTTGGCGGCCTCATTTCGAACCTGACCCGACCCGGACACCGGGGTTTGAACACCCGTGCGAGGCGCAGTTTTCAGCTCGGTCTCACGGCCCTCCAGGCCAATCCGAACAGCCGCCAGAAATTCGGCAGCGGGCCGAGCGCCCTTCGAGTCTCCTTGGCCCCGCAGCACGTCACCAATCACTTGATACGCATGCCAATTCGACAGCGCATCCGAGTCCAGCGAGGTCATCAGAGCGTCAATTTCGGCAGCGCCAAGCTCACCATCGACCATGGCGGACAAGGCCGGATCCAAACCCAGACTCGGCTTGAGGGCGGCGGCGGTTTCAGCCGTCGGCGGGCTGTGATGTTGTTCGGCATTCATGATTCATTTCCCCGTGTGCGATGCAATGGGCTTGTGTGGCCCGACTGCGCAATTCCACTACCAGCGTTTGCCCGTTTGGCGTTCCAGCATCGGCTTGATGCGTCCGGAAATGGCCTCGCGGGCTCGAAAAATCCGCGAACGAACCGTTCCAATCGGACATTCCAACGCCTGCGCGATTTCCTCGTAGCTCATGCCCTCGATTTCCCGCAAGGTGATTGCCATTCGCAACTCTTCGGGCAGCGCGTCCATGGCCGCGTTGACCGCTTGGGCAATCTCCTTGCTCGCCAGCACCGCCTCGGGCGTCTCGGTGTCGGCCGCGTTGAAATTTAGTTCGCGTTCGGACGAGGAAGTTTCATCGTCGTCCGACGATTTCATCTGCGACTGGAAAACCAGGGGGTCGCGCTTGAGCTCCATCAGCTGCTTTTTCGCGGTGTTCACCGCGATGCGGTACAGCCAGGTGTAGAACTGGGCGTCGCCGCGGAACTGCGCCAGAGCCCGGTAGGCCCGGATGAAAGTCTCCTGCGCGATGTCTTGAACCAGATCGGAGTCGCGCACCATGCGCCCGATGAGCCGCTCGACGCGGCGCTGGTATTTGATGACGAGCAATTCAAATGCTCGCTGCTCGCCGCCCAATGTGCGCTGCACCAACATGACGTCGCTGTCGGGAGGCGGGGGGGCGGTGTGGTCTTCAGGAGTCATGCGCGCGGAAATATACCCCAAGGGTTGGAAGAGACTCGGCGCGTCGGTGGATGGCCTGCCGCTACGAAGGCCCGCAGATGACGAACCGGGGTCAAGCGAGGCTCGCCACCAGCGCTCTTCTCAAGTCGCTCCAACGCCCGGGAGAGCCGCTCCGTACCACCCACGCCCACCGTCGGCCCATGCCCGGCCCGCGGAAGCGAAGCAAGACGCGGTCCTGCAGATCGAGCACGCGCTCCATGCTGTTCAAGATCAGCTGTTCCGAGTGATTGCGGTCGGTCCACGACCAAGCGCCGCGGGTGCCGTCTTCCGCCACACGCCGTGAATCCCAATGCAGGCTGCCCTGCGGCGAAGAAAGCCAGGTCAGAAGGGCCCAAGTCGTCCAGCTCAGCCACACGGCAATGCCCGCAACGCAAGGAAGCCAGCCCCAGACACCGAGGTTCCGAAAATTCGACTCGACCAGGAACAATGCCACCACCGCCCCGCTCACCCCACCGAGCGCCACCAGAAGCCAGCCATGAAACGCACAACGCCCCACCGGGAAGACCACGGATGGGGCGTTGTGCATGGAGAGCGGGTGTAATGGAGACGTTCGAGAAACTCAAACGCGCTTGAAAACCAATGAGCCGTTGGTGCCGCCAAATCCGAAATTGTTCTTGAGGGCAACATCAATCTTCATGTCCCGTGCCGTGTTGGCGCAGTAGTCCAGGTCGCACTCGGGATCCTGGTTGAAGATGTTGATGGTCGGAGGACTCTTCTGGTGATGCAGTGCCAGCACCGTGAACACGCTCTCGATGCCGCCCGCGCCACCGAGCAAATGGCCGGTCATGGACTTGGTGGAGTTGACCACCACCTTGCCCGCGTGATCACCCAAAGCGGCTTTGATGGCGTTCGTTTCATTGAGATCGCCCAGCGGCGTCGAGGTCCCATGCGCATTGAGGTAGTCCACCTGGTCGGCGTTCAGTTCCGCATTGCGCAAAGCGCTGACCATGGCGCGTCGAGGGCCGTCCATGCTGGGCGCCGTCATGTGACCGGCATCGGCGCTCATTCCGTAACCCGAGAGCTCCGCATAAATGCGCGCGCCGCGCGCTTTGGCGAACTCGTACTCTTCGAGCACCATCACACCTGCGCCTTCACCCAGCACAAAGCCATCGCGGTCTTTGTCCCAGGGGCGTGAAGCCGTGGCCGGATCGTCGTTGCGCGTGGACAGGGCGCGCATGGCAGCGAAACCTCCCACACCCAAAGGTGACACGGTGGCTTCGGAGCCACCGGCTACGATCACATCGGCGTCGCCGTACTCGATCTTGCGGGCGGCCTCGCCGATGCAGTGCAGTCCGGTGGTGCACGCCGTCACCACAGCGAGGTTCGGTCCTTTGAAGCCATAACGCATCGACACGTGGCCAGCGATCATGTTGATGATCGACGCAGGCACGAAGAAAGGCGATATGCGGCGAGGACCACGGCTCACCAGTTCGGCGTGGGTTTCTTCAATCAGAGGCAAGCCGCCAATGCCCGAGCCGATGATGCATCCGATGCGGATGGCGGTCTCCTCATCCAGCGCATCTCCCAAGGGCAAACCCGAGTCGATCACGGCCTGGTGGGCCGCTGCGACGCCGAAGTGGATGAAGCTGTCCATCGTTCGCGCTTCTTTGGCGCTCATGTAGGACTCGATGTTGAAGCCCTTGACCTCGCCCGCGATCTTGCAAGCAAAGTTGGAGGCGTCAAACCGGGTGATGAGGTCAATGCCGGAGCGTCCGGCCAACAGGTTGGCCCAGGCATCTTCCACCGTGTTTCCCACGGGGCTGATACAGCCCAGGCCGGTCACGACTACGCGACGACGGCTCATTCAGTTCCCCCGCGTTCTTGACCGCAGGCCTGACCACCCGACTCCGAAGAAACGGCGAGGCAGGCAGCGGCTGAACGCATGCAAATAAACAATCAGGCCTTCTGGTGGGCCATTGCGTAATCGATGGCGTTTTGCACCGTCGTGATTTTCTCGGCGTCTTCGTCGGGGATTTCGATACCGAACTCGTCCTCGAGAGCCATCACCAATTCGACCGTGTCCAGGGAATCAGCGCCGAGGTCGGCCACGAAAGCTTTTTCGTTGGTGACTTGACCCTCTTCCACACCGAGTTGTTCGGCAATGATTTTCTTAACACGTGCTTCGATATCGCTCATAAGTCCCTCTGAGGGTGGTTGAAATGCAAGGCCGCCATTTTAGCCGGGCTAGGGAGGTCTCCCCAGATGGCCCGCCGGGCGGCTGGCGCGGCGATTGAACACAATTGAACGCGGGCTGTGTCGTCAGGACATGAACATGCCGCCGTTGACATGCAACTCCTGGCCCGTGACATACGACGCGTGTGGACCAGCCAGGTAGGCCACGGCATGCGCGATGTCGGCCGGTTTTCCCAAATGTCCCAGCGGGATTTGCCCCAGCAAGGCCTTCTGTTGTTCTTCGGGAAGCGCCGCGGTCATGTCGGTTTCGATGAAACCGGGTGCAACGCAGTTCACCGTGATGTTGCGGCTGCCGAGTTCACGCGCCAGCGCGCGCGTCATGCCCGCCACACCGGCTTTGGCCGCAGCGTAGTTGGCCTGGCCTGCGTTGCCCGAAGCGCCCACCACGCTGGTGATGCTGATGATGCGGCCGTAGCGCTGCTTCATCATCGGGCGAATCACAGCGCGGCTCATGCGAAACACGGCCTTCAGGTTGGTATCGAGCACGGCGTCCCAGTCGTCGTCTTTCAGGCGCATGGCCAGCATGTCACGGGTGATGCCGGCGTTGTTCACCAACACCTGCAGACCACCGTGGGCCTTGACGATTTCATCGATCAGCGCTTCGGCCGACGCAGCATCGTTGACATCAAGCTTGGCGCCACGGCAACCCTCTGCGGCGCCTGCAACACCGGTGAGGCCCGCGGTGATCCTGGCCGCGCCTTCGTCGCTGGTGGCGGTGCCGATCACGATGAGGCCATTCGCAGCCAGTTCGTGCGCAATGGCGGCGCCGATGCCGCGCGAGGCGCCGGTGACCAACGCCACCTGGCCCGCAAATTTCAGTTCAGACATGGTGTGCTCCTGGTCTCAGGCCAACAAGGTTTTGACATCGGCCAAGGTGGCCGGGTCGTACAAGGGAACGCCCGTGAGTTCAGGATCAATGCGCTTGACCATGCCCGCGAGCACCTTGCCCGGGCCGCATTCGACAATCCTGTCGACGCCGCGCGCCTTGATGGCCTGGACACATTCCACCCACCGCACCGGGCCGAATGCCTGGCGGTACAGCGCATCGCGTATGCGGTCCGCATCGGTTTCAACGGTCACATCGATGTTGTTGACCACAGGAATCTGCGCCTGCGAAAACACCGTACCGGCGAGCTTTTCCTTCAGTCGCTCGGCGGCCGGCTTCATGAGGCTGGAGTGGAAAGGTGCCGACACCGGCAAGGGCAAAGCGCGCTTCGCACCGTTGGCCTTGAGCACCTCGCAGGCTTTGTCGACCGCCGCCTTGCTGCCCGCAATCACGGTCTGGGAAGGGTCGTTGAAATTCACCGCCTCCACCACCTCGGCACTGTCCGCACCAAACGTGGCTTGCGCTTCGGCGCAGCCAGCGATCACGCGCTGGGCGTCCATGCCGAGGATGGCGGCCATGGCGCCGGTACCGACCGGCACGGCTTCCTGCATGGCGGCCGCACGAAAGCGCACCAGCGGGGCGGCCTGGGTCAGCGTCAGCACGCCAGCTGCCACCAGCGCGGCGTATTCGCCCAAGGAATGGCCAGCAAGCACCAACGGCAAGGACCCACCCTCGGCACGCCACACGCGCCACGCGGCCACCCCCGCAACCAGCATCACCGGCTGGGTATTGGTGGTCATGGACAGCAACTCCTTGGGACCGTCGTGGATCAACTGCCCCACGTTTTCGCCCAAGGCATCCGAGGCCTCGGAGAGTGTGCTCTGCACCTCGGGGTGATCGCCCCAGGCGTCGAGCATGCCGACAGCTTGCGAGCCCTGGCCGGGAAATACGAACGCAAAATTCTTCATGTGATCTTCAATTGGTCTTGTGCAGAAGAAGCCCCTGGGCGGATCTGCTCAGAAATCCAGCAGCACGGAGCCCCAAGTGAAGCCACCCCCCACGCCTTCGAGCATGAGGGTGTCGCCTCGCTTCACCTGCCCTTGGCGCACCGCGTGGTCCAGCGCCAGCGGGATCGAAGCCGCCGACGTGTTGCCGTGCTGATCGACAGTGACCACCACCTTGTCCATGGGCAGCTTGAGCTTGCGTGCCGTGCTTTGCATGATGCGGATATTGGCCTGGTGCGGAATGAGCCAGTCCACGTCCTCGGCCGTCTTGCCGGCTTTCGCGAGCACGGCCCGCGCGGTGTCTTCGAGCACGCCCACCGCCAGCTTGAACACCGCCTGGCCGTCCATCTTGAGCAGCGGGTCGCCGAGGATCGAGCCACCCGACACGTGCCCGGGCACACACAGGATGCCCGAGTGCTTGCCGTCGGCGTGGATGTCGGTGGCGAGGATGCCGGGCTTGTCGGATGCCTCCAGCAACACCGCACCGGCGCCATCACCAAACAGCACACACGTCGTACGGTCGTTGAAGTCCAGAATGCGGCTGAACACTTCGGAGCCGACCACAAGCGCCTTGTGCGCGGTGCCCGACTGGATCAGGGCGTCGGCCACGGTCAGTGCATAAATGAAGCCGCTGCAGACCGCCTGCACATCGAACACCGGGCAGCCTGCAATGCCCAGCTTGTGCTGCAGCAGGGCGGCCGTTGAAGGGAACACCATGTCGGGCGTCGATGTGGCGACGATGATCAGGTCGATATCGGCCGGCAGCACACCCGCCGCGGACATGGCTTCACGGCAGGCCACTGCGGCCAGATCGCTCGCGAACATGCCGTCCGCGGCGAAGTGGCGCGCCCGGATGCCGGTGCGCTCCACGATCCAGTCGTCGCTGGTTTCCACGCCGCGTTTTGCCAGCATGTCCACCATGTCGGCGTTGGTCAGGCGGTTGGGTGGCAGGCAACTGCCGGTGCCGGTGATGCGGGCAAAACGGGTCATGCGGTGCGTGTGGGGTGGTTCAGAGTGTCGGGATGCTCTTGAGTTCGCTGGGCAGCGACTCGGGCGACATCAGCTGCTGCGCATGCGCAATGCGCTCACGCACGTTGTCCAGCAGCCGGTTGTGGGCCGCATCATAAGCCCGCCCCAAGGCCTGCTCGAACGCGAATGCGTCCGCCGAACCGTGGCTCTTGAAGACCAGGCCCTGCAGGCCCAACAACGCTGCTCCGTTGTATCGACGGTGATCAACGCGATTCTTGAACGACTTTAGAACCGGATAAGCGACGATGGCTGCAATTTTCCTGAAGATGCTGCTGGAAAATTCTTCCCGGAGAAAACCACTGATCATCGAGGCGAGGCCTTCGCTGGCCTTCAAAGCAACGTTGCCGACAAAACCATCGCACACCACGATGTCGGTCGTGCCCTTGAAGATGTCGTCCCCCTCCACGTTCCCAAAGAAGTTGAGATCACCGGTGTTGGCTGCATTTCGCAGCAAAACGCCGGCCTTTTTGATCACTTCACTGCCTTTGATGACTTCCTCGCCAACGTTCAGCAAGCCGACGCTGGGCTCCGGGCGACCGGTGGCCGCGGCCACCAAGGCAGAACCCATCACCGCAAACTGCAACAGGTGTTCGGCGGAGCAATCGACGTTGGCACCCAGGTCGAGGACCGTGGTGGCGCCTCCGCGGGCGTTGGGCATTTGCGTGGCGATGGCTGGGCGGTCGATGCCGTCCAGGGTTTTGAGCACATAGCGGGCAATGGCCATCAAAGCACCCGTGTTGCCGGCAGAAACCGCTGCCTGCGCAAGACCATTCTTGACCTGGTTGATGGACACGCGCATGGACGAATCTTTTTTGCGGCGCAGTGCAATTTCCACCGAATCGTCCATGCCGACAATTTCGGTCGCCGGCACGACCGTACAACGCACGTTGTTGAGCAACTGAGGCCAGGCCCGAAAGACATCGGGTTTGCCCACCAGCAAGAGCTGGGCTTGCGGGTGGCTGGCAAGAAAGGCCTGGCAGGCGGGCATCGTCACGCCTGGACCGACATCTCCACCCATGCAATCCACGGCAATGGTGATCATCTCAAGTTCCTGAGGCGGGCACGGCAGGTGCCCCGTCCATGAAAAAAGCCCGCATGGAACATGCGGGCCTGGGCCTGTCGAGTCCGCCTGACCCCGAGCGCATGGCGCAGCGAGGCCAATGGCAAACCCTCACGTCAGGCTTCGGATTTGTTCTTCAGCACCTGACGGCCACGGTAGAAACCGTTGGGGCTGATGTGGTGGCGCAGGTGGATTTCACCGGTGGTGGGCTCCACGGCAATGCCCGGCACGTTCAGGGCGTTGTGCGAACGGTGCATGCCGCGCTTGGAAGGGGACTTTTTGTTTTGCTGAACAGCCATGGTGGGCTCCTGAAATCGGTAGGGACAAACGGGTGCGCCTGAAACCATGCACATGTGTGTGCTTTTGGATGCCAGCGCAAAGCCAAGCATTATAGCCCGAAGCGCTGGATCGGACCCAGATCCCGATGAGGGGTGGGGAACCAGCCTACTTCTTGAGCTTTGCCAGCTCGGCAAACGGGTTCCTGCGCTCGGGCTCGCCCTCGGCAGGACCCACCATGGGATCGGATGCCTGCATCACCACCGGCACCGGACAGGTTTCGTGCAGGGGGACCAGCGGCAACTCCATCAGCAACTCGTCTTCCAGCACGTCGTGAAGCCGGGGACGGGGCTCCAGCGCCAGCAGATCTTCCTCGCAGTCGTCGTCTTCGGCCGCCGCCGTTGCCTCGTCGTTCACAAAGCGGAACCAGCGGTCCACCAGCAACGGCGTGTCGACCGGACCCATGCAGCGCTGGCACGTCAACGGGATCGAAGCGTCGGCGTGCAAATGCAGCCAGACAGCGGGGGCACCGCCGGAGGCTCCAGCGCGCATTTCGCCCGTGGCCTGCCAGGTGACCGAGCCCAGGGCGGCTTGGCCATCGTCACTGTGCGCCTCGGCCACCAGCCGCTCAAATCGGGTCAGGGGATCGGCGGATTGCAAAGTGGCGCCGGCCTGGGCAAAGGCACGCACATCCAGCCTCTCGGGATTCCAGCTGGGTTTCGGTGTGGGTTTCATGTGGGGCAGTTTAAAAGAATGCACGCAGAATAGCGGGATGACGCCCGACCGCCCCAGCGCCCCCTCGCCCACTTCGCGCCCACTCATCCTGGGTTCCACCTCCCGCTACCGCCATGAACTGCTGTCGCGGCTGAAACTGCCGTTTGAAGCGGTGGCGCCCAATGTGGACGAAACCCCCAGGTCGGGGGAGAACCCGGCCGACCTGGCGGTGCGCCTGGCCCTGGCCAAGGCACGCGAGGTGGCGGCGCGCCATCCGCAGGCGGTGGTGATCGGCAGCGACCAGGTGGCGGACCTGCGCGGCGAGCCGCTGGGCAAACCGGGCACCCACGAGCGGGCGGTGGTGCAGCTCAAGCGGCTGCGTGGTGAGACGGTGGTGTTCCAGACCGCGCTGGCGGTGGTCTGCGCGGCCACCGGCTTTGAACAGTGCGACATCGCCTCGGTGCGCGTGGTGTTCCGCAAACTCAGCGACGCCGAGATAGAGCGCTATCTGCGCGCCGAGCAACCCTACGACTGCGCCGGCAGCGCCAAGAGCGAAGGCCTGGGCATTTCGCTGCTGGAGCGCATCGACAACGACGACCCGACTGCGCTGGTGGGTCTGCCGCTGATCCGCACCTGCAGGATGATCCGCGCCGCCGGCGTGCACGTGCCGTGAGCGTCCCTGCCTCCACCAAGGGAACGCTCTACCTGGTGCCCACACCGCTGGATTTCGGCATGGTGGTGGATGCCGCGCCCGCCGACACCTGGCTGCCCCGCGAAACGCTGGCGGTTGCCAGTGGCCTCACGCACTGGATCACCGAGAACGCCAAGAGCACGCGTGCGTTCCTCAAACGTGTGGAGGCGACCGTGGGCATCGCAGCCCCGTTGCAGGGTCAACACATCACCGAACTGCCCCGCGCCGCTCACAAAAAGGGCGACCACACACCGCAGGCCGAGGGCGATGCGCATGCACGCGAAGTGCTCGCGCCGGCCTTGCAGGGGCACGACGTGGGGCTGGTGAGCGAAGCCGGCATGCCGGCCATAGCCGACCCCGGCAGCGCGGTGGTGCGCGCGGCGCATGCCCTGAGCCTGAAGGTGGTTCCGCTCACAGGGCCGGTTTCGCTGATGCTCGCGCTCGCGGCGAGCGGTTTGAACGGTCAAAGCTTCGCATTCGTCGGTTATGTGCCGCAAGAGGCCACCGAGCGGGGCAAGCGACTGCGCGATCTGGAAGCCCTCGCGCTCAAAACCGGGCAAACCCAGATCCTGATCGAGACGCCCTACCGCAACACCGCGCTGCTGCAAGCCTTGTTGCAGACCTTGCATCCGCACACGCGTCTGGCGGTGTGCTGCGCCATGTCTCTGCCGCAGCAGGTGAGCCGCAGCGCGCTGGTGAGCGAATGGAAACGCACGCCAGGCATCGTCAACGAACTGCCGCTGGACACGCCAGCGGTGTTTCTGTTCGGTCGCTGAGGACTCAGCCCATCACGCGTTTGAGGTGGGCGCGCACCGAGGCGCCCAGCTCGGCGTTGGCCAGCGCCAGATCGATCGTGGCTTCGAGAAAACCCTCTTTGCTGCCGCAGTCGTAGCGCGTGCCGTCATAGCGGAAGGCCTGCACCTTTTCGATGCCGATCAAGGCGGCGATGCCGTCGGTGAGCTGGATCTCGCCACCCGCCCCGCGCGGCTGACGGCGGATGCTCTCGAACACCGCCGGCGTGAGCACGTATCGGCCCGCCACCGCCAGGGTGGACGGCGCCACGTCGGGCGCGGGCTTCTCGACCATGGCAAACACCTCGGCCAGTGCGGCGCTCACACCGTGCACGTCGACCACGCCATAACGCCGGGTGTCGGCGCGCGGCACGTCCTGCACGGCCAGCACCGTGCCCGGGCTCGATTCGTAGGCTTGCACCATCTGCTGCAACACGGTGGGGCCGCCCTCGGCCTGGCGCGCACCCATCATCAGATCGTCCGCCAGCAGCACGGCAAAGGGCTCGTCGCCCACCAGGCGTTCGGCGCACAGCACCGCGTGCCCCAGACCGAGCGCGCGGGGCTGGCGCACGTACACGCAGTCCATGTCGTCGGGCTTGATGGAATTCACCAGCTCCAGCAGGGCCGACTTGCCGGCGGCTTCGAGTTCCATCTCCAGTTCGTAGGCGGTGTCGAAATGGTCCTCGATGGCGCGTTTGTGGCGTCCGGTCACGAAGATCATTTCGCGGATGCCGGCGGCATAAGCCTCCTCAACCGCGTATTGAATCAACGGCTTGTCGACCACCGGCAGCATTTCCTTGGGGATGGCTTTGGTGGCGGGCAGAAAGCGGGTGCCCAGGCCACCCACGGGGAAAACAGCTTTGCGGATTTTCATGGTCTCGATTTCTCTCTGATGTTCATTCTTGTAGCGTAGCGTTCCATGGTAACGGCCCGGCGTGAAACTGCGTCGAAAGGCTACACTGCATCGATCATCGAGGCGGGTTTCTTCTGCCTCACCGTCCACCTCGAACACTCCAGCGCATGAGCATCACCCCCGTCATTCTTTGCGGTGGCTCCGGCACCCGCCTGTGGCCGTTGAGCCGTCAGAGTTTTCCCAAGCAGTTCGTGCCGATGGTGGGCAACCAGAGCCTGTTGCAGCTGACGCTGGCGCGCCTGGCCTGGTGTGGCAACCCACCCATGTGCGTGGCGTCGGAAGACCACCGCTTTCTGGTGGCCGACGCCATGGAATCACAAGACGCGGCGGGTCAGGTGCTGCTGGAGCCGGCGGCGCGCAACACGGCCGCGGCCATGGCGCTGGCCGCCTTGTTGGCTGCAAGCCCTGCAGACGCCGACCCACTGCTGCTGTTCTGCCCCTCCGACCATCACATCCCGGACGTCGAGGCATTTGCCCACACCATCCGCCGGGGTGTGCCGGCGGCCGAGGCCGGCGCCATCGTCACCTTTGGCGTGGTGCCCAGTTTCCCGAGCACGGCCTATGGCTACATCGAACAAGGCGATGCCCGCACGGATGGCAGCCGCCGCGTGGCGCGTTTCATCGAAAAGCCCGCGCCGGCCGCCGCACAGGCCTTGCTGCTGCAGGGCAATGTGTTGTGGAACGCCGGCATCTTCCTCGTTCGCGCCAGCACCTTGTTGACCGCGCTCGGCCAGCACGCCGACGACATTCTTCAATCGTGTCGCCTGGCCATGGCAACACCGAAGCAGGACACCGTGGGCCAGATCCACTTCGTGCGGCCCGAGGCTGCGCCCTTCCTGGCCTGCCGCTCGCAGAGCATCGACTACGCGGTGATGGAGCGCCACGCCGATGTGGCGGTGGTGCCTTTCCAAGGCCAATGGAGCGACGTGGGCAGCTGGAATGCGGTGGCCGACCTCAGCCCGGCCGACGACGACGGCAACCGCATCACCGGCCAGGGACACACCCTGCACGCGAGCAACACCTTCATCCACGCACCGGGCCGCACCGTGGTGGCGCTGGGCACGAAAGACCTGCTGATCATCGACACACCCGACGCCTTGCTCGTGGCGCAGCGTGACCACGCAGAGCAGGTGAAGGACGTGGTGGCCCACCTCACCCGCCTGAAGGTGCCTGAGGCCGCGCTGCACCGCCGTGTGGCCCGGCCCTGGGGCTGGTACGACAGTGTGGACATGGGCGAGCGTTTTCAGGTCAAACGCATCGGCGTCAAACCCGGCGCCAGCCTCAGCCTGCAGAAGCACCACCACCGCGCCGAACACTGGATCGTGGTCAAGGGCACGGCTGAAGTGACACGCGGTGCAGAAACCTATTTGCTGTCGGAAAACCAGTCCACCTACATCCCCATCGGCGAGGTGCACCGCCTGCACAACCCCGGCAAGCTGGCGCTGGAAATGATCGAGGTGCAGTCGGGCAGCTACCTCGGCGAAGACGACATCGTTCGCCTGGAAGACAAGTACGGCCGCCAGCCCGACGCCGCCAAACCCTGAGGCTCCCCGCATGAAGATTTTGCTCACCGGTGGTGCCGGCTACATCGGCAGCCACACGGCGGTGGCCCTGGTCGAAGCCGGGTTCGACCCGGTCGTTCTGGACAACTTCGCCAACAGCCACCCGGTGGTCATGGAGCGCCTGGCCACCATCACGGGTCGGCCCCTCACGCTCGAACGCGGCGACGTGCTCGACACACCGTGGGTGGAAGACGTGTTGCGCCGGCACCAGCCAGCCGGCGTGGTGCACTTTGCAGGCGACAAGGCGGTGGGTGAGAGCGTGGTGCTGCCGCTCAAGTACTTCCACAACAACATCGGCGGCGCGGTGAGCCTGCTGCGCGCCATGGAAACCGTGCACGCGGAAACGCCGGGCAACGCGCCCACGCTCGTGTTTTCCAGCAGCGCCACGGTGTACGGCGACCCAGCCTCGGTACCGATCACCGAAAACTTTCCGCGCAGCCACACCAACCCGTATGGCCACAGCAAGCTGGTGATCGAGGACATGCTCACGGCCTTGC
This sequence comes from Hydrogenophaga sp. RAC07, assembly GCF_001713375.1. Classification (NCBI taxonomy): domain Bacteria; kingdom Pseudomonadati; phylum Pseudomonadota; class Betaproteobacteria; order Burkholderiales; family Comamonadaceae; genus Hydrogenophaga; species Hydrogenophaga sp. RAC07. The sequence goes on from NZ_CP016449.1 coordinate 2,703,660, forward strand.
GCACCGCCAGCCCGGCCTGGCGCGTGGGCGTGCTGCGTTACTTCAACCCGGTCGGCGCACACCCCAGCGGCCTGATCGGCGAAGACCCGGCCGGCATTCCCAACAACCTCATGCCGTATGTGGCACAGGTGGCCGTGGGGCAGCGTGAACACCTCAATGTGTATGGCAACGACTACGCCACGCCCGACGGCACCGGTGTGCGCGACTACATCCACGTGCAGGACCTGGCCGCCGGCCATGTGGCCGCCATCAAGGCGCTGCTGGGTCGGGGCGAGAGTTTCACCGTCAACCTGGGCACCGGCCGGGGACACAGCGTGCTCGACGTGGTGAAAGCGTTCGAGGCCGCCAGCGGCAACCCGGTGCCCTACCGCGTGGCGCCGCGCCGGGCCGGCGATGTGGCGCAGTGCTGGGCCGACCCCGCCCTGGCTTTGCGCCTGCTGGGCTGGCAGGCCCTGCACACGCTGGACGACATGTGTGCCGATGCGTGGCGCTGGCAGAGCGCCAACCCCAACGGTTACCGGAGCTGAACGCCGGCTGAGCGGGCGGCGAGGAAGATGCCCTCGCCCACGCTGGCGCCGAAACGTTTGGCCAGCCTCAGGCCCACGTTTTCGCGGCGGGTGTAGTCCACCAGTTCTTCGGCCTTGACAACCTCGCGTGCCACATAGTCGAGGTTGCCCAGGCCATCCGCCAGGCCCAGTGCCACGGCTTGCTGGCCGTTCCAGACCAGACCGCTGAAGGTCTCGGGCGTTTCTTTGAGGCGGTCGCCACGGCCCTTTTTCACCACCTCGATGAACTGCGTGTGGATCTCGGCCAGCAGGTTCTGCATGAACTGGCGCTGCGACTCGTCTTGCGGACTGAACGGATCCAGCAGGCCCTTGTTGTCGCCAGCGGTCATCAGGCGTCGCTCGATGCCCAGCTTTTCCATCAAGCCGGTGAAGCCGAAGCCGTCCATGAGCACGCCGATGCTGCCGACCAGGCTGGCCTTGTCCACGTAGATGTTGTCGGCCGCCGCAGCGATGTAATAGGCCGCCGAGGCGCAGGTTTCTTCCACCACCGCATAGACCTTCTTGTCGTGCAGCCCCTTCAAGCGGGTGATCTCGTCGTTGATGATGCCGGCCTGCACCGGGCTGCCACCGGGTGAGTTGATCAGCAACACCACCGCCTGGGCGCCTTCGTCGTCAAACGCCGAGCGCAAGGCCGCCACGATGTTTTCGGCGCTGGCTTCGGAGTCCGATGCGATCTCACCCTTGATCTCGACCACGGCCGTGTGCGGCGTGCTCGTCGACGTGCCCACCTCGGCGCTGGAATACACAAACCAGACGATCGCGCCCAGGAGAGCCAGCCACATGAAGCGGGTGAACATCTTCCAGCGGCGCGCGGCTTGCTGCTCGCGGATGGTGGCAAACACCAGCTTTTCCAGCGTGGCGCGCTCCCAGGCCACACCGTTGTGGCGGTCGCTGCCGGCGGAGCTCGTCGAGCCCAGGTTGTCGTCGTTCATGGTGGGGGATTTCTCAGAATTCAACAGGTTTGAGGTGGTATTGTGACCGCCAGTGAATCACCCCATCGAGCTCCAGCAGTTCGATCTTGAACAGTCCGCCACGGCACGGTCCGCCCCGGCATTCACCGGTTGCGGGCTCGTACATCGCTCCGTGCGTGGCACACATCAGCCAGCGGCCGGTGTCGTCAAAAAAGCGGTCGGGTTGCCAGTCGAGCTCCATCGCCACGTGCGAGCAGCGGTTCAGGTAGGCCTGTGGCTGGCCCTGAAACCGCACCGCAAATGCGCGGCAGGTCTGGCCCGCGTAGTTCACATCGAACGAGACCGCCCTGCCCCCGTCGACCAGATCGCGGCTGTTGCACAGCGGGTGGACCGGATCGTCGGTGGGTGGCGTCATGGGAACCTCAGGCGTGTTGGTTGAGCCAGTCGTGCAGTTCGCGCACCGAATGGGCGACAAACAAGGGCTTGAGTTCGTGAAACGCGTCGGGTTCGTGCGCGCCGTAGCTCACGCCCACGCTTGCGCAACCGGCGTTCAGCGCCATTTGCAGGTCGTGCGTGGTGTCGCCAATCATCAGCGTGCGCTCTGGCGCCACACCGAATTCGCTCATCAGTTCGTGCAGCATCATCGGGTGCGGCTTGCCCGCGGTTTCGTCCGCGGTGCGTGAACCATCAAACAGGCCAACCAGCTCCACCGTGCGCAGCACCTCGTCCAGCCCGCGGCGGCTTTTGCCGGTGGCCACGGTCAGGAGGTGCTGGCGCTCCTTCAACTCGGCCAACAACGGCAACACGCCGTCAAACAGGCTCAGGTCATGCTGGCGCGCGGTGTAGTGGTGGCGGTAACGATCCCCCAGCAGAGGGTATTTCTCCGGCGGCAAGTCGGGCGCGGCATGCGCCAACGCCTGCATCAGGCCCATACCAATCACATAGCTGGCGGCCTGGGTGGTGGGCGGCGTGCCCCCCACGTCGGTGACGGCCAGCTGGATGCTGCGAGCAATGAGCGCGGTGGAATCGAACAGGGTGCCGTCCCAGTCGAAGGCGATGAGGTCGAAGTGGCGGATGCGCATGCAAAGAGGCTAGAGCAAAGGCGCTGATTATCGATGGGCCCCGCGAGAAAACAGAAAAGCCCGCATGCGGGCTTTTCCAGGAGAAGCGGCCTAATTAGGTCCGGCGGCGGCGAATCAACGTCAGACCTAGCAGAGCGCCACCCAAAAGAGCCAAGCTACCTGGCTCGGGGACTTCGCCCGGGTCGCAGGCATCACCGATGCAGGGCTTGGTGAACAAGTAGAGATTGGACAAGCCATTGAGTCTGTCAGGGGAGACAGCGAACAGACTCCAGTCTCCGCTGGTCATGCCATCCTCCAATTCGACGATAAAGGAGTCAGGCGACCCACCACCGTTGCCGAAGTGGAAGCCCAGAAACAATTGGTCATAACTGTTCCAGATGTTGGCTGCCAGTTGCCAAATGCCGGACGTAGCGCCGTTAGCGTAGCCGCCAATCAGCAACGTACCGGGAATGCCGTTCTTATCGATGAGTTGATAACCCGCAACCTCGTAAGCAGGATCGCCACCAGGCACCAGCGGACTGTCGAGGTTTCCATCCTGGTAGTAGCACTCACCGGGGTTGGCGGCATTGGTCACCTGGATGTACCGACCGCTGGTCGGTGCGGTTAGTGAGCCACCAGCGCCGTCCGGGCAGTAGACCGTGGCAGCACTCACGCTGCCTGCGAAGAAACTCGCCACGATGACAGACGCAGCGGCGGCTGCTTTCATGAATCTAACCATTTGAACTCTCCTTGCATGAACGGACTGACCTGCTACGTAACGTTGAGAGCAAGATCAGGGCCAGGTCAAAAAGTCTTTGATTATCAAGGAAGATGAAAATCCGCACGAGATCTTCCCTGTACTCCTGTAAGCAAATTCGACAGTTGAAGACCACGAAAGGCGTATGCAATTCACCCCTATTTCTTAGGCAGCACCGGCGTGGTGGCGGATGTGATCGGCCACCACTGAAGCGATTAACCAATACCCGTGGTCATACCCCTCATGCCGGCGTACCTCGAGCGGCTGCCCGAAATCACGACACACCTGCTCCAACAATTGGGGATTTAGCTGAACGGACAGAAACTTGTCCGCCAACCCCTGATCGACCAGCAGCGGCAGCACCCGGCGCCCGCTTTTGATCAATTCCACGGCGTCGTGCTCAGCCCAACCTGCACGATCAGTTCCCAGATACCCGGTGAAGGCCTTCTCCCCCCACGGACACTGGCTGGGCGCGCAGATCGGTGCGATGGCGGACACGCTCTGGTAGAGACCGGGGTGGCGCAGCGCCAGCGTCAGGGCGCCATGGCCGCCCATGGAATGGCCTGAAATACCCACCCTGTCGGGCCGCGTCGGGAAATTTGACAGCACCAAATCGCGCAATTCCTTGGTGATCCAGCTTTCCATGCGGAAGTGTTTGGCCCAGGGCTCCTGGGTGGCGTCCAGGTAAAAACCGGCGCCGTGACCGAAATCCCAGGACGCGTCGGCGACTTCGATGCCGGTATCGCGCGGGCTGGTGTCGGGGGTGACGATGGCCAGGCCCAGTTCAGCGGCGTATCGCTGGGCGCCGGCTTTGATGGCAAAGGTTTCTTCGTTGCAGGTCAGGCCGGCCAGAAAGAACACCACCGGCACCGGGCCGTGCTGCGCCTGCGGCGGCAGGTACACGCCGAACTTCATCGGCAGGCCGATCTCGGTGGAGGCGTGTTTGTAAAACCCCTGCACGCCGCCAAAGCACCGGTGCTCGCTCAGCGTCTCGATGCCCATCAAAACTCCACCACCGCGCGGATCGATTCGCCGCGCTTCATCAAATCGAAGCCTTCGTTGATCTGGTCCAGGCGCAGCTTGTGGGTGATCAGGTCGTCGATGTTGATCTTGCCTTCCATGTACCAGTCGACGATCTTGGGCACGTCGGTACGGCCGCGGGCGCCGCCGAAGGCCGAACCTTCCCACTTGCGGCCGGTGACCAGCTGGAACGGGCGCGTGGAGATTTCGGCGCCGGCTTCGGCCACGCCGATGATGATGCTGCGGCCCCAGCCCTTGTGCGTGCACTCCAGCGCGTCGCGCATCACCTTGGTGTTGCCGATGCACTCGAAGCTGTAGTCGGCGCCGCCATCGGTGAGCTGCACGATGGCATCAACAACGTTCGGAACTTCCTTGGGGTTGATGAAGTGCGTCATGCCGAACTTGCGTGCCATGGCTTCGCGCGCGGGGTTCAGGTCGACGCCGATGATCTTGTCGGCGCCCACCATCTTCGCGCCCTGGATCACGTTCAGGCCAATGCCGCCCAGGCCGAACACGACCACATTGGCGCCCGCCTCGACCTTGGCCGAGAAGATCACCGCACCGATGCCGGTGGTGACGCCGCAGCCGATGTAGCAGACCTTGTCGAAGGGTGCGTCTTCGCGGATCTTGGCTAGCGAGATTTCGGGCGCCACGGTGTAGTTGCTGAAGGTGCTGGTGCCCATGTAATGAAAAATGGGCTGGCCGTCGAGGCTGAAGCGGCTGGTGGCATCGGGCATGAGGCCCTTGCCTTGTGTGCCGCGGATCAGCTGGCACAGGTTGGTCTTGCGGCTCAGGCAGAACTTGCACTGGCGGCACTCGGGCGTGTAGAGCGGAATGACGTGATCGCCCTTCTTCAGCGAGGTCACGCCGGGGCCGACGTCCACCACGATGCCCGCGCCTTCGTGGCCCAGGATCGCCGGGAAAATGCCTTCCGGATCAGCGCCCGAGAGCGTGTAGTAGTCGGTGTGGCAGATGCCGGTGGCCTTGATTTCAACCAGCACTTCGCCGAACTTCGGGCCCTCGAGATCGACAGTTTCAATGGTGAGGGGCTGGCCTGCTTTCCAGGCGACGGCGGCTTTCGTTTTCATGGTGTGTGCAACGGGTTGGTGAGATGGCCTTGAGGGTACCGCACATGCCATTTCCCCTGAGGCGCCCCGCCCATGCATCAGTCCAACCGAGCGCCACCCTTGAACCATTGCGCAAACAAGGCGCGCTCTTCGTCCGTGAGGCCCGTCGCGTTGTTCATCGGCATCAGCTTCGCGACCACCACCTGCTGGTACACCGTCTGCGCGTGCTGCTTGAGCGCCTCGGGCGAATCGAGCCGCACGTTCTTCGACTGCAGAGCCTCGCCATGGCACATGACGCAGCGCTGCTCGATCACCGGTTTGAGCTGCGCGTAGCTCACCACGTCGGGCACCGCCACCGCCTGCACCGGCGCGGGCTTGAGCCAGACGATGAGCGCGATCAGCACCGCCCCGCCCGCCACCGCGTACGGCCAAGGGTGCTTGTTGCGGCCCAGCTTGAAGCCGTGGCGCATGACGAAGAACTGGCGGATCGCCGCGCCCGCGAACATCATGCCGATCAGGATCAACCAGTTCTGCGGGTGCGTGTAGGTGAAGCTGTAGTGGTTGCTCAACATCGCAAACAACACCGGCAGCGTGAAGTAGGTGTTGTGCACGCTGCGCTGCTTGCCGCGCTGGCCGTGGATCGGGTCGACCGGGCGACCCGCCTTGAGGTCGGCCACCACGGTGCGTTGGCCCGGGATGATCCAGAAGAACACGTTGGCGCTCATGGCGGTGGCGATCATCGCACCCATGAGCAGAAAGGCCGCGCGCCCGGCGAACAGCTGCGTGGCCAGCCAGGCCGCGACACACACCAGCACCAACACCAGCGCGCCTACCTTGGCGTCCCCGTTTTTGCTCTGGCCCAAGGTGCGGCAAATCGCGTCGTACAGCAGCCAGAAGACCACCAGGAAGGCCAACGCACCGGCAATGGCAGCCGCCGGGCTCCAGACGAACACCTTGGGGTCGATCAGGTAGACGCTGGGACTCCACAGATACGAGATGAGGAACAGCGCGAAGCCCGACAGCCAGGTGGAGTAACTCTCCCAGTAGAACCAGTGCAGGTGCTCCGGCAGCTGGGGCGGCGAGACCGCGAACTTCACCGGGTGGTAGAAGCCGCCGCCGTGCACGGCCCAGAGCTCACCGCTGACACCGTCTTTTTTCAGCTGTTCGTCCTCAGGCGGCGTGAGGCTGCTGTCGAGAAAGACGAAGTAGAAAGACGAGCCGATCCAGGCAATCGCCACGATCACATGCAGCCAGCGCAGCAGCAGGTTGGCCCAGTCGAGCAGGTAGGTTTCCATGGCGTCTCACAGCAAGGTCAGAGCTTGCGAATCGGCAAAGTGTATACACATATTGAGCACAATCAAGCCGCGACAGCAGCGGCCTCAGTGGCATTCACGGCTAGCAACAACTGAGCCACGACCGACGCGGCGATCACCGCCGGCTGCTTGCTCTCGATGCCCGGCAAGCCGATCGGGCAGGTCACGCGACCCAGCTCTGCGGGGCTGAAGCCGCGCTCGGCGAGGCGATGGCCAAAGGTCGCCCACTTGGTGCGGCTGCCGATCAGGCCGATGAAGGCCAGGTCGTTGTGCTCGCGCTGGCGCTGCAGGCAGGCGGCCACCACATCCAGGTCTTCGGCGTGGGAGAAGCTCATGACCAGCACGCAGGCCCCTGCGGGCACATCGCGCACGGCGGCGTGCACCGGGTCTGAATGTTCGGTGGTCACCTGATCGGGCAGCTTCGCAGGAAACACACCGTCGCGGCTGTCGATCCAGCTCACGTCGAACGGCAGGGGTGCCAGTGCCTGCACGATGGCCCGCCCCACATGGCCGCCGCCAAACAGCGCCAGCGGCGTGTGTGATGGCCGCAAGCGCTCGCGCAGTTGCGCCGCATGCGACGCATCCACCGGCTCGAAGCGCAGCACCAGCGTGCCGCCACAACACTGGCCCAGGCTCGGGCCGAGCGTGATGCGCTCGCGCCAATCTGACGGCACATCGCCGGGCCGCAGGGCCCAGCGCGCCAGGACTTCGCGGGCCTGTTGTGTTGCTTTCCACTCCAACTGGCCGCCGCCGATCGTGCCCACTTCGCCGCGTGTCGCGTCGGCAAAGACCGCCATCCACGCACCCGGTTCGCGAGGAACGGAGCCGCGCGTGTGCTCAACGGTGATGAGCACCGCAGGACCCTGCGCCAGATTCAGCAGAAAGGTTTCAAGCTCGCCGTGCATGTGTGGCGCCGATGTCAAAGAATGTGTATGGAGACGTAAACGGGGACCGAGCGGCCCAGTATCGACCTTACTGTGCGAAACGCCACAGCCGATCCACAATACACGCCATCCACCCGTTCATATGCGCTCTCGATGCGAGACCGGGTCCGATCAGTTCCAACAGGTTTGCCCACATGAGAGACATCGAACCCGCACCGCATCCCGCCGCCCGGTCCGCCCGCAGCTCCTGGGCCTGGATCGGCGTGTTGACCGCCGCCTTGCTGGCTTCTTGCGCCACGCCACCTCCACCGCCACCCCCCGCGCCGCCGCCCCCACCCGCGCCGGCCCCCGCACCGCCACCGGTCTCACAATTGCCCCCGCCCGAGTTCATCTCGAACGCGGTGTCGCCTCTGGACTACCGCAAGGACGGCGCTCGTCACATCTACGAACGCAACGGCCACCGCATCTACAAAGGCCAGTTGCCGCCGCTGATGCACGCGGTCGGCGTGCTGCAGGTCGAGGTGGACAACCGCGGTCATGTGCGCAACGTGAGCTGGATGCGTGCACCAAGCCATGTGCCGGACGTGATGCGCGAGATCGAACGCACCGTGCGCGCGGCCGCCCCGTTCCCCGCGCCGGTGCGCATGGGCAGCGTGACCTACACCGACGTCTGGCTCTGGGACAAGAGCGGCAACTTCCAGCTCGACACGCTGACCGAAGGACAGCGCAGTAAGTGACACCCCGCGCCGCCTGCGGCGTCACGCCCTGAAGGGGGCAACGCGTGCGGCCTGGCGGAGCCAGTTCCGCCGCGTTCTGGGTCAAGGCACGTTTTCAGGCCGGGAGAACGTGGTCTCAGCTTCCCCTGTAAGTTGAATAGCTCCACGGGCTCACCAGCAGGGGCACGTGGTAGTGCTGGTCTGCGTGCGCCACGCCGAAGTCGAGCGACACGCGGTTGAGGAAATTGGGCTCGGGCAGCGCCACGCCCCTGGCCGCAAAGTAGCCCTTCACATCGAACACCAGGCGGTAGGTGCCCACCTTCAGGCTGGCGTGGTCGTAGAGCATGCCGTCGGGGTTGCGGCCATCGGCGTTGAGTGTGAAGCGCTTGACCAGCGTGGCCTGGTCGCCCTGGGTGGTGTGCAGCTCCACCTGCATGCCGGCGGCGGGGCAGCCGTGCATGGTGTCCAGAACGTGTGTACTCAAGCCCATGGTGGTCTCTCCGGTGGTGATCAGTCGACTGAAAGTGTATACACTTTTCCGGTTTTCTGGCTATGATGAATCCATGGAAACCTCCAGCACCCTGCACATCGTCGAGTCGCTCACGCGCGCCATCGTCGAGCACCGCCTGAACCCCGGCACCAAGCTGGCCGAGCAGAAGCTGGCCGACCACTTCGGGGTCTCCCGCACACTGGTGCGACAGGCCCTGTTCCAGCTGTCGCAGAACCGGCTGATCCGCCTGGAGCCCGCGCGCGGGGCGTTTGTGGCTGCACCCTCGGTGGAAGAAGCGAAGCAGGTGTTTGCGGTGCGACGCATGCTGGAAGCAGAAATGACGCGCGCCTTTGTGCAGTCCGTGACCCCTGCACGCATCAAGGCGCTGCGCGAACACGTGGCGCAAGAAAAGCAGGCCGTGAACAACGAGGACGTGGCCGGGCGCACCGAACTGCTGGGCGACTTTCACGTGCGCATGGCCGAACTCATGGGCAACACGGTGCTGGCCGAACTGCTGCGCGACCTCATCTCGCGCTGCGCGCTGATCACGCTCATGTACCAGACCAACCAGGCCGCCGCGCACTCGCACGACGAGCACGCCGACATCGTCAAGGCCCTGGCCGCGCGCGACGAAGCACTGGCCGTGCGCCTGATGACCGAGCACCTTCAGCATGTTGAAGAGAACCTCACCTTCGACCGCAAGCTGCCCATCAACGACATTTCGATCGCGCTTTCATGACCTACGACGCCACCCTGCCCTACCCCCGCGACCTGGCCGGACATGGCCGCGATGTGCCACATGCCCGCTGGCCGAACGGTGCGCGCATCGCCGTGCAGTTCGTGCTGAACTACGAGGAAGGTGGCGAGAACAGCGTGCTGCACGGCGACGACGCGTCCGAACAATTCCTCTCCGAGATGTTCAACCCGGCGGCCTACCCCGCGCGGCACATCAGCATGGAAGGCATCTACGAGTACGGATCGCGCGCAGGCGTGTGGCGCATCCTGCGCGAATTCGAGCAGCGAGGTCTGCCGCTCACCGTGTTCGGCGTGGCCACTGCGCTGCAGCGTTGCCCCGACGTGACCGCTGCGCTGAAAGAACTCGGCCACGAATTCGCCTGCCACGGCCTCAAGTGGATCCACTACCAGAACGTGGACGAGGCCACCGAGCGTGCCCACATGGCGCAGGCCATGCAGATCATGCAGGCGCTCACCGGCAACCGGCCCCTGGGCTGGTACACGGGGCGCGACAGCCCCAACACGCGCCGCCTCGTGGCGGACTTCGGCGGCTTCGAGTACGACAGCGATTACTACGGCGATGACCTGCCGTTCTGGATGAAGGTGCAAAAGACCGACGGCAGCAACACCCACCAGCTCATCGTGCCCTACACGCTGGACTGCAACGACATGCGCTTTGCACTGCCGCAGGGCTACTCGCACGCCGACCCGTTTTTCCAGTACCTCAAGGACAGCTTCGACGCGCTCTATGCCGAAGGCGACCCGGGCGGTTTGGATCGTCCCAAGATGATGAGCATCGGCATGCACTGCCGCCTGCTCGGCCGGCCCGGTCGCATCACAGCGCTGCAGCGTTTTCTGGACCACATCGCGCAACACGACCACGTGTGGGTGGCGCGGCGCATCGACATCGCCCGCCACTGGCGCCAACACCACCCGGTCCCGACCTGAGCCATGACCACCACCCTGCAACAACTCAACAGCGCCACGCCCGCCGAAGCGCTTCACCTGCTCGATGGCCTGTACGAACACTCGCCGTGGATCGCCGAGCAGGCACTCGCCAAACGGCCCTTTGCATCGCTCGCCGCGCTCAAACACGCCATGGTGGCGGTGCTGGCCGACGCCGGCCTGGACGCGCAGCTCGCGCTGATCCGCGCCCACCCAGAACTCGCGGGCAAGGCCATGGAAAGCCGTTCGCTCACCGCCGAGTCCACCAACGAACAGCAGAAGGCTGGCCTCACGAACTGCACGCCCGAGGAGCTCGCGCACATCCAGCAGCTCAACGCGCAGTACATCGCGAAGTTCGGCTTTCCCTTCATCCTCGCGGTGCGCGGACCGCGCGGCACGGGCCTGTCCAAGCGCGAGATCATCGCCACCGTGGAGCGCCGCCTGAGCCACCCGGTGGACTTCGAGCGCGCCGAGTGCCTGCGCAACATCCACCGCATCGCCGAGATCCGCCTCAACGACAAGTTCGGCTTCACACCCGCGGTCGGCAACGAGGTGTGGGACTGGCACGAGGACCTGGCGCGCCACAGCGATCCCGGGTTTGCCGAACAGGGCCAGCTCACCGTCACCTACCTGACCGATGCGCACCGGGCGTGTGCTGCGGATCTGGTCGAACGCATGAAGGCATGCGGGTTTGATGAGGTGTCGATAGACGCTGTCGGAAATGTGGTGGGTGTCTACAAGGCCGGCCCTCTCCCGCAGGCGGGAGAGGGAACCAAGACACTGCTCACCGGCAGCCACTTCGATACCGTGCGCAACGGCGGCAAGTACGACGGGCGTCTGGGCATCTTCGTGCCCATGGCCTGTGTGAAACAACTCCACGCGGCGGGCAAACGCCTGCCGTTCGCCATCGAGGTGGTGGGCTTTGCCGAAGAGGAAGGCCAGCGCTACAAGGCCACCTTCCTGGGTTCGGGCGCCCTCACCGGCCACTTCAACCCGGCCTGGCTCGACCAGCAGGACGCCGACGGCGTGACCATGCGTGCGGCCATGCAGCACGCCGGCCTCCCGGCCACGCTGGAGGCCATCGGCGCACTCCAACGAGATCCGTCGAAGTACCTCGGCTTCGTCGAGGTGCACATCGAACAAGGCCCGGTGCTCAACGAGATGGACCTGCCGCTGGGCGTCGTCACCTCCATCAACGCCAGCGTGCGCTACCAGTGCGAAGCCATCGGCATGGCCAGCCACGCCGGCACCACGCCCATGAACCGTCGGCGCGACGCCGCCAGCGCGGTGGCCGAGCTTGCGCTCTTCATGGAACAGCGTGCACAGGCCGACGGCGACTCGGTCGCCACCATCGGCATGCTGCAGGTGCCCGGCGGCTCCATCAACGTGGTGCCGGGGCGCTGCCGCTTTTCGCTGGATCTGCGTGCGCCGAGCGACGCCCAGCGCAATGCACTCGAGCGCGACATCCTCGCGCAGCTGCGCGCGATCTGCGAACGACGCGGCATCGGCCTCACGCTGGAGGAGACCATGCGCGCCGCCGCCGCGCCCAGCGCGCCCGCCTGGCAAACCCGCTGGGAAAATGCCATGACCGCCCTGGGCGTGCCGCTGCACCGCATGCCCAGCGGCGCCGGCCACGATGCGATGAAGCTGCACGAGGTGATGCCCCAGGCCATGCTGTTTGTGCGTGGCCTCAACAGCGGCATCAGCCACAACCCGCTGGAATCCTCCACCAGCGACGACATCGAGTTGTGCGTCAACGCCTTCTCGCACCTGCTCGACCAACTCGCTTCCGAACACAACACCTGAGCCCCATGACCACAGAACAACAACTCGACGCCTGGATCGACGCCCACTTCGACGAGGAAGTGCGCTTTCTGCAGGAGCTCGTGCGTGTGCCCACCGACACGCCCCCCGGCAACAACGCACCGCACGCCGAACGCACGGCCGAGCTGCTGGAGGCCATGGGCCTCGCCGCCGAGAAACACGCTGTGCCGGCAGCTGAAGTGCAAGCCGCCGGCCTGCAGAGCATCACCAACCTGATCGTGCGCCGCCCCTACGGCCCGGGCAAAACGATTGCGCTCAACGCCCACGGCGACGTGGTGCCACCGGGCGAAGGCTGGACGCACGACCCCTACGGCGGCGAGATCGTGGACGGCAGGATCTACGGCCGCGCCACGGCGGTGAGCAAGTGCGACATCGCCAGTTTCACCTTCGCCATACGTGCCCTCGAATCCTTGAACGCCAAGCTTGCCGGCGGCGTGGAACTGCACGTGACCTACGACGAGGAGTTCGGTGGTGAAGTCGGCCCCGACTGGCTGCTGAAGAAGGGCCTGACAAAGCCCGACCTGATGATCGCCGCCGGTTTCAGCTACCAGGTGGTGGTCGCGCACAACGGCTGCCTGCAACTCGAAGTGGCCGTGCACGGCGACATGGCGCACGCCGCCATTCCCGACAGCGGTACCGACGCGCTGCAGGGCGCCACGCACATCCTGAATGCGCTCTACGCACTCAACACCGACTACCTGAAGGTCACGTCGAACGTTGAAGGCATCACCCACCCTTACCTCAATGTGGGCCAGATCAGCGGCGGCACCAACACCAACGTGATCCCCGGCAAGGTGGTGTTCAAAGTCGACCGCCGCATGATCCCCGAGGAAGATCCGGCGGAGGTGGAAGCGTCCCTGCGCCGCACCATCGAGCAGGCCGCGGCCAGCTTCAACCCGCCGCGCGGCGGCCGCGCGATCCGTGTGAAGGTGAACCGCATGTTGCTGGCGCGCGCACTCAAGCCCCTGCCAGGCAACAAACCTCTGATCGATGCGATCCAGAAGCACGGCCAGGCCATCTTCGGCGAAGCCATTCCCGCCGTGGGCACGCCGCTCTACACCGACGTGCGCATCTACGGCGAGCACGGCATTCCGGGTGTGATCTACGGTGCGGGCCCGCGCACGGTGCGCGAATCGAACGCCAAACGTGCTGACGAAAACCTGGTGCTGGAAGACCTGCGGCGCGCCACCCAGGTGATCGCGCGAACCCTCTTCGATCTGCTGCAACCCACCTGATATCCCTCTTGCGAAGCCCCCGACGAGGGGCACAATGAAACGCACAACAACGGTCACAGGAGACACACATGACCCCCGCCGAAGAAGCCCTGCGCGACGCCGCGTTTGAGTACCACCGCACGCCCTCGCGCGGCAAGATTGCCGTCACCCCCACCAAGCCCCTGTCCAACCAGCGTGACCTCTCGCTGGCCTACTCGCCCGGCGTGGCCTACCCGTGCCTTGCCATCGAAGCCGACCCCACGCTGGCGGCCGAATACACCAGCCGCGGCAACCTGGTCGGTGTGATCACCAACGGCACGGCCGTGCTCGGCCTGGGCGACATCGGCCCGCTGGCCGCCAAACCGGTGATGGAGGGCAAGGGCTGCCTGTTCAAGAAGTTCGCGGGCATCGACGTGTTCGATATCGAACTGGATGAAAAGGACCCGGACAAGCTGGTCGAGATCATTGCCGCGCTGGAGCCCACACTGGGCGGCATCAACCTCGAAGACATCAAGGCGCCCGAGTGCTTCTACATCGAGAAGAAGCTGCGCGAGCGCATGGGCATCCCGGTGTTCCACGACGACCAGCACGGCACCGCCATCATCTCGGCCGCCGCCCTGCTCAACGGCCTGGAGCTGGTGGGCAAGGACATCGGCGCGGTGAAGCTGGTGGTGAGTGGCGCGGGCGCGGCCGCCATCGCCTGCCTGGACGTGATGGTGGGCCTGGGTGTGTCGCGCGCGAACATCTTTGTCTGCGACTCCAAGGGTGTCATCTATGAAGGCCGCCCCGGCGGCTATGACGAATCGAAGGCTCGCTACGCGCAGCAGACGCCGCTGCGCACCCTGGCCGACGCGGTCAATGGCGCCGACGTGTTCCTGGGCTGCTCCGCGCCCGGCGTGCTCACCGCCGAGATGGTCAAGACCATGGGACCCAAGCCCATCATCCTCGCGCTGGCCAACCCCGAGCCGGAGATCCGGCCCGAACTGGCCAAGGCCGTGCGGCCCGACTGCATCATCGCCACCGGCCGCAGCGACTACCCGAACCAGGTCAACAACGTCCTGTGTTTTCCCTACATCTTCCGGGGCGCGCTCGACTGCGGCGCCACCAGGATCACCGAAGAAATGAAACTGGCCTGCGTGCGCCAGATCGCCGACCTGGTGAAGAGCGAAACCAGCGAAGAAGTGGCCAATGCCTACGCCGGGCAGGAGCTCAGCTTCGGTCCCGACTACATCATTCCCAAGCCGTTCGACTCGCGCCTGATCCTGCGCATAGCGCCGGCCGTGGCCCAGGCCGCGGCCGACTCCGGCGTGGCCACACGGCCGATCCAGGACATGGAGGCCTACCGCCAGCAGCTCGGCCGCTTCGTCTACCAGACCGGCATCCTGATGCAGCCGATCTTCAACGCGGCCAAGGCCCTGCCGAACAAGCAGCGCGTGGCTTACGCGGACGGTGAAGACGAACGCGCGCTGCGCGCCGCGCAGATGGCCATCGACGACCAGATCGCCGTGCCCATCCTCATTGGCCGTCCGGCCGTGATCGAGGCGCGCATCGCCAAGGCCGGCCTGCGCATGAAGCTCGGGCAGGACGTGTTGAACGTGAACCCTGAGGACGACCCGCGCTTTCGCCAGTACTGGGAGCACTACCACCAGCTCATGGGCCGCGAGGGCGCCACGCCCGAGGTGGCCAAGGCGGCGGTGCGGCGCTCCAACACCATCATCGGTTCGCTCATGGTCTCGCTGGGCGACGCGGACGCGCTCATCTGCGGCCTGGTGGGCGGCTACATGACGCACCTGGAGCGCATCGACCACGTGCTCGGTCGCCGCGAGGGCGCGGGCCTGTACGCCTCGGTCAACGCGCTCATGACCGACCGCGGCCCGATCTTCATCGCCGACACCTATGTGAACGAGATGCCGAGCGCTGAAGAGCTGGCCGAGATTGCGTGGATGGCGGCGCAGGAGGTGCAGCGCTTCGGCTTGCCGCCCAAGGTGGCGTTCCTCTCGCACTCCAGCTATGGGTCGAGCAAACGCGCCTCCGCACGCAAGATGGCCAACGCCCGCGACCTGTTCGTGGCCGCGCATCCCGAGATCGAGTGCGACGGCGAGTTGCACGGAGACGCCGCGCTGCAGCCCGAGATCCGTGCCGCCTACCTCACCGACACCACGCTCACGGGCTCGGCCAACCTGCTGATCTGCCCCAACCTGGACGCGGCCAACATCCTCTACAACGTGATGAAAACCACCGCCAGCGGCGGTGTGACGGTGGGGCCCATCCTCATGGGCGCCGCGCGCACGGTGCACATCCTCACGCCGGCGGCCACGGTGCGGCGCGTGCTCAACATGACGGCGCTGGCGGCCGCGACGGCCGCGCCCCGCAACTAACGCCTAATGGCCCACAACGAAAAAGGACGCCGCGGCGTCCTTTTTCTGTGTCTGAACCGGCCTACTTGGCCAGGCGCGCAAACGTCTTGCGAAATTTCGCCACCTTGGGCGCCGCCACCATCATGCAATAGCCCTGGTTGGGGTTGCGCTCGAAGAAGTCCTGGTGGTAGGCCTCGGCGGCCGAGTAGTTGTCCAGCGGCACCACCTCGGTCACGATGGGTTTGCCGAAGGCCTTGTCGCGGGTGAGCTCGTCGATCAGGTCCTGCGCCACCTGCTGCTGCTCCGGCGTGGTGTAGTAGATGCCGCTGCGGTACTGCGTGCCCACGTCGTTGCCCTGGCGGTTCAGCGTGGTCGGGTCGTGGATCACGAAGAAGATTTCCAGGATCTCGCGCGTGCTGATCTGCGCCGGGTCGTATTCCAGACGCACCACTTCGTTGTGCCCCGTCGTGCCGGTGCACACCGCCTCGTAACTGGGTTGCTTCACGTGGCCGTTGCTGTAGCCCGACTCCACGTCGGTCACGCCCTTGACCCCCACGTACACCGACTCGGTGCACCAGAAGCAACCGCCGCCCAAAACCAGTACTTGTCTGTCGCTCATTGTCTTCTCCAGTGTGTTGACCTGCGTTGGTCGCATGCGACGCAGGATTCTTTCAATGCCTCACTGTAGTGGCTGGGCAAAGCCACGCACCGCGCCCAGGAATGCCCCCAGCGCGGCCTGGTCTCTGTCGGTCTTCCACAGGCAGTGGGTCTCGTACGGTGGTGTGTCCACATCCAGCGGCACAAACACCGCGCCGGGCAGCCCGGCCTGCTGCAGGGCCGCCGGCACCAGCGCACAGCCCAGCCCTTGCGACACGATGGACACCACACTGAGCCAGTGGCGCAACTCGAACCGGATCTCGGGCGAAAACCCGGCGTCTGCACACAGGCCGAGGATGCGCTCGTGGTAGTCGGGCGAGACGGCGCGCGAGACCACCGCAAACGGCTCGCCCTGCAGCCGGGCCAATGACAGCCGCTTGCGTTTCGCAAGCGCATGGTTGGCGGGCAGGCAGGCCACGAACGGCTGGCGGGACACCAGGATCTGCGAGAAGCCCGCCGGCACGCGCGTGGTGTGCACAAAGCCGATGTCCAGCCGCTCGTGCATCAGGTCGATGAGCTGGTCGCTCGAACTCAGTTCGCGCAGCACCAGGCGCAGCTTGGGGTGGTCCACCGCAAAGCCCTGCAGGATCTGCGGCAGCCCGCGGTAGAGCACGGTACCGGCAAAACCGATCTGCAGGCTGCCCAGCATGCCCTGCGACACCTCGCGCGCTTCGCGCGCGGCCAGGCCAGCCTGGTCCAGCAACGAGCGCGCTGCGGGCACAAACGCCTGCCCCGCAGCGGTGAGCTGCACACCCCGGCTGTTGCGTGTGAAGAGCTGGGCGCCCACCGAGGCTTCGAGCTGCTGGATGTTGAGCGACAGCGGCGGCTGGGTGATGGACAGCCGCTGCGCGGCGCGGCCGAAGTGCAGCTCTTCGGCCAGCACCAGAAAGTAGCGCAGGTGGCGGAATTCCATGAATAGCTTTCCTGTATGGACGGATACCTATTCGATATTAGACAGGTATTCATGCCGGGCGGACAATGCACGCATTGCCACCCCACTACACGGAGACACCGACCATGCTTTCCCCCACCAAAGCCAAAGCCAGCTTCAGCTGGGAAGACCCCTTCCACCTGGACCAGCAGCTCACCGACGACGAGCGCCAGGTGCGCGAAGCGGCCTTTGCCTACTGCCAGGAACGCTTGCTGCCGCGCGTGACCGAGGCCTTCCGCCACGAGAAGACCGACCCGGCGATCTTTCGCGAAATGGGTGAACTCGGCCTGCTGGGCGCGACAATCCCCGAGGCCTACGGCGGTGCCGGCCTGAACTATGTGTGTTACGGCCTGGTGGCGCGTGAGGTCGAACGTGTGGACTCGGGCTACCGCTCCATGATGAGCGTGCAGAGCTCGCTGGTGATGGTGCCGATCAACGAATTCGGCAGCGAAGAACAGAAACAGAAGTACCTGCCCAAGCTGGCCAGCGGCCACTGGATCGGCTGCTTCGGCCTGACCGAACCCAACCACGGCTCCGACCCCGGCAGCATGGTCACGCGCGCCAAGAAGGTGCCCGGTGGCTACAGCATTTCGGGCGCCAAGATGTGGATCACCAACTCGCCGATCGCCGACGTGTTCGTGGTCTGGGCCAAGGACGACGAAGGCTCCATCCGCGGCTTCATCCTGGACAAGGGCATGAAGGGCCTGAGCGCCCCGGCCATCCACAGCAAAGTGGGCCTGCGCGCCTCCATCACCGGCGAGATCGTCATGGACGAGGTCTTCTGCCCCGAAGAGAACGCCTTCCCCGAGGTGCGTGGCCTGAAAGGCCCGTTCACCTGCCTGAACAGCGCGCGCTACGGCATCGCCTGGGGCGCGCTCGGTGCCGCCGAAGACTGCTTCTTCCGCGCCCGCCAGTACGTGATGGACCGCCAGCAGTTCGGCCGCCCGCTGGCCGCCAACCAGCTGATCCAGAAAAAACTGGCCGACATGCTGACCGAGATCAGCCTGGGCCTGCAGGGCTGCCTGCGCCTGGGCCGCATGAAGGACGAAGGCACGGCCGCGGTGGAGATCACCAGCATCCTCAAGCGCAACAGCTGCGGCAAGGCGCTCGACATTGCACGCCTGGCGCGCGACATGATGGGCGGCAACGGCATCAGCGACGAGTTCGGTGTGGCGCGCCACCTGGTGAACCTGGAAGTGGTCAACACCTACGAAGGCACACACGACATCCACGCGCTCATCCTGGGCCGTGCGATCACCGGCATCCAGGCGTTTTCCTGAAGCGTCGGGGCCCCGCCCCCCCTGGGCCGGGGCTTTACCGCGGGGACACGGGGGAGGGAGGGGTGTGGGGTATATTTAATAACCCGTCGGTCATTAAAATACCCTCATGTCCTTGTCACCAGACACCAGCTCCCCCGTTGAGCCCGACTTTCCGCAGCGCCGTTCGCGCCGCAAGGAAGCGCGCCCGGGCGAGCTGCTGGACGCGGCACTCACGCTGTTCGTTGAAAAAGGCTTTGCCGCCACCCGGGTCGAGGAAGTGGCGGCCATGGCCGGTGTGTCCAAGGGCACGCTCTTCCTGTATTTCCCGAGCAAGGAAGAGCTGTTCAAGGCGGTCGTGCGCGAGAACATCGCCGGCCGCTTCACCGAGTGGAACGAAGAGTTCGAGCGCTTCAGCGGCGACAGTGCCGAGCTGGTGCGCTACTGCATGCATTCGTGGTGGGAACGCATCGGCATGACCCCCGCCTCGGGCATCACCAAGCTGGTGATGAGCGAGGCCGGCATGTTTCCCGAGATCGCGGCCTTCTACCAACAGGAAGTGATCGAACCCGGTCACGACCTGATCCGCCGCATCCTCCAGCGCGGTGTGGACCGCGGCGATTTCCGACCGCTGCCCATGGAATACGCGGTCTACAGCCTGATCGCGCCGATGATCTTCCTCCTGATGTGGAAACACTCCATGGCGCCGTGCTGCCCGGCCACGGCGCAGATCGACCCCGTCGGTTTCATCGATGCCCAGGTCGACCTGCTGCTCACCGGCATGCTGGCCGCGCCCGGCCGACCCACCGTCTGACTTTTTCAAGCCACCCGCCATGAACCCCCGCCGCCCGCTGTCTTTCTGGATCAAGTGGCTGCTGCTCATTGCGCTGGTGCTCGGCATTGCCCTGGGAGTCACGCGCGCGCTGGGCAAACGCAAGGCCACGAACGAAGCGGCCATGGCGGCGGCCGAATCGCTGCAGAAGGCGCCCACCTACACGCTCTCACCCACCGACGTGGTGACGGTGCAAAGCATCGAGCTCACCCAGACCATTGCCCTGTCGGGCTCGGTCGATGCCTTGCAGACCGCCGCCATCAAGGCCAAAACCGCCGGCGAGATCCAGGGCCTGACCAAGCGCGAAGGCGACAGCGTGAAAGCGGGCGAGGTGGTGGCGCGCATCGACAGCACCGAAGCGCAGGCCCGCGTGCGCCAGTCCATGCGCCAGGCCGAGTCGGCGCAGGCGCAGGTGGCGATTGCACGGCGAACCTTCGACAACAACCAGGCCTTGGTGCGCCAGGGCTTCATCTCCAACACCGCCCTCGACAACGCCAGCGCCAACCTCGCCAGCGCCGAAGCCACGCACCAGGCGGCGCTCGCCGCACTGGACATCGCGCGCAAGTCGCTGGCCGACACCACGCTGCGTTCCCCGCTCACCGGTCAGGTCTCAGCCCGGCTGGTGCAGAACGGCGAACGGGTGGGCATCGACACCCGCGTGCTCGATGTGGTGGACCTCTCGGGCTTCGAGATGGAAGCGGCCATTGCGCCGGCCGACGCGGTGGCGGTGCAGGTCGGGCAGACCGCGCGCCTCACGGTCGAAGGAC
Source organism: Hydrogenophaga sp. RAC07 (assembly GCF_001713375.1). Lineage (NCBI taxonomy): Bacteria > Pseudomonadati > Pseudomonadota > Betaproteobacteria > Burkholderiales > Comamonadaceae > Hydrogenophaga > Hydrogenophaga sp. RAC07. The sequence continues at coordinate 2,723,963 of NZ_CP016449.1, forward strand.
AGCCCGAACCGGTGCAGGCCACCGTGGCACGCATCAACCCCAGCGTGCAGGCCGCGAGCCGCAGCGTGCTGGTGTACCTGCGCGTGCCCGCACTGCCCGGCATGCGCCAGGGCCTGTTTGCACAGGGTCACATCGTGACGGGTTCGGTCACCGCGCTGGCCGTGCCCGCCTCGACCGTTCGCAACGACAAGCCCCAGCCTTATGTGCAGGTGGTGCGCGAGGGCGCGGTGGTCCATGTGCCGCTGCAGCCGGGCACCACCGGTTTGCAGGGATCCGAGCCGATGCGCGCGGTGGAAGGTCTGCCAGCCGGCACCCAACTGCTGCGCGCGCAGGCCGGGTTGATCCGCGAGGGCACCGCCATGCGCCTGAGCGCACCCGCCACCGCCACCAACTGAGCCGTCCACCATGTGGTTCACCCAGGTCTCCCTGCGCAACCCGGTGTTCGCCACCATGGTGATGGTCGCCTTCGTGGTGCTGGGCATTTTTTCGTTCCAGCGCCTGCAGGTCGACCAGTTCCCCAACATCGATTTTCCGGTTGTGGTGGTGACCACCGCCTACCCCGGCGCCTCACCCGAAATCGTCGAGTCCGAGGTCACCAAGAAGGTCGAGGAAGCCGTGAACGCGGTGGCGGGGGTGAACACGTTGACCTCGCGCAGCTACGAAGGCTCATCGATTGTCATCATCGAGTTCCAGCTCACGATCGACGGGCGCAAGGCGGCCGAAGACGTGCGGGAAAAGATCGGCATCCTGCGCCCGCTGCTGCGCGACGAGGTGGAGGAGCCGCGCGTGTTGCGCTTCGACCCGGCGGCGCGCTCCATCTGGTCGGTGGCCGTGATCCCGGAAGCCGTGAACGGCAAGACACCCAGCGCGGTGGAACTCACCACCTGGGCCGAACAGACCTTCAAGAAGCGGCTGGAGAACGTGCGCGGTGTGGGCTCGGTCACGCTGGTGGGCGGCACAAAGCGCGCCATCAACATCGAGCTCGACCCCTCGGCCATGGAAGCACTCGGCGTGACCACCGAGCAGGTCACCAGCGCCGTGCGCAACGAGAACCAGGACCTGCCGGTGGGTACGCTGAAAACCGGCGAGAGCGAGCGTGTGGTGCAGGTGCTCTCGCGCCTGCAGAACCCGCAGGATTTCGGCGACATCATCGTCGCGCGCCGCGCCGGCCAGGCGGTGCGCCTCTCCCAGGTGGCCACGGTCAACGACGGCACCGAGGAAGTGCAGAGCCTGGCGCTCTACAACGGCCAGCGCACGCTGCTGCTGCAGGTGCAGAAGTCGCAGGACGAAAACACCATCGCCGTGACCGATGGTCTGAAGGCCGCGGTGGAAACGCTGCGGGCCGAGCTGCCGCCGGGCATCCGCCTGGAGCAGATCGCCGACGGTTCGCGGCCCATCCGCGTGTCGGTGGACAACGTGCGCCGCACACTGATCGAAGGCGCGCTGCTCACGGTGCTGATCGTCTTCCTGTTCCTGAACTCCTGGCGCTCCACCGTCATCACCGGCCTCACGCTGCCCATTGCGCTGATCGGCACCTTCTTCTTCATGAACCTGTTCGGGTTCACCATCAACATGATCACGCTGATGGCGCTCACGCTGTCGGTGGGTCTGCTGATCGACGACGCCATCGTGGTGCGCGAGAACATCGTGCGCCACGTGCAGATGGGCAAGACGCCCTACAACGCGGCCATGGAAGGCACGCAGGAGATTGGCCTCGCGGTGCTGGCCACCACGCTGTCCATCGTGGCGGTGTTCCTGCCCATCGGTTTCATGGGCGGCATCATCGGCAAGTTCTTCCACGAGTTCGGCATCACCATGGTGGCCGCCGTGCTCATCTCCATGTTCGTGAGTTTCACGCTCGACCCGATGCTCTCGTCGGTGTGGCACGACCCCGAGATTGAGAAGCACGGCAGGTCCGACGCACCACGCGGCTTCTACGACAAGACCATTGGCCGCGTGACCGGCTGGTTCGACCGCTTTCAGGACGACCTGGCCGACACCTACCAGACCACGCTGCGCTGGTCGCTCAAACACAAGCTGGCCACGCTCGGTGTGGCGTTGGCCACCTTCATCGGCAGCCTGTTCGTGCTGCCGCTGCTGGGCACCGAGTTCGTGCCCAAGGCCGACTTTTCGGAAACCTCGCTGAGTTTTCACACGCCAGTGGGCTCGTCTTTGCAGGCCACCGAGGCCAAGACACGTGAGGTCGAAGGCATCCTGCGCCAGTTTCCGGAGGTGAAGTACACGCTGTCCACGCTCAACACCGGCAACGCCCAGGGCACCATGTACGCCAGCGTCTATGTGCGACTGGTCGACCGCAAGGACCGCACGCTCAGCGCGGACGCGATGTCGGCCCAGCTGCGCGAGCGGCTGCGCAGCGTGCCCGGCATCACCGTGACCCACGTGGGCTTGCTCGATGCCGTGGGTGGCAACAAGCAGGTGGAGTTTTCGCTGCAGGGCGACGACCTGGCCGAGCTGGAGCGCCTGAGCGCCACGGTGATGGAGCGCATCCGCCCCATCGTCGGGCTGGTCGACCTGGACGCCAGCGTGAAGCCCAACAAGCCCACGGTGGACGTCAAGATGCGGCGCGAGCTGGCCTCGGACGCGGGCATGAACGTGGCCGCCGTGGGCGGAGCGTTGCGCACGCTGGTCGCCGGCACCACAGTGGGCAACTGGCGCGCGCAGAACGGCGAGAGCTACGACGTGAACGTGCAGCTGGCTCCCGGCGGGCGCGAGCGCGCCAGCGATCTCGAACAACTGCCCTTCATGGTCGGCACCGCCGCCGACGGCAGCGCCCGTGTGGTGCGTCTGGGCCAGGTGGCCGAGGTGGTGGCTTCCACCGGCCCCAACCAGATCAACCGGCGCAACCTCAACCGCGAAGTCTCGATCAACGCCAACGTGTTCGGCCGTTCGCCCGGCGAGGTGTCGGCCGAGATCAAACAGGTGCTCGACAGCACGCCGTTCCCGCCCGGCTACCGCTACGAATTTGGTGGCTCCACCAAGAACATGCAGGAGTCCTTCGGCTACGCGATCTCGGCGCTCGCCCTGGCCATCATCTTCATCTACATGATCCTGGCCAGCCAGTTCCAGAGTTTCCTGCAACCCCTGGCGCTCATGACCGCGCTGCCGCTCACCTTGATCGGCGTGGCGCTGGCCCTGCTCATGTTCGGCTCCACCATGAGCATGTTCTCGGTCATCGGCATCGTGCTGCTGATGGGCCTGGTCACGAAGAACGCGATCTTGCTGGTGGATTTTGCGATCCGCGCGCGCAACGGCTTGGTGGGCGAAGCGCCGATGGACCGCGAATCGGCCCTGCTGCTGGCCGCGCGCGTGCGGCTGCGCCCCATCCTCATGACCACGCTGGCCATGGTGTTCGGCATGGTGCCGCTGGCGTTTGCACTCACCGAAGGCTCGGAACAGCGCGCGCCCATGGGCCAGGCGGTCATCGGCGGGGTGATCACGTCGTCGCTGCTCACCCTGGTGGTGGTGCCGGTGGTGTACTGCTACATGGACGATCTCGCCCAGTGGTTCCGGCGCAAGCTCGGCATGGGCCCCAAATTGGCCGAACCTCTGGTGTCGGCTCCGTAAAATCCAGCCATTCATTCCCACTTCCAGACGCCCCAGGAACCCTCTCCATGACGACCACCACAGCCCCGACGATCCACACCGGCTTTGACCAGGCCCGCTTCAACATGATCGAACAGCAGATCCGACCCTGGGAGGTGCTCTCGCCCCAGGTGCTGGAACTGCTCTCGCGCATCCACCGGGAAGCCTTCGTGCCCGCCGCGCACCGCGCCCTGGCCTTTGCCGACATGGAACTGCCCCTGAGCCACCCCGCCGTGGAGGGCCAGTGCATGCTGGCGCCCAAGGTCGAAGCGCGTCTGCTGCAGGACCTGGACCTCAAGCCCACCGACAAGGTGCTGGAGATCGGCAGCGGCAGCGGCCACATGGCCGCCCTGCTGGCCAGTCTGGCGCACAGCGTGGTGTCGGTGGAAATCGATCCCGCGCTGGCCAGCTCCGCGCGCGAGAACCTGCGCAACGCCGGCATTGCCAATGTGGAAGTCAAACACGCGGATGCCGCCGCGCAGGACTTTGCGGCCTGCAGCGTGAACGGCCCGTTCGACGCCATCGTGCTCAGTGGCTCGGTGGCCGAGATCCCGCCCGCCTTGCTGGCACTGCTGGCGCCCGGTGGCCGGCTGGCGGCCATCGTCGGCCATGAGCCCATGATGCGCGCCACCATCGTCACCCGCATCGCCGACGCCTCGTTCCAGACCGCCCAGCCCTGGGACACCGTGGCGCCGCGCCTGCTGAACTTCCCCGAACCTTCGAGCTTTCGCTTCTGAAGCCTTTCTTCAAGGACATCCATGAAAGCGATTCAACCGGGCCAGCTGGATGCGTGGCTCACCCAGGTGGCCACCGAGGTCCCCGCCGACGGCCTGCCGGTCGTGCTCGACGTGCGCGAACCCTGGGAACTGCAGACCGCCTCCGTCAAGGCGGAGGGTTTCGAGCTGCGCCACATCCCCATGCGCAGCGTGCCCGAGCGCCTGGCCGAGCTCGACCGCGACCAGCCCATTGCCTGCCTGTGCCACCACGGCATGCGCAGCGCACAGGTGGCGAACTTCCTGATCAACCAGGGGTTCACGCAGGTGGTGAACATCCACGGTGGCATCCACGCCTGGTCGCAGGAACGCGACCCCGCTGTTCCGGTCTATTGACCGAGCGCGCCACCTCTCGTCATTCGCCCGCCATTCGTCTCAAAGGAACTCCATGACAGTCCCGCACGCTGCCGCCTCCCAGGGGAGCCGCCCTTTTTCCATGAGCCGACTGGCCTTGGCTGCCTGCCTGGCCCTGGGAGCGGCCTCGGGTGCTCATGCGCAAAACCTGGTGGAGCTGTTTGAAGCCGCGCGCGGCTTTGACGCGACCTTCCTCTCGGCCCGCTCGCAATACGAGGCCAACCTCTTCCGCGCCGACCAGGCCAAGGCGGGTCTGTTGCCCGAAGTGGGTCTGGGCGCGGCCGCCAGCTGGGCGCGACGCGAGATCAACGGCGGCCCCGACACCAGCAGCGACAGCCAGAGCGCCACGCTCTCCGCCAGCCAGCCGCTCTACCGGCCGGTCAACAAACTCGTCAATGAACAGGCCCTGCTCTCGGTGGACGTGGCCAAGGCCACGCTCGCCCTGGCCGAGCAGGACCTCATCGTGCGCACCACCCAGGCCTACTTCGACGTGCTCGCAGCCACGGACACCCTGGCCTTCGTGCGCGCGCAGAAAACCGCGGTGGGCGAACAGCTCGCCGCCGCCAAACGCAACTTCGAGGTCGGCACCACCACCGTGACCGATTCGCGCGAAGCGCAGGCCGGGTTTGACTTGGTCGTGGCCCAGGAGATCGCCGCCGAGAACGACCTGCGGGTCAAGCAGCTCACGCTGAACCAGCTGGTGGGGCGCGCCAGCGTGTCACCCAGGCCCTTGGTGGCGCCGGTGGTGCTGCCCCCGCTGCTGCCGGCCGATCCGCAAGCCTGGGTGGCCTTGAATGACGAGACGCACCCCACCATCCTGCAAGCCACACGTGGACTCGAGATCGCGCAACTGGAGACCCGCAAGGCCGAAGCCGGCCACAAGCCCACGGTCGATCTGGTGGCGCAATACCAGGTGGCCCGTGCGCCGTCCACCACCACCCTCGCCCAGAACACCGTGCGCAGCAACAACGCCAGCGTGGGCGTTCAGTTCAACATGCCGCTGTTCGCTGGCTACGCGATCCAGAACCGGGTGAATGAAACCATGGCGCTTGAGGACAAGGCCCGAACCGACCTGGAAGCCGCCCGACGCGGCGTCGACCTGGCCACGCGCAGCGCGTTCCTGGGCGTGCTCTCGGGTCAGGGTCAGGTGAAGGCGCTGGAAGCGGCAGAAGCCTCCAGCCAGAGCGCCCTGGACGCCAACCGCCTGGGTTACCAGGTGGGCGTGCGCATCAACATCGACGTGCTCAACGCCCAAAGCCAGCTGTTCCAGACCAAACGCGACCTGGCCCAGGCGCGCTACAACGTGCTGCTCGGCGGCTTGCGGCTGAAGCAGGCCAGCGGAAAGCTGGTGCCTGAGGATTTGTTGCCGATCAATTCCTTGCTGGCGAAGTGACGCTCTTGATATCACCACGCCGGACAGCGAGGGGAGCCATGAGAATCGGTAGAACTACAGCCAACGCGAACATCGTCTGGTAGTAGTTGTGAAAGGTGTTGACATTGGAAAGACCGCTGAAAAAGTGGCTCAAGCCAGCGCCTGTCAACATCAGCGCTGTGCCTAGATTAATGTTTCGCAGCCGCCAACCAGCGACGATCAGACCCAAGGGAAACATCAACGCCGACACGAGTCCAGGCAGGCCGTAAGCCACCCAGGCGTCTAGCGATTCACTGTGCAGATGAAACAAAGGAACTTGCAACCGCTGCTCAATGGAATGAACCAGTTCTTGCTTATCCTGTAACCCAATGCCAAGCAGCGGATGGTCACCGATCTGGTGGATAGCCTGACGATAGATATACAAGCGTGTATCCATAGAACCCTTAGGCAGGAAGTCCTCGTCGCCAGCTGCAGCCACAAATTTCGATGCTTCCCTCGTAGCCGACATGAGCCGTTCGACCGGCTGCTTGATGAGTCCAGGATTCAACCAAGCTATGGTTGACAGGAGCAGCAAAACCCCAAAGACCGGGAAGTACAACCTCCTCCACCCTGCAGACGACTTTGGTATTCGAAGCACACTGGAGACGCCCAGGATCACCACCCAGAAAATCGCAAAGTACGAGCCTCGTTTGGAGGAAATGAATACAGCTAGGACAAGCAGGATCACTGCGACCATCATCAGGTACCAGCCTGCCGAACCAGGTCGATGAGAAAACACGAAGCCAGCGCAAATACATAGCATCAATGCCAGTCCTGCTGACCAGTTAACTGCATTGGTCGGCAACGAAAGGTGAGCATCCAGCGAAAGTCCAATTGCCGTCTTCAGAGCTAAGGCAGCGAAGACCATCAACGCCAACCAGGCAATCGCTTGGGGTAACTCTTCCAAACGCAGGCGCGACACTGCGAGTGCCACGAACGCAGCCACCATCGCGTTCAGTTCAAAACTGATCTCCTGTCCAGGTACGCCCCAATGCCACTGGACCAGAAGCTTGATGAGGAACCCCGCAGAGAAAAAAAGCGCTAGCAACTGCGCTGCAGGCGTCGTAGCCGCCATGAAGTCCCTCCGGCGCTGAAAGCCATAACGAAGCGCAAAGAGGATGGCTACGGAGCTGAACAGTGCTATCCACGTCAGGTTCATGGCACGCGATGAGAAGGGTGAAAGTGCCAACATTCCAGCCGGTAGTCCATAGAGCAGGATCGGCAAAGTCTTACTTAGTGAAATCATGAAACTTCAAGCCACTGTCGCCAGCGTCAAATTCGGTTTTGGGAGGCGCGCTTTGAGTGCACAAGCAGTTTGAGCTCGACGAAAGCACGTAGTGCAATCCTCACTTCGATCGGTCGGATTGAGCCAAGAAACGCTCGGGCCTGCACAGCCTGTCCGTGCTTGATCGCCCTCCTCAGATACCTCGTAGCAAGGTACCAGTGCGTTGCGCTGCGTGATCCAAAATGACCAGCGTTCTTATCGTACGTCCGGCGGTAACAATCCAGACCGCGCAAGGCGGCAGTTGCAACAGTCAATTGCGCGCCCTCGGACCGCGCTGGCACGTACCCCCGATGAACGATCATTCCGGGCTTCCCTTGGTACCAAGGTTGTTTGGACGCTGCCAACAGTCTTAGGCACAGGTCGGTGTCCTCGTCGATGGTTTGTTCTGGGTCGAGCCCACCCAACTCAAGAAAAAGTCGTTTGCGAATCCAGAATCCATCACTCATAGCCGCTACGAGATCCTTGGGTCTGGCAGAAAGAGGAACAAACCCCCTCTTCAAGCGCTTCCTCGCGCGAAGGGTGTCGGTCTTCGTTGAGTTACCCCGGCGCTCGATACTGCTTGAAAACCCCCAGTGCATTTCGATACTGGCGCATGCGATCTCGGAAAGGACCTCGGCGCAGTAGGTTTCCAACATTTCGTCATCGTCATCCAGAAAAAAAATGACACTCCCTTCAGCCGATGCAACTCCAAAGTTTCGCGAGTGCGCAGCACCTGACATTCCCGTATTGAGCAGCACCCTTAAGCGCTGATCATTTAACCCACTGAGCAACTCCCCTGCAGGAACGATCGATTTGTCATCCACCACCAACACCTCGCCATCGGGTGGGCAGGACTTCAAAGCTGAGCATACAGCCCTGATCAACAAATCATCGCGGTTATGCGTAGGTATAACAATAGTGCAAGAAGACATGGCATTACCCGAAGACAGATGGAAAGCGGTGGATTTCATGACACAGACCGCCTGTTGCGAATCAATGACAGCAAGCCCGAGTATGCGACCGACCGAACCATCGAAGCTTCCTACAACGCCATTTCATCGATTAAAGGGTTGGTACATCACCGCTTTTGGCAAGGTCACCTGCCAGAAAACACTGGACATTCGAACAATGAACGCCCGATCCTGCGGACTGAAACCAAGCATCCGCTACCGTTGGTCTCTCCGTTTGCTGAGCCGCAGACTCAAGTGACTAAACCTCCATGGCGAGCCCAATAGTCGCGCATCCACCCAACCGCACCGGAACCATAGTGTGGAAAACGGTCCCAATTGCCCTTGGGCGGTCGCACCAAGTCCATCGGCCTTGGTCTGCCGTGAAATACCAGCAAACGCACACCCTCGGGCGGCGGTAGTGGCGGAAGGAACCTGTCAACGATCAATGGACGGCGCAGATGGTACTTAAAACTAACCAACCACTCTTGAGGCCAATACCGAATATTCTTGATCGCATGGTGCAGGTATTCCTGCTCAATGTCGTGCCGTGCAATCAGTTCGTCACGGTTTGCCTGCAATTCACTGACAACGTGTCCTTGTGCGCAAATGTCGAATGCGAAGACACTGGACATGGTTCGGGCTCCGCTCTCGCCCGTCCAAGGTGCATTGTTAATAGCCACCAAGTCACCTGGAATGTCGAACAATGGATCTAATGCACCCCAAATGACAGTATCCAGATCAATGAATAGCGCACGTCCGACCAATCCATGAAGTCGCTGCTGAAAAACCGCGATCTTCGGCCATGCGCCGTGGTAGTAATGACGGTGCTCTAGACCGATATCGGGGATAGGAAATACCTCCACCCCTGGTAAGATCCCCTCAGATTCATTGGTCAAGCAGACAAAACGGAAGTCGCCTTTAATATGGGCCGAGCATGCGCGATACAGCACATTGACATATTCAGCTGAATAAAGTGTGCCCCATTTCATGCAAAGCACAACGCGAGATTTGATCATCAAATTTCTTCCAAAGGGAGCGACTCCACTCGCGCAAACAAGCGCCCGTGACGCCACAAATAAAGAATGCGCCTAAAAAAGTTACTAGCTTGCTCAGCATACTTTGTCCATCGACGACTTAGGGGATAGCGCTTAACTTCGCCGAAGTGCTCGCCTGTGATGGTGCTTTGACCTTCGTCCTGCGGATGGCTAGGAAAGGGTTCGAGCCCGAAGTGACGAAGATCATGACGATGAACCTGCTCGACTTCACGGTCGATGGGTGCCTTGATTGGCAACAACGTCGGTAGCAGACGTTGCGCCACCTCCCGCTGTAACAAATAGGCGCCAAAGCCAGTCGCAGCACCTAAATATGCATTCAAGCGGTATGGTCCCAGCTTCCCCTGACAAACAGGCTGTTTCGCGCGAATCTTCGCCAATTTGAGAATATCCCAGTGCGCCCTGCCACGCAGGGCAAATCGGAGCGCATCGCCAAAATCGTCGTGAAAAACCATGTCATCTTCGAGCACAAGCAAGAACTGGCAGTCGGACGCAAGAAAGCGCTCCCAGGCTTGCAAATGAGAGTGGTAGCAGCCCGCCTCGCCAGGGAGTACATCGCGACCCACATGACGCTCGAATGCTGGAAAGTCCACTGATGCTTGTAACTGCCCCCAATGCTGCTTACCGTCCACCGCTGGAAACATCTCGTAAGCGAGGCCAATCTGACGTAGACGTTGCTCCATAAGGACGCGACGCTCGGCCGAGCGGGGTAAATTGATCAGCAACACCATCAGACCAGGCAACTGCAACCCCGCGTTCATGAGGTAAACACCTTTTGAACAGGCCGGGTCCAATAGCCCGGTTGCTGGACGATTTCTGCAAATCGGGTTGCAGCGTTTCCGGTACCAAACGATAAGTCCATGGACGTACGATGCCCCCAACACGCGGCCAGGAAGCTGTCGATAGACCCCGCATCAAAAGCCGAACAGACGTGTACGGAAGAAGCTTGGGCGCGATTGGTTTGCCTCGTGCCCACATCCAGGCTGGGCACACCCAGAAACGGCGCTTCGCGCACACCGGCACTGCTGTTGCCCACCATGGCCGAGGCGTTCTTCATGAGCTCGGAAAAGTAGTTGAAGCGCATCGACGGGATCTGGCGGAAACGGTCTTTGGGCAACTTCTCCAGCACGGCAAAGATGTCTTCGGTACCCGGGTCGTTGTTGGGCGAGATCACCACGAAATGGCGCCCGCTGGCTTCCAGGCGCGCGAACAGGGCCTGCGCCTGTGCGCCGATGGTGTCGGCCTCGGAGGTCACGGGGTGGAAGATCACGATGCCGTAATCGTCGAACGGAATCGCGTAGCGCTCCTTCACCTGCGCGAGTGTCACGCCCGAAGGCCTCGCGTGCGTGTCGAGTTCGGGCGAGCCGATGTTGTAGACGCTCTCGGGCGATTCACCGAGTGCCAACACGCGCTGCTTCGCACCTTCGGAGCTCACGAAATGCGCCGCGCAGAGTTTGGTGTTGCAGTGGCGGATGCTCTCGTCGATGGTGCCCGAGACTTCGCCGCCCTCGATGTGCGCCGAGGGGATGTACTTCATGGCGCAGACGATGGACGCGGCCAGTGCTTCCACCCGGTCGCCGTGGATCACCACCAGATCGGGTCGGTGCTCGTGCACGAAATCGGAGAACCCCAGGATGGTCTTGGAGAGGATGAAATCCTGCGCGTCGCCTTCCCGCTGGTTCACGAACTCGAAGAACTCGGCACCGGGAAAGCGCTTCACTTCCAGCCGCGTTTCGCCGTAGCGCCGCATCATGTGCATGCCGGTGATGAAGAAGCCCACCGCAAACCCGGCCTGTTGCGCGGCCAGCGCGAGCGGCTCCAGCTTGCCGAAGTCGGCCCGGGTGCCGGTGACGAAGAGCAGGCGCCGGTTGGTCATCACGAATTCGCTTGCGGTTTCACACCGTCCAGATCGCTCCACAGCAGTTGCTGGTTGCGTTTGACGGCACGCGTGAGCTTCGCGCCCACCAGGCGATCGAAGTGCTGCACCGAAATCTCGCCCGAGCCCGGGCGGCGTGCCCAGATGTCGCTCGGCGTAACCACATGGCCGGCGGGCAGGTCACGGTCGGCCACCATGGAGCCGCGAGCGAATCGGTACACATCTTCTTCGGGCGCGGTGCGCACCTTGGGGTTGTGCAACGCGGTGTGGATCTCGCGCGAGCGGTCGATCAGAAACTTGAGTTCGGCCGGGTCCATGGAACACGAAATGTCCGGGCCCTTGCGGTAGCGCGTGTCGGTGAAGTGGCGCTCCAGGATGCAGGCGCCCAGTGCCACGGCAGACAGCGCCATCTCGGGGCCGATGCTGTGATCGGAGAAACCAATGACGGCGCGCGGGAAGGCGTTGCGCAATTCGGTGATGCCTTGCAGGCTCACGATCTCGGGTGGCGAAGGGTAGAGGTTGGTGCACTCCAGCAGCGCGTAATCCACACCCGAATCGTCCAGCGCTTGGACCGACGGCCGCATGCCGTCGATGGTCTGCATGCCGGTGCTCATGATGACGGGCTTGCCGAAGCTGGCGATGTGGCGGATCAGCGGCACGTGGTTGCACTCGCCCGAGCCGATCTTGAACGCGGACACCCCGATGTCGTTGAGGAAGTCGGCTGCGGCGCGCGAGAACGGGGTGGAGATGTAGATCATGCCGAGCGACTCGGCGTAGGTCTTGAGCGAAATCTCGTCGTCTTTGGAGAGCGCGCACTCTTCCATCACGTCCCAGATGGATTTGTCGGCGTTGGGCGGGAATATCTGCTTGGCCTCGTCGGTCATCTCGTCGTCGACGAAATGGGTCTGGTGCTTGACCATCTCGCAGCCGGCACGGTGCGCCGCCAGCACCATGCCTTTGGCCACGTCGAGGCTGCCGCCGTGGTTGATGCCGATTTCGGCCACGACCAGCGGCGGGTGTTTGGGGGAGATGTCGCGGTGGGCGATTTTCATGAGGGCCTCGTGCCGGGTGGCGTCAGGGAATTACAGGGAGCCGGCGTAGAACGCCTGGATTTTGGACCGCATGAAGCCAAGCGTCTTTTCGCTCCAGATCAGCTTGCGGGATTTTTCGTCAACGATCACGTCGCCCTCTTTGAGCGACAGCAGCTTTTCGGGCTTGATCATCAAGCCGTTGAGCGTCACGGCCACCAAGCCTTTGCGCCGGCTTTTCACCCAGGGCAGGCGGGCTTTGATGTAAAGCCAGAAGCCCCAATAAAACATGAACTCGCCGGGGAACTTGACGGCAAAGGAGTTGGGGATGCGCACCATGTGTTCCTGCGCGACCCAGCTGATGAAACGTTCGTCGGCCGCCATGGGGCGGAATTCGAGCCGCGGGTGCTTCTCCAGCAGGGCCTTGAATCGTTCGGCAATGAAGTGGCACTCGGCCGGGTGGTAGATCACGAAGGACGAGTTGCCACGCGCGTAGCGCCTGCGGTTGGTCCATCGGTACAGGCTGCGTCCGATCCAGCCAAACGGAATGATCGCGCTCTGCAGGATGGCCACGGTCTGGCGGCTCTGCATCAGGTCCAGGCCGGTGCTCAAGTCGCCCAGGACGATGGTGTCCAGATCGACGTAGATCGCAGGCAGGTCGGTGGGCACGATGCCATGCTCGAACATCACCAGCTTGGCCTGGCAGCCCGAGGTCTTGAGCTTGTCCTGGAGCCAGAACTCTGGAAACCGCACCAGCTCGATGCGGTCTGCCAGATCGGGACGCTCCCGGTCCGAAATCAGGATGAAGCGCGGCTGCGATGCCGTCTTGTTGGCGATGCTGCGCGCCAGGTTGTTGATGAGCGCGGTCGAGTACTTCGTGCCCCAGCAGACCATCACGCACTGCCAGGTGGGCGCGGCGTATGCCTCGATGTAGTCGGTGTTCATCTCATTCACGATGCGCAGCCTCCAGCGCGGCTTCGCAGCGTTCAAAGTCGTCGAGCGAGTCGATGTCCTGGCTGCGCTCGGCCGGCATTTCCACCACACCGATACGCTCGGACACAAAACTGCCGCTGGCCACAAAACGTTCGGCGTTCAGCACGTACAGCGCGCCGTTGGGCCGCACCACCGGTGGCAGGCTCTGGCGGTTGGCAAAGCAGTAGGCCGGGTCCGAGAGTGGCTGGAAACGGTTGCCCCGCAGCGTGCCCCACTTGAGCACGCCCCGGTCGGCACTGGTGACCGACATGACGAGTTCGAAATAACCCCCGGCGAACACCGCCAGCGCGGCTTCGATGTCGCTGGGCAGGCGCAGCGGCGAGGTGGCCTGCAACAGCACCACGGTGCCGTGGCAGTCGGCGGTGTGCAGGGCGTGCTGCAGCACCGGCGCCATGGGCACGGTGTCGCCCGCCAGCTCGGGCGGCCGCTCCACCAGCGTCACCTGGGTGGGCAGTTCGGCCCAGAGCACCTCGGGAATGTCGGTGGTGATCACCACGCGCGATGCGCCGGCCTGCAGCGCCTGGTCCACCGCGTGGCGGTACAGCGGTTTGCCTGCGAGCGGGCGGATGTTTTTCGAGGGCAGGCCCTTGGATCCGGCGCGCAGCGGAATGACTGCGGTCCAGGCCGGCGTGGGAAGGGGCATCGAGGTGTTCCTGTGTGGGGCGGCGGGCCGCTGGGTGAGGGCCTGACCAAGGGCGTAACTATACTGAATGGCCTTCGTCCGGAGCCCCAGGTGCGACGCGCAGGCACCCTCGCCCGACCCGCACCGTTTCCACCGATGGCCTCCCCCACTTCCACACGCGCAGCGTCCCGACCTTTTCCGCCCAGTTGGCGGCTGTCCGTGCTCATCGGCGTGTACGAGCTGCTGTGGCACCTGCTGCTGCCGGTGTTCCTGCTGTTTTTGTGGAAACGCGGCAAACGCGAGCCGCTGTACCGCGAACACTGGGGAGAACGGTTTGGCGCCGCCCCGACCGGCCTTAATCGCCCGGTGTGGGTGCATTCGGCCTCCATGGGTGAGATGCGTGGCGCCGCGCCGCTGGTGCGCGCCTTGCTGGCTGCCGGCTACCCCGTTTTCATCACCACCCTCACCCCGGCCGGCCGCACGGCTGCCCACTCGCTGTTTGCCGAGGCCATGGATGCGCAGCGCCTGCAAGTGAGCTACGTGCCACTGGAGTTGGGCTGGGCGGTGCGCCGTTTGATCCACCGGGTGCGTCCGCGCGCGGCGGTGATGACCGAGATCGACACCTGGCCGGTGCTGCTGGCCACCATCCGCCGCCAGGGGGTGCCGCTGGCGATGGCCAATGCACAGTACCCGAAGAAGAGCATCGTGCGCGACCGCAAATGGGGCGGCTTTCGCGCCGGCATCTTCCAGGCCTACGAGCTGGTGCTCTGCAAATCGGAAACGCATGCGCAACGCTTTCGCGACGTGGGTTGCGAACGCGTGGTGATCGCGGGCGAGACCCGTTTTGACTTGCCGGTGTCACCGCAGCAGATCGGCGCCGCGCAGGCCTTGCTCGCACCGTGGCAGCTTGCCACGGCCTCCGCCGGACAACGGCCGGTGCTGTGTTTCGCCAGCGCCATCGTGGGCGAAGACGAACAGTTCATCGACGCGATCCGGCAGGTGCAGGCAGGCCTGCAAGCAGCGGGCCTGCCGCCACCGCTGGTGGTCTACGTGCCGCGCAGCCCGCAGCGCTTTGACGCGGTGGTGCAGATGTTCGAAGCGGCGGGCCTGCGCGTGGCGCGCCGCAGCCGCATGCTCGACGCCACCCTGCAGCCAACCCCCGATGCACCCGACATGAGCGCCATCGACGTGCTCATGGGCGACTCGCTGGGCGAGATGTATTTCTACCTCGCGCTCTCGCAGGTGGTGGTGGTGGGTGCGTCCTTTGTGCCCCTGGGCGCGCACAACGTGATCGAACCGCTGGCGCTCAGGAAGCCTGTGATGGTGGGCCACAGTATCTGGGGCATTGAATACCCCGGCGTGGAAGCGCTGGCCGCGGGTGTGTTGCAGCAGCACATGACGATAGACAGCCTCTCGGCGGCGCTGGTGCAGCTGCTCACCTCACCCGCCGACTACGCCCGCGCCATCGCCGGCGCAGAAGCGTTCTACGCCGAACATGGCGGCGCCACCGCCAAGCACATGGCCACGCTCGTGCCCTGGCTGGAAGCCCGATGACACCTGCGCAGCAGCCCTGGGCGTTGCGGACCTACCTGGTGCTGGCCGGCTGGCTGGCCCCGGTGTGGCGCAAGGGCCTGCAGCGGCGTTTGCTGCGCGGCAAGGAAACGCCGCGCAGCGTGCGGCAGAAGCTGGGCAGCGAATACGCGGATCGACCGGACGGCGTGCTGGTGTGGGGCCACGCGGTGGGCGTGGGCGAGTCCATGGCACTCGCCGGCCTGTTCGCGCGGCTGGCCGAGCTGCGCCCCGACTGCAGTTTTCTCATCACCACCACCGCGCGCACCTCGGGCGACGCGCTGCGCCGCACCGGCCTGCCCGCGCGCTGCCAACACCAGTTCGCGCCGGTGGACACGCCCGGCGCGGTGTCGCGCTTTCTCGACCATTGGCAACCCTCGCTCGCGCTGTGGTGCGAGATGGACCTGTGGCCCGCGTTGATCGCCGAGACCGACGCGCGCGCCATCCCGCGCGCCCTGGTCAACGCACGCCTGTCGCCCGAGTCGCTGGCCAAACGCCGCTGGGGCCGCTGGCTCTACCAGGCGCTGCTGCCCGGTTTTCGCGAGCTGTTTGCACAGAACGAAGCCACCGCCGAGGCTCTGGTGGCGCTGGGCGCGCCACGCGAGCGCATCACCGTCAGCGGAACGATCAAGGCGCTGGTGCCGCCGCTGGCTTGTGATGCGGACGACCTGGACACCTGGCAGCAGGCCTTGTCGGGCCGGCCGGTGTGGGTGCTGGCGTCCAGCCACCCGGGCGAGGAAGACCTCGCGCTCGCAGCCCACGCGCGGCTGCGCTCGGAGCAGCCCGATGCACTGCTGATCATCGCGCCGCGTGCGCCCGCGCGAGGCCTTGAGGTGGCTGCGCTCGCGTCGGTCGCCGGCCTGCGAGACGTGCCCCTGCGGAGCACCGGTGCCCACATCGCCACCGATGTGGCCGTCTACATTGCCGACACCATCGGTGAAATGGGCCTGTGGTACCGGCTCGCGCCGGTGGCGCTGGTGGGCGGGTCGTTCGCCAGCGTGGGTGGCCACAACCCGCACGAGCCCCTGGCGCTGGGCTGCGCCGTGCTGCATGGGCCCAATGTGTGGAACTTCGCCGAGAGCTACGAGCGGCTCGATCGCCTGCGCCAGGCCCGGCTGGTGACCAGCGAAACCGATGTGGCCTCGGCAGTGGCTGCGGTGTGGGGCGCCAACCAGCCGGTGGACACCACCGCGCTGGTGGACGCGCAGGCCGAGGCGGTCATCGAGCGCGTGCAGGCCCTCTTGCCGCCCTTGCCGCGCTGAGCCGACTCAGTGCGCGCTGGCGCCGACCACAGCGTCGGGCTTGGCCTGCTTGAGCAAGGCCAACATCACCGCTTCGATGCGGTGCAACGCTTCGGTTGTCTGGCCTTCAAAGCGCAGCACCAGCACCGGCGTGGTGTTGGAGGCGCGGATCAAACCAAAACCATCGGGCCAGTCGACCCGCACGCCGTCGATGGTGGACAGCTTGGCCGGTGCGTCGAACTTCGCCATGGCCACCAGCTTTTCCACCACCGCGTGAGGTTCGCCCTCGGCGCAGGCCACGTTGAGCTCGGGCGTGCTGAAACTGGTGGGCAAGGCGTTGAGCACGTCGCTGGCGTTCGGGCTGCGGCTCACGATCTCGAGCAGGCGGGCACCGGCGTAGGTGCCGTCGTCGAAGCCGTACCAGCGTTCCTTGAAGAAGATGTGGCCGCTCATCTCCCCACCCAGCGGGCTGTTCAGCTCCTTCATGCGGGCCTTGATCAGCGAGTGGCCCGTTTTGTAGATGTGGGCCACGCCGCCGGCCGCTTCAATCGCAGGCGCCAGGCGCTGAGAACACTTCACGTCGAACACGATGTCGCCACCGGGCACGCGCGAGAGCACGTCCTGCGAGAACAGGATCATCTGGCGGTCGGGGTAGATGTTGTTGCCCTCCTTGGTGACGATGCCCAGGCGGTCGCCGTCGCCGTCAAAGGCCAGGCCCAGCTCGGCGTCGGTCTCGCGCAGCGCGCACATCACGTCCTGCAGGTTCTCGGGCTTGCTCGGGTCGGGGTGGTGATTGGGGAAGTTGCCGTCCACCTCGCTGAAGAGTTCAACCACCTCGCAGCCGAGCGCGCGAAAGATCGCCGGGGCCGACGCACCCGCCACGCCGTTGCCGCAGTCCACCACGATCTTCATGGGGCGCGAGAGCTGGATGTCGCCCACGATGCGTGCCTGGTAGGCCGCCTGCACGTTGATCAGGCGCACACGTCCACCGTCGGCAAGGGTGTGCGATTCGGCCTCCATCGTCTTGCGCAGCGCTTGGATGTCCTCGCCATAGATGGCGCGCCCGGCAAGCACCATCTTGAAACCGTTGTAGTCCCTGGGGTTGTGGCTGCCCGTGACCTGGATGCCGCTGGTGCACAGCGTGGCGGCAGCAAAGTACAGCATGGGTGTCGTCGCCAGCCCGATGTCGATCACGTCCACACCGGCGGCCACCAGTCCACGGATCAGCGCAGCCGACAAGGCCGGGCCGCTCAGGCGCCCGTCTCGGCCGACAGCCACGCTCTTCTCGCCCAGCTTCATGGCCTGCGTGCCGAAGGCCAGACCCAGCGCTTCGGCCACGTCTTCGTTGAGCGCGGTGGGCGTCACGCCGCGGATGTCGTAGGCCTTGAAGATCGAGGGGGTGACTTGCATGGGGGTGTCCTGGGTTCGGGGAGGTTGGACCATTGTAGGAGTGGCGTTTCATGCCCTTGGAGGCACATGTCCGGAAACGGCCAGTCGCATTCATCCGAACGGCCTACCATGGCATCCATGAACCGCCACGAACGCATCGACGACGAAGCCTGCTACCGCGCGCTGTGCTCTCACGACGCGCGCTTCGACGGGCAGTTCTTCACCGCCGTCACCTCCACCGGCATTTACTGCCGCCCGGTTTGCCGGGTGCGCACACCACGGCGCGAGAACTGCCGCTTCTTCGCACACGCGGCGCAGGCAGAACACGCCGGGTTTCGCCCTTGCCTGCGCTGCCGCCCCGAGCTGGCACCCATGGACCGCCACTGGTCCACCGAAGATGCCTCCGCCATCCTGCTGCAGCAGGCCACAGGCTGGCTCGACGACCCCCAGCACTGGCTGGATGCCGACGGCAACATGGGTGAGCGCCTGGCCGCGCGCCTGGGCGTGAGCGACCGCCACCTGCGCCGCGTGTTCGAAGACCGGCTCGGTGTCTCGCCGCTGCAGTACCTGCTCACGCGCAAGCTGCTCACGGCCAAACAACTGCTCGCCGACACCGACCTGCCCGTGACCCAGATCGCGGGGGCCAGCGGCTTTGCGAGCGTGCGGCGTTTCAACGCCGCCTTCCTCGACCATTACCGCTTGAATCCGACCCAGCTGCGCCGTCAAACCAGCAACCGCGACAGCGGCCAGGGCAGTGCGGTGCGCCTGGGCTACCGCCCGCCCTACGACATCGCGGCCACGCTGGCGTTCTTCCGGCAGCGCCTGATCGGGGGTGTGGCCTTCGTCGACGACAGGCAGCGCCTCGGGCAGACCCTGCGCATGGACATCGGCGGGCGCAGCCACCGCGGCTGGCTGCTGGCCGAGTTCGACGAAGCGCGCTGCCAGCTCGTGCTGCGCGTGAGCGATGAACTGCGCGAGGTGCTGCCACAGGTCATCCACCGCCTGCGCGCCGCGCTCGACCTGGACGCGGACCCGAGCGCGATCAACGCGGTGCTGCACGGCGCGTTCCCGGCTGGCGACGGCCTTCGCGTGCCGGGAGCACTCGATGGATTTGAGCTCGCCGTGCGCGCCGTGCTCGGCCAGCAGATCACGGTGGCCGCCGCGCGCACGCTCGCGCAGCGGCTGGTGAACCGGTTCGGCGAACCCATCGACACACCGTTTGTGGCCCTCAACCGGCTGTTTCCTTCTCCCGAGGTGCTGGCTCAGGCCGGCGGCGATGCGCTGGGTGAACTGGGCATCGTCAAACAGCGCCAGGCCGCCATCGTGGCGCTGGCGCGGGGCGTGGCCGAACAAGGCCTGGTGCTCAACGGCAGTGCCGATGTGCCGGCCACCATCGCAGCGCTCAAGGAGCTGCCCGGCATCGGCGACTGGACCGCGCAGTACATCGCCATGCGCGCGCTGCGCTGGCCAGACGCCTTTCCCGCTGGCGACGTGGCGCTGCACAAGGCGCTGGGTGTGCAAGACCTCAAACACCCGGCCCGGGAAGCCGAGGCCGCATCACAGGTCTGGAAACCCTGGCGCAGCTACGCCGTGCTCCGGGCCTGGTCGGCCGGGCACGTCTCACCCACTGGAACACCCACATGAAACACGATCCCCTCACTGTCTTCACCGCATGGCAAAGCCCCCTGGGCGCCATGACCCTTGCGGCCACACCGCGTGGCCTGAGCGGCGTCTGGTTTGACGGCCAGCGCCATGGGCCCGACACCTCGAAATGGCGCCGCGATCCAGCGCACCCGGTGCTGCAAGCCGCCATCCAGCAACTCGGCGCGTATTTCGACGGGCAGCGCACGGCCTTCGATCTGCCGCTGGACCTGGAGTCCGGCACACCGTTCCAGCAACAGGTGTGGCAAGCCCTGCTGGGCATCGCACCCGGCGCCACCACCAGCTACGGCAGCCTGAGCGCAGCGATCGGCAAGCCAGCCGCTGTGCGGGCGCTGGGCGCCGCAGTGGGCCGCAACCCGGTCAGCATCGTCGTGCCCTGCCACCGCGTGGTGGGCGCGGACGGCTCGCTCACCGGCTATGCCGGCGGGCTGGAACGCAAGACCGCGTTGCTCGCGCTGGAAGGCGCTGCGTTTTCACCAGCGCCGCACCATTGAGTCGTCCACCGCATCAATCGCGCCCCATTCGGCATCAATGGCGCCCGTGGTCGCCGGGAGCGCCACTGCATACTTTCACGCCATGAACCCGACCCTCGCCCTGGAATTTGTCCTGCTCGCCGCCCTCTGGGGCTCATCGTTCCTGTTCACCCGTCTGGGCGCCGCCGAATTCGGCATCGTGCCCACCGCGGGCCTGCGGGTGGCGCTGGCCGCGCTGTTTCTGCTGCCGGTGTTTCTGGTCAAAGGCGTCTGGGCCGACTTTCGCCAACGCGCCAAGGCCATCCTCTTCGTCGGCCTGCTCAACTCGGGCATCCCGTTCATGCTGTTCGCGTTCGCCGTGATGCACATCACCACGGGGCTGACCTCCATCCTCAACGCCACGGTGCCGCTCACAGGTGCGCTGGTCGCGTGGCTCTGGCTCAAGGACCGTCCGGGCGGCTCGCGCATGCTCGGCCTGGCCATCGGTTTTGCCGGGGTCACGCTGCTGGTGGTCGGCAAATCGGGTTTCAGCGCCACCGGCGTGGCGGGCGCGGGCTCGACGGGCATCACGCTGCTGGCCATGGGTGCGTGTCTGCTCGCCACGCTGTGCTACGGACTGGCCGCCAGCTTCACCAAACGCTACCTCACCGGCGCCCACCCCCTGGCCACGGCCACCGGCAGCCAGATCGGCGCCACACTCGGACTGGCCGTGCCCATGGCATGGTTCTGGCCCAGCGAGCCAGTGAGCTTCACGGCGTGGGCCGCTGTGGCGGCGGTGGCACTCCTGTGCACAGCCATCGCCTACATCCTGTTTTTCCACATCATCGAACAGGCTGGTCCCAGCAAGGCGCTCACGGTCACTTTTCTCGTCCCGGTGTTTGCACTGGCCTACGGTGCGTTATTCCTGAACGAGACCATCACGCCCTGGATGGTGGGATGCGGCCTGGTGATCATTTGCGGCACGGCGCTGTCGACCGGGCTTGCGCGGTTTCGGTGGCTCGAGCGGGCCACCTGACCGGAGGGCAGACGAAAAAAATCACCGGGGTCTTGCGACCGCGGTGACTTGATTCTTGACTGGCGGAGTGGACGGGGCTCGAACCCGCGATCCCCGACACGAATTGCCTGCCCACCGGAACCGACTGCCGGGCAGCCATTCAGCGACCCAGCTCCAGCGACAAGCCAGGCCATGCCCGCTTCAAAGTCGCAGAACACACCGGACATGCAAACGTTCCCGAGGATGTCGCACGCCACATGCCGGTGGACCTCCTTTCGGCTGGGCGACAAGTCAACCCTGGCCATCCCCTCTCAGAACATGCGATCCGGGCCCGTCACGCGCACACGGTCGACTTGTATTGACCGAACTCAATGGTTCATGCCCACCAGGGCTTTAGATTGGGTGCTCCTGATCGTGGAAAGAGTTGCCATGAATACGCAGCGAGTTCTGGTTTCCAACGGCTCCCCCGCTCGGGCGCTGGAAACCATCGATTTCCCCGAAGGCCGGACCAGGCACGGCGGGTTTGAACTCCACCGGCAGGCTCATGTGATCAGCGCCACCACGCACTTCGAATTGCAACCCGGCATTGGCCAGAATCCGTCGCACCAGTGGGCCCTCGATCTGCCCCTGCTTCGGGAGGAGGACGAGGTGGAAGGCCGATGTGCGACCGTCTGGTTGGACGCGCCCATGCGGCTTCTCAATGAAATCAGCGAATGTCTCGGCCGAGGCGGGACGCACAGGCTGCGGGACCCGCGAGCGCTGAACTTGCGGGCCCTCTGACGACATGGCCACCATCGCCGAGACCATCCACAAGCCGCAGACGCTGCGACCATCCAATCTGGAGGATCACGGCGCGGCCTGCGCGGCTTTCAACTGGGGGCAGGCGCGCCGCGCGCTGGACGCGAGTCTGGAGGCCAAAACCGGCTTCAACATGGCCACACTGGCGGTTGATCGCCACGCCCGCAGCCCCAACGCAGCCAAGCTGGCGCTGCGCTGGCTGGGCAAGTCGGGGGCGCGGCGCGACCTGAGCTACGCCGAGCTCTCACACCTGAGCAGCCGTTTCGCCCATGTGCTGCAGAACCTCCACGTCAATTCCGGTGAGCACGTGTTCCTGCTGTGTGGTCGCTTGCCCGAGCTGTTCGTGGCGCTGCTCGGTGCGCTCAAGCAGCAGTGCGTGGTGACTCCGCTGTTTTCGGCCTTCGGGCCGGAGCCGATCGCCACCCGCCTCACGCTGGGCCATGGCCGGGTGCTGGTCACCACCACCACGCTGTACCGCCGCAAGGTGCAGGCCCTGCGCGAGCACCTGCCCGAGCTGCAGCACGTGCTGCTGATCACGGACGACGACGGGCCGCTGCCACCCGACACGCAGGACCTTCGCGTCCTGCTGGATGCGGCATCGCCCACGTACCAGACCCGCCCCACCGATGCGCAGACCCCTGCCCTGCTGCACTTCACCAGCGGCACCACGGGAAAACCCAAGGGCGCGGTGCACGTGCACGAGGCCATCGTGGCCCACATCGCCACCGCGCGCATGGCGCTGGACCTGCAGGACGACGACGTGTACTGGTGCACCGCCGATCCGGGCTGGGTCACCGGCACGAGCTACGGCGTTCTGGCGCCGCTGGCGCTGGGCGTGACGATGATCGTGGACGAGGCCGACTTCGACGCCGAGCGCTGGTACACGATCCTGGAGCAGCAACGCGTGAGCGTCTGGTACACGGCGCCCACGGCCGTTCGAATGATGATGCGCAGCGGCAGCGCAGCCCCTCGCTTGCACGACTTTCCCTGCCTTCGATTCATCGCCAGTGTGGGTGAGCCACTCAACCCGAAGGCGGTGCGCTGGGGCCTGGAAGCCTTCGGCCTGCCCATCCACGACAACTGGTGGCAGACCGAGACCGGCGGCATCATGATCGCCAACTACCGCAGCATGGACATCAAGCCCGGCTCGATGGGCAAACCGCTGCCGGGCATCACGGCGGCCATCGTGGAGCGGCGCGAAGACGGCAGCGCGCGCGTGATAACCGAACCCGACACCGAGGGCGAGCTGGCGCTGCTGCGGGGCTGGCCCTCGATGTTCCGCGCCTACCTCGGCGAGGACGAGCGCTACCGAAAATGCTTCGCGGGCCCGTGGTACCTCACCGGAGACCGGGCGCGGCGCGACGCCGACGGCTACTACTGGTTCGTCGGGCGCAACGACGACATGATCAAGTCGTCGGGTCACCTGATCGGACCGTTCGAGGTGGAGTCGGCGCTGATGGAGCACCCGGCTGTGCTCGAAGCGGGCGTGATTGGCAAGCCCGACCCGTTGCTGGGTGAACTCGTCAAGGCCTTCGTGGTGCTGCGCCCGGGTGCCAAGGCCAGCGAGGATGTGCAGCGCGACCTGCTGGGTTTCGCGCGCTTGCGCCTGGGCGCGGCGGTGGCACCGAAGGAGCTGGAGTTGGTGGACACGCTGCCCAAGACACGCAGCGGCAAGATCGTGCGCCGCCTGCTGCGCGCACGGGAACTGGGTTTGCCCGAAGGCGACACGTCCACGCTGGAGGCCGCGTGACCCTGGGCGCCAGCGAGGCCACCACCTGGCTGCACCAGATGCTGCGCATCCGGCGCTTCGAAGAGCGCTGCGCCGAGCTGTACGGCGCCAACAAGATCCGCGGCTTTCTGCATCTCTACATCGGCGAGGAGGCGGTTGCGGCGGCGGCCGTGCCCGAACTGCGCGCCGACGACCACCTGCTGTGCACCTACCGCGAACATGGCCACGCGCTGGCGCGCGGGGTGCCCATGCGTGCGGTGATGGCCGAGATGTTCGGCAAACAGGAAGGCTGCAGCCACGGGCGCGGCGGCTCGATGCACCTGTTCGACGTCTCGCGCGGTTTCTTCGGAGGCAACGCCATCGTGGCCGGCGCGCTGCCGCTGGCCGCCGGCTTTGCGCTCGCCGACCAGCTGCAAGGCAACGACCGCGTCACTGCGTGCTTCTTTGGCGAGGGTGCCGTGGCCGAGGGCGAGTTCCATGAAACCGCCAACCTCGCCGCCCTGTGGCACCTGCCCCTCGTGCTGATGTGCGAGAACAACCTCTACGCCATGGGAACGGCGCTGGCGCGCTCGGAATCCTGCACCGACCTGTGCGCCAAGGCCCGCAGCTACAACATGGAGGCCATCACGGTCAACGGCATGAACGCATCGGCCGTGAGCTCGGCCACGCGCCATGCGCTGGGGCATGCCCGGGCCAAGAAAGGGCCGGTGTTCCTGGAGTTGCGCACCTACCGCTTCCGGGCCCACTCCATGTTCGATCCCGAGCTCTACCGCAGCAAGGCGGAGGTGGACATCTGGAAGCAGCACGACCCGATCGACATGCTGGTGGCGCACGCAACATCGCTGGGCCTGGCAATGGACCGCCCCGCGCTGGAAGCCCGCATCCAGGCGGAGATCGACGACGCGGTGGCCTTTGCCGACGCGGGCACGCTCGAACCGCTGCAGGATCTCACCCGCCATGTGCTGGCCGAGACCGAACCCGGCACAGGCGCGCCATGCTGACCACCTACCGCGAGGCGCTGCGCCTTGGCTTGCGTCAGGCCCTGCTGGCCGACCCGCGCGTGCTCCTGATGGGGGAGGACGTGGGGCGCTACGGCGGCACCTATGCGGTGAGCAAGGGCCTGCTGGACGAGTTTGGTCCACACCGCGTGCGCGACACGCCGCTGTCGGAATCGGGCTTCGTGGGCTGCGGCATCGGTGCGGCCATCAATGGCCTGCGTCCCATCGTGGAGGTGATGACCGTCAACTTCAGCCTCCTGGCGCTGGACCAGATTGTCAACAACGCGGCCACGCTGCGCCACATGTCGGGCGGCCAGGTGGGCGTGCCGGTGGTGCTGCGCATGACCAGCGGTGCCGGCCGGCAACTCGCGGCCCAGCACTCGCACAGTCTGGAGGTCTGGTACGCACATGTGCCCGGCCTGCGCGTGCTGGCCCCTGCCACGGTGGAAGACGCGCACGGCATGTTGCTGACTGCCATGCAGTGCCCCGACCCGGTGGTGATCTTCGAACACGCGATGCTGCTCAACACCGACGGCGAGCTGCCCGACCCGCCCCCCGCCGTGGCGCTGGAGGGTGCGGCGGTGCGCCGCAGCGGCACCGACCTGAGCCTCATCACCTACGGCGGATCGCTGCCGCGCTGCCTGGTGGCGGCCTCGCAGCTGGCCAGCGAGGGCATTGAGGCCGAGGTGCTCGACCTGCGCTGCCTGCGCCCGCTGGATGTGGACGCCATCTCGGCCAGCGTGCGCCGCACGCGCCGCGCGCTGGTGGTGGACGAGGGCTGGAAGACCTGTGGTCTGGCCGCCGAGATCATCGCGCTGCTGGTCGAGCAGGTGTTCTTTGAGCTCGACGCTCCGCCGGCGCGGGTGTGCAGCACCGAAGTGCCCATGCCCTACGCCAAGCACCTGGAAGATGCGGCCCTGCCCAATGCCGCGCGCATCGTCGAGGCAGCGCGCGCGCTGATGCACCCATGATCGAGCTGCGCATGCCCTCCTTCGGCGCCGACATGGATGCGGCGCGCTTCGTGCAGTGGCAGGTGAAGCCAGGCCAGGCGCTCAAGCGTGGCGACGTGGTGGCGGTGGTCGAAACCCAGAAGGGCGCGATCGATGTGGAGTTGTGGCACGACGGCACCATGGCCCGCCTTTTGGCACAGCCGGGGCAAGAGATCCCGGTGGGAGATGTGCTGGCCGTGCTCGCCGGTGAAGGCGAGGACTGGCAGCAGCTGGCGGCTGCACCGGTCGCCGCGACGGTCGCCGCGCCCCCGGCGGCACCGCCCACACAAGCGCAGGCACCGCCCGCTTCCACCGCACCAACGGCGTCGGTCGCCGCTCAACACGCACGCATGTCGCCAGCGGCGCGGCAACGCGCGCAGGCCCTGGGGGTGGACATCGAAGCGCTGGCGGCGCAGATGCCTGAGCGGGTCGTGGCGCTGGCCGACGTGGAGCGCGCGGCGACCACCGCCGCTGCCGCCGCGCCCTCGCGCAGCACCGCCATGCGCGCGGCCATCGGTGCGGCCATGACGCGTTCGTGGCGCGAGATTCCGCACTACCACGTGGGCTGCGAGATCGTGGTGGAAGAACCCTTGCGTGCGCTGGAGGCCTTCAACCGGGACCGCCCGGTCAACGAGCGGGTGCTGTTCGCAGCGGTGCTGCTGCGAGCAGTGGCGCAGGCCGCGTCGGACACGCCCACGCTCAACGGCCGATTCGAGAACGGCGTGTTCCAGCCAGCCGATGCGGTGCACCTCGGTGTGGTGACCTCGCTGCGCGGTGGCGGCCTGGTGGTGCCCACCGTGCACGACGCGCACCGCCTCTCTCTGAGCGAATTGATGTCGCAGCTGCGGGCCGTGCTGGAACGCGCGCGCAACGCTCAGCTGCGCAGCTCTGACCTCGCCGACTCCACGCTCAGCGTGAGCCACCTGGGCGATCTGGGGGCCGAAACGGTACAGGGCGTGATCTACCCACCCCAGGTGGCGCTGGTGGGCCTGGGCCGCGTGGTGCTGCGACCGGCCGTGGTGAATGGGCAGGTGGTGGCAGCGCGCACCCTGCACGCCTCGCTGGCAGGTGACCACCGGGTCAGCGACGGCCTCGTCGGCTCGCGCTTTCTGGCTGCGCTGACTGCCCGGCTGAAGACCCTGGAGCCCGGATCATGAACACACCCGAAGCGCTGCGGCAAGCAGTGGCCCATGCGTTGCGTGGCATCGCGCCCGAAGCCGACCTGGACCATGTCAACCCAACCGCGTCGCTGAGAGAGCAGCTTGATCTCGACTCGTTCGACTTCCTCAAGCTGCTCATCGCGCTGCAGGAATCTGTGGGTGTGGACATACCGGAAGCGGACTACGGTGATGTCGACTCGCTGGAACGGCTTGTGTCGTACCTGCTGCGCAGGCAAACGCGCACCGCATGACCGCCCCCCCCAACACCCGGTCCGCCCCGCTGTCCCGCGTCGCGTTCAGGTGAGGCTTCGGCTCACATCACCAGAACAGCCGCGCCCTGCAGCCGACCGGCACGCAGATCGTTCAGCGCTTCGTTGGCCTGATCCAGCGCGTAGGCGGTGGTTGCCACCCGCAAAGGCGCGGTGGACGCGAACCTCAGGAAATCCGTGGCATCGGCCCGCGTGAGGTTGGCCACCGAGACCAGCTGGCGCTCTTCCCACAACCACGCATAGGGAAAGGCCGGGATGTCGCTCATGTGGATGCCGCCGCACACGACCCGACCACCCTTGCGCACGGCGCGCAAGGCCAGCGGCACCAGCGCGCCCACCGGCGCAAAGATGATTGCAGCGTCCAGCGGGGTCGGTGGTGCTTCGTCGGACCCGCCTGCCCACGTGGCTCCCAGCTCGCGAGCGAAGGCCTGGGCCTGCGCATCGCCGGGGCGGGTGAACGCCAACACCTGACGGCCCTGATGTTGTGCGACCTGGGCGATCAGGTGCGCCGCTGCGCCGAAGCCGTACAGACCGAGCACCTGGGCGTCTTCGCCGGCCATGCACAAGGCCCGCCAGCCGATCAGTCCCGCGCACAACAGGGGTGCCAGGTGCTCGGCGTCCATGGACAGGTTCAGCGGCAGGCAGAAGGCGGCCTCGGCGATCACGTGGCTGGCAAAACCTCCGTCGCGCCCATGGCCGGTGAACAGCGCGTGGTCGCACAGGTTCTCGCGCCCGAGCCGGCAGAACGCGCAGTGCCCGCAGGTGTGGGCGAGCCAGGGCACGCCCATGCGCAGACCCAGGCGGCCCGCGTCCACATCTGGGCCCACCGCCTCCACCACACCAACGATTTCGTGTCCGGGTACCAGCGGCAGCCGCGGCAGGGGCAAGTCCCCGTCGACCACGTGCAGATCGGTCCGGCACACCGCGCACGCTTGAACGCGCAGGCGCACTTCGCCCGGACCGGGTTGAGGCAGCGGCCGCGTTTCCAGCCGCAGTGGCTGGCCTGGCGCGTGCAGAACCATGGCGCGCAGGCTTGCGGGTGTGGGCGCCTGTGTCATCGGCAAGCTGCCTCGCTCCACCTGTGGCGCCGGGTACGCCAGACGGTCCGAAAACTCGCCTCGTCTGCCTGCAGCTGGCTGAACGTGCCTCCGGTCAGCGTGCCGGTCTTGCCGGTGCACGACAGGTCCAAGGCGAACAGCAACGAGACATGAGGTCCATCAACGCAATCCCGGCGAAGACGACGCCGCATGGCCGGGCGGTTCACATGCTCAAGGCGCTTGAAGGCGGCTGATGTACTCGAGCAGCACGAGGATGCGGGCACGCACCAGCTCGGCCGAGTCGTAGCTGCCGCGGGCCTCCCTCAATTGCTGGGCATCGTCGATCCGGTACTCACGACCCCAGACCGGCATGTCGCGCGAGCCGTGGCTGGGCACACCCGCGCCATCAATGACGCCATAGAGACGGTTGATCGGCAAGACACCCTGGTTCTTCTTCGCCAACTGCGTCAGGTCGGGCGGACTCTTGCGCAGCAGCTCGCCCAGCGGGCCATTGCCCTTGCCGTCGGTGCCGTGGCAACTGGCGCAGTTGTTGACAAACTCCTGCCTGCCCGGATCGAACGTGGCCTGCTGTGCCGAAACGGCTCCCACGCCGAGCAGAACGGCACACGCGAGGAATCCTCTCTGGATGGTTTTCATGGATTGGCTCCTTTGATGATTTGGTGTGGTGGTCGGCCTGCACTGAATGAATCCGCGCAAGCCGGAACACATGCTAGGTCGCGGCCGGATCGTCTCGATTGAGGTGACTCAATGGCGCCCGATCCCTGCAGACAGGTTGAGCCTGCGCAACGCAAGGCGTTGGGCAAAGAGGTACCTTCCTTTGCTCGCAGCTTGCGTCTTCAAAGGAATGACCATGCAGACCCACGGCTCCATCCTGCTGCACATCGACAGCTCGGCCGGCACGCCGGCGCGCATCAAGCTGGCACGCCAGATGGCCGACGATTTCGGGGTCGAGGTCACCGGCCAGCCCTGCGTCTTGACGGCACTGGTGCGCTACCCCTTCGCCATGGAAGGTGCAGCAGCCGCCATCTCACTGATGCAGGACCTGGACAGGGAAAGCAACGAAAAGATGCACACCAGTTTCCTGTTGCTCACCGGGGGTCACGGTCGACTGCACTGGGCCGAACCGCTGGCCGACGGACCCTGGGGCTTTGCGCGGCAGGCACTGTATGCCGACCTGATGATCCTGGGTCAGCCCGACCCGGACGACCCATCGGCCGGCGAGTTGCCAGCGGACTTTGTGTCCACCACATTGCTGGAAAGCGGGCGGCCGGCCCTGGTGCTGCCCTGCACCGGTGCGAGCGCCCCGGCAGGTGGTGTGGTGCTGGTGGCGTGGAAGGAAACCCGGGAAGCGGCTCGAGCCTTGTCAGCCTCCCTGCCCTGGCTGCAACGGTCGAAGCAAGTGCATGCGGTGTGCTTCGGGGAAGGAAGTGGTTCAGCCCTGCATTCGCTGCAAAGCTACCTCCAGTCCCACGGAGTGGGCATCACTGCGCATGCGGGCGGCATCGAAGACGGCGAGGTTGGCAACCGCCTGCTGTCACTGGCGACGGACGTGGACGCAGATCTGCTGGTGATGGGCTGTTATGGACACGGGCGTGCACGCGAGTGGGTGCTGGGAGGTGCCACGCGCACAGTCCTGAAGACGATGACGCTTCCTGTGCTGATGGCCCATTGAAGACATCACTGGCGACACCTGCCCCGGCATTGAGCAGACTCAAACGGCAGACCTGCGGTGCACGTAGAGTGGCTTCAACAAGGTTCGGGGAGAACTGCATGGCCACTTTCATCCTGCTGACGCGCCTGTCGCCGCAAGCGCTGCACCAACCCAAGTCGTTCGAAACGCTGGAGCGGCATGTGTCCCGACAGGTACTCGACCATTGTCCGACCTCGAAGTGGTCGATCAGCCATGCGCTGCCTGGCCCGTGGGGCTATCTGGATGTGATCGAGGCTCACGACATGGAGACCGTGACCCGGGCCTCACTGCTGGTGAGGAGCCACGGCAAGGCCTTGCACAGGTCGAGTAACAAGTGGGTCTGCCCGGTTGGCTCGATCCCGAAACAGGCGAACCTCCCGAGGGTGAGTCACCTCCTCATCGGGACACACCATGAGCGACATGCGAACGCGTGACCGGGCGGGCAGCCCGATGCCAGTGTCTTTCCTGTTGCTGGCCGCCTTGCTTGCCGTGGACGCGAAGGCGCAAACACCGCCTGCGGTTTCTCACGGCCCCCGTGCCACCGTGATCCCGGGCGCGATCATGCCCAACTACCGCGCCATTGTTCAGTTGGCAGCACCCGCCGTGGTCGGCATCACGGTCACCGGCTCGCGCAAGGTCTCGCCCCAGGACTGGATGCCCTGGCCGGACGAAGAACCCTTCTCCTCGCTCTTCAAGAACCTGCCGCGCGGCACGCCGCCCGGTGAGCGGCCGTTTCGCGGCCAGGGCTCGGGCTTCATCATCACGCCCGATGGTCTGGTGCTCACCAGCGCGCACGTGATCCAGGGCGCCGAGCAGATCCTGGTGCGGCTGAGTGATCGGCGCGAGTTCAAGGCCCAGGTGCTGGGGGCCGATCCGCTGACCGACGTGGCCGTGCTGCGCGTGGCGGGCAGCAATCTGCCGGTGGTGCGCCTGGGCCGCGTTGACGATCTTCAGGTGGGCGACCCGGTGCTGGCCATCGGCGCGCCCTACGGGCTGGAGCAGACCGCCACCCAGGGCATCGTCAGCGCCAAGGGCCGTGCGCTGCCTGGCGAGTCGCTGGTCACCTTCATCCAGACCGACGCGGCGGTGAACCCGGGCAACTCGGGCGGACCGCTGCTCGATGCCAGCGGATCGGTCGTGGGCATCAACGCCCAGATCTACTCGCAGTCGGGCGGCTACCAGGGCCTGTCGTTCGCGATCCCGATCGAGGTGGCCCTGCGCGTCAAGGACCAGATCGTGGCCCACGGGCGGGCCCAACATGCGCGGCTGGGTGTCTCGATCCAGAATCTGAACCAGTCGCTGGCCCGCTCCTTCGGACTGGACTTGCCCAACGGTGCGTTGGTGGTGGGTGTGGCGCGTGACAGCGCCGCGCGCTCGGCCGGCCTGATGGCGGGTGACGTGATCACGTCCGTCAATGGCCAGCGCATCGACAATGCGGGCGACCTGGGCGGCCGTCTGGCCCTGATGGCGCCGGGCGACACGGTGCAACTCACCGTGTGGCGCAACCGGGCCCAGCGCACGGTGAGCGTGAAGCTGGGGCGGGCCTCCGACGACACCACCACCACCCCCGAGCAGCCCGTCGCGTCGCCGGGACAACTCGGGCTCCGAATGAGGCCGCTGACCAGCGCAGAGCGTGAGGCTGCGTCGCTGGACGGTGGCGGCTTGATGATCGTGGAGAGCACTGGTCAGGCCGCTCTGGCAGGTGTGCAGGTGGGCGATGTGCTTCTTGCCGTCAATGGCACGCCGGTGTCGAGCGTGGAGCAGGTGCGCGCCATCGTCGCGCGCAAGCCCGCTGCCGTGGCGCTGCTGATCGATCGCGATGGCGAGCGCCTGTTCGTGCCTGTCGAACTGGACTGAGGCCGCGCCATGGCAGCGCGAGCAACCCCAGCGTCACGGGCTCAGGCCATCGCGCGTTTCGACGTGTGCAACGGCGACGCCGACGGACTGTGCGCGGTGCGGCAGTGGCGGCTGCACGATCCGTCGGCGGCCCGTCTGATCACCGGGCTCAAGCGCGACATCGCGCTGCTGCAGCGCGTGCCCACCATCGGCGCCAGCGAAGTGCTGGTGTGCGACCTGTCGGTGCAGCGCAACCGCGCGGACCTGGACCGCCTGCTGGAAGGCGGCGCACACGTTCGCTGGTTCGACCACCACTGGAGCGGTGCGGTACCGGTGCACGAGGGACTGGAGGCCCACCTGGATTTCAGCAGCGATGTCTGCACCAGTCTGTTGGTGGATCGCTTCCTGGACGGCCGCTATCGCGCCTGGGCACTGGTCGGCGCCTATGGCGACGAACTCACCGCGGTGGCCGACGAACTGGGCGCCGCCTGCGGGCTCGACCCGTTGCACCGGGCGGTGTTGCGGCGACTGGGCGTTGCGATCAACTACAACGCCTACGGCGAAGACCCCTCGGATGTGTGCGTTGCACCTGGCGAGTTGTACGAGCGTCTGGCGCGCCACGATTCCCCTTGGACCCTGTTGCGCGACGAGCCCGTGATCCACGACATCGAAGCCTGCCGGCGGCGCGATTTCCGGGTCGCGATGGGCCTCAAGCCCCACTGGGAAAGTGCACGGGCCCGTGTGGTGGTGTTGCCCTCGGCACCCTGGAGCCGTCGCGTTTCGGGCTTCCTGGCCAACGCGCTGGCGGCCGTGCATCCTGAACAAGCCCAGGCTGTGCTCACCGAGCGGCGCGATGGTCACTACAGCGTCAGTGTGCGTGCGCCACGCGCATCACCCCAGGGCGCACACACCTTGTGCCAGGCCTTTGGTGGAAGTGGACGGGCCGCCGCCGCCGGCATCGATGCCCTGCCCGCCAACGCACTGGACCCTTTCGTGCGTGCACTGTCGCAGGCGCGCTGGGACACGACATGCTGATCTTCTCGCTCGACCGGGGGACCGACCTGGCGCTTGCCCTGAGTGTGCGGCTGGCACAACCCCTGGCCGACTTCGAAGACCGCGCTTTCGAAGACGGCGAGCACAAGTGGCGCCCGCTGTGCGACCCACGCGCGCAACACGTGTTCGTGCTGGCCAGCCTGCACGGCCGCCCGGACGCCAGCCCTCACGATGCCCTGTGCCGGCTGCTGATGTTCATCGGCACCCTGCGCGACCATGGCGCCGCACGCATCACCGCCCTGGTGCCTTACCTCGCGTACGCGCGCAAGGATCGCCGGACCCAGCCCTTCGATCCGCTGGCACTGCGGTATGTGGCCCAGCTGTTCGAAGCGGTCGGCACCGACGACCTCGTGGTGCTCGAAGCGCACAACCCGGCGGCCCTGCAAAACGCATTCCGTTTGCCGACCCAGCAGCTGGAGGCCCACCAGGCTTTTCACACCGTGGCCCGGGCCATTGCCGAACGTGGACCTTGCGCGGTCGCGTCACCCGACCCTGGTGGGGTGAAGCGAGCACAGCTGTGGCGGGAAGCACTCGAGACAGAGTTGTCGCAACCGCTGGGTTTTGCCATGGTGGACAAGCGGCGCAGAGCAGGCCGGGTGTCCAGTCAGCACCTGGTGGCCGGCGATGTCGAGGGCACCACCGTGCTGCTGCTCGACGATCTCATCGCCAGTGGCGAGACCATGGTGCGGGCCGCCACCGCCTTGCGCCTGGCCGGCGCGCGCGATGTGGTGGCATTCGCGGCCCATGGCCTGTTCACCGGTGAAGCCTGTCGTTTGCTCGGCGACCCGGCCATCAGCCGGGTGGTGGTGACCAACAGCGTGCCGTCGTTTCGCGTGCCGGCGGATTCGGCCCTGGCGGGCAAGCTGGTGGTCGTGTCGACCGCCGCGCTGTTCTCACTGGCCATCAGCCAGCGCTGCGCGTCACTTCCGGCGACTCCACCGCTTCGTTGAGCGACAGGGTGTCCAGGGCCATCTGTGCGTGAGCGACATAGCGTTTTGCTTGCGGCATCCACCGCTCGGGCGTGCGTGGCTCGGGGTCCAGGAGATGTGCCAACGACAGACGCGCTCGCAACAGGGCGCGGTGTGCGGTGTACAGCTGCAGCACCCTGCGGGAAGGCCTGTCGCCCAGTGCTCGAGCGCACGCCCCCATCACGCGCTCGCCGATCCAGCCGGCACCGGCCATGCGGCACTCGAGCGCGAGGAAGGCCAACTCGTCGAACGGATCGACCTGTCGAAGCGATGCGCTGAATTCGACGCAGTCGATGATCACGGGCGGATGCAACAGACACACATGTTCAGGCCGAAGATCACCATGCCCATCCACGATGCGCCCCGACAAGACACGCCTCCCCAGGTCGGCCTGGTGCTGCGTGAGTCCTGCCCTCAGTTGTTGGATGGCCTGTGCTGCGCCCGGGATCACCCAGCGCGGGTCCAGCAGGGCACTTCTGCTGAGGCGCAAGTCCTGCTGCAGGCGATCGACATAGTGCATGGGTGAGATGTTGGCCGGTTGCGCGGCGCGATAGAAGTCGGTCAACACCCGCACCAGGGCATCCACATCGCCGGCCAACACCGCGCGGTGGGCCATGGCTTCGTCCAGCATGCGGGCCCTGGGCAGCCGTTTCATGTGAACCAGCCAGTCCACCACATCACCGCGCCGCGGCACCTGCGGCTCGTCGACCAGCATGGGTCGTCCATCGATGAGCACCAAGGCCACCAGGCCCTGGTAGATACCTGGCGCGAGACGGGCATTGAGGCGCAGCTCTTCGCGGCAAAAAGCTTCACGATCGTCGAGTCGGGTGAAATCCAGAAAGGGATGGCGCACAGGCTTCTTGAGCTTGAGCACCTGCTCTCCCCACAGGTACACCCACGACATGTGGGTTTCGATCACCTCCAACTCACCCGGCGCAGCACTCGCCCGCAGCGCGGCCAGGGCCAGCTCATGGCTGGAAACAGCGCCGGCAAGGCCTGTGGAATCGGTCATGGCATGCCGTCTCGCAGTCCGCCGGGTTACTGCTGGAGCCGTTCGAGATGGTTCACCAGATCCAGGATGCGCCTGTGTGCAGCCTCCTCTGCCAGCTGCGGGTTGCCACCCGCCTGCGTGTAGCGCTCCACGTAGGTGCTGCCCCAGATCGGCATCTCGCGCGAGCCGTGAGGCCCGATGTCGGTGGCGGAGCGCCCGTCGATGAGGCCGATCAGCCGATCGCGCGGAAACACCCCGCCGTTGCGCTGCGCCAGGCGGGACAGATCGGAGGGCGGCGTCACAAGGTGGCGCACCAGCGGTCCGTCCCCTCGTCCGCTGGTCCCGTGGCAACTGGCGCAGCTGTTCTGGTAGTCCCAGCGTCCCGGGCCGCCCCGGGGCTGGGCCTGGGCGGATGCCACCAGCACCAACAGCAAGGCCGGCACGATCCAGCCAACGCTCATGCTCTTCATGTTCTTCTCCTGGCCCGGACCACTCAGGCGCCGTGCACGGGAATGCGCCGGCCCCGGTCGCGGTCCACACGCGGCATGTCGATGTGCAACACGCCGTTGCGGTAGCGGGCCTGGGTACCCTGCGGATCGACCCTGTACGGCAGGCTCACGTCGCGCCGGAAGCTGCCGTAGACACACTGCATCAAGCGGTAACCACCGTCGCCACTGTCTTGCTCGATGCGCTTTTCACCGGACACGCTGAGCCGGTCACCGTCGATGTCGATCTGCAGGTCTTCGCGGTCCATGCCGGGCAGCTCCATGCGCACAACGATGCGGTCGTCTTCCACCCGCAGGTCGGCAGACACCAGTCCCCAGGCAGCACCGGCCGCGCGGTCAGGTGAACCCCCCTGGCGAAAACGTGTGAGCGCTCCGCCAGCGCGCCTGCGCAGGTCGCGCCATCCCTGCGTCAGCGAAGCCCATGCTTGTTGTGCGCCCTTCTGCCAAGGTGCTGTGAGCGTGTTCATGACATCAGTGGATCGCGATGCGTTTGCTGGAGGTATCTGCCTTTTTGGGCAGGGTCAACTCGAGGATGCCGTCCTTGTACCTGGCCTGCACCTTGGCCTCGTCCACCGGACAGGCGAGGCTGAAAGTGCGGCTGGCGTATCCCTCCTGGCGTTCCTGCCGCAGGATGCGGCCACCATCGGTCTTTTCATCCTTTTCAGTCTTCACCTCGGCGCTGATGGTGACCATGTTGCCGTCGATGCGCACGTCAATGTCGTCCTTCTTCACGCCGGGGATCTCGGCCTTGACGGCGTAGCTGCCGTTCTGCTCCATCAGGTCGAGCTTGATGCGCGGGGCTGCTTCGGGCATCTCGAAGCGCCACGGGCGCGTGAGCGAGCGGAACGCATCGTCAAAGGGGTCGAGGGCAAACGGATCAATGGTGCGAAGTTCGTTCATGGTGATGCTCCTTCAGAACAATGAGGGGAATGCCCGGATGGGCTTTGCCGGGTCAACACGGTGTCGACGCAAAGGACATGGTGCGACGGTGGAGTGCACTCGCCATTGAGCCAACGCAATGCAGGTCTGCCCGACGACGAACGGTGCGTCAGGGCCGCTCGCGCCGCTCGCGCAGGGCTTCGGTCTCGAAGACAGACGCCATCTCGCGCAACTGCTCAGCCATCAGGGCGAGCACATCATCCAGCGTCACCAGCCCCACCAGCACGCCGTGCGCCTTGACCACCGGAAGGCGTCGGATGCCCTTGCGCCGCATGGTCACGAGCATGTCCTTGATCGAGTCGTCTTCCAGGACGCTGATCAGTTCGCGGCTCATGACGTCGCCCACGGTGAGTTGGGTGGCGTCAAGCTCCCGTGCGACCACGGCGGTCACGATGTCGCGGTCGGTGAGCATGCCCACCACCAGACGGCCCGCACCGGTCTCGTCGACCACCACCAGGCAGCCCACGTGGCGCTGCCGCATGAGCTGTGCCGCCTTTGCCAGCGACAGGTCGCGCTCGGCAATCACCACGATGCGGTTGCAGATATCGCCTGCGAGCATCTTTTCACGCATGTTGTTCTCCTGCCTGGGTTGGTGTGCAACGCAGCGCGGACAGACCCTCAAGGACTGATGCGCAGCTCGTTGTCGACCCGCGTGATGCCCGGCGCCGACCAGGCCGCGCCTTGCGCCGCCACCCGCTCGGCCAGCGAATGCACCGAGCCCCGGAGCACCGCCGTGGAGCCGTTGACGTGCACTTCGATGCCTTTGGCCTCGCGCTCGGCCTGGCGGGTCAGGGCGTCCCGGATGCGTTTGCCGATGTTGTCCGGGGTGGTACGGGGTTTGAGCACGATGCCGTTGTTGACTCCCACCACACCCACCAATGGCCGCACCAGGTTGGCGGCGGCCGCGCGCTGGAATTCCCAGTCGACTTCTCCACTGAGGGTGACCCAGCCTTTCTCAACCTTCACCTGAATGCGCTCAGCCGGCACCGAGCTGTGCCATTGGAAGGCGGTCTCCACCGCATGCGCGATCTCCGAGTCGCTGCGCGCGCTGCCGGCCGTCAGCTTGACGTCGATCTCGATCGCCACCGCGCGCACGCCCGCCACGCGCTGCACCACTTTCTCCACCTCGTATTTCTCGACGAAGGTGTCCAGGTGGCCGGAGAGCGTCACCACCCCGTCCTTGACGGCCACGCCGACCTGCGTGGCATTGATCGAGGGGTCCCATTCCAGCTCGGCTTCCACGTCCTTCTTGAGTTGCGCATCGGATTTCATGTTTGACCTTTCTGCGGCATCGCCCGCGTGCTTCGGAAACAAGATGGCCCGCCATCCTTTCGAATGGCGGGCCATGGTGAAGGTCCCCGACCCTGCCCTCTCGGGTCGAGCCGGTCTGAGGTTGCCTTCATCCATCCATGGTGTGGGAAACACACCATGGAAACGCCCCCGTCGGGGGGAATCCTCATCTCGCCTCTGTTGTCGGAGGAACATCGGCAACTGCAGTGTGCGCGGACCCCGCAGCGGGTCGTTGAGCACGCTCAACAAAGCCTCAGGTCATGCAGACGCTCAGAACTCCGGCAGGGCCGCTTCGAGGCCTCCGGAGTCGGCACGTCCTTTTGGTTTGGGCGCGTTGGCGATCATGCAGTCGGTGGTCAGCACCAGTGCGGCAATCGAGCCTGCGTTCTGCAGCGCCAGCCGCGTCACCTTGGCGGGGTCGATCACGCCCATCTGCAGCATGTCGCCGTAGGCCAGTGTGGCTGCGTTGTAGCCGTGGTTGCGGTCGGTGGCGTCGTCCACCCGTTGCACCACCACCGAGGGTTCCACGCCGGCGTTGGCCGCGATGCAGCGCAGCGGCTCCTGCAAGGCCTGTTCGACCAGGCGGATGCCCGAGTCGTGGTCCAGCGTCGGTCCACGCAGCGCCTGCAACACGCGGCGGGCCCGCAGCAGCGCCACGCCACCGCCGGGCACCACACCCTCCTCGATCGCGGCGCGCGTGGCGTGCAGTGCATCTTCCACGCGAATCTTGCGCTCCTTCAGTTCGGTCTCGGTGGCCGCGCCCACCTTGATCAACGCCACGCCGCCCGAGAGTTTGGCGATGCGTTCATCCAGCTTCTCGCGGTCGTAGTCGGAGGTGGTGGCGGTGCGTTCCTTGCGCAGGTTGGCCACACGCTCGGCAATGGTCTGCGGGTTGCCGGCGCCGCCGATGAGCGTGGTCTCGTCCTTGGCCACCTCCACCCGCTTGGCACGGCCCAGGTCAGCAAGTTTGACTTTGGCCAGCGACAGGCCCAGCTCATCGCTGACGACCGTGCCACCGGTGAGCACGGCAATGTCCTGCAACATCGCTTTGCGCCGATCGCCGAAACCGGGAGCCTTCACCGCACAGGTCTTGATCGTGCCGCGCATGGTGTTGATGACCAGCGTGGCCAGTGCGTCACTGTCGATGTCTTCGGCGATCACCAGCAGCGGCTGCCCGCTCTTGACCACCTCTTCCAGCAAGGGCAACAGATCCTTCAGGGAAGACAGGCGCTTGTCGCACAGCAGGATCAGCACGCCGTCGAGCAAGGCGGTCTGGCGTTCGGGGTTGTTGATGAAATAGGGCGAGAGAAATCCGCGGTCGAACTGCAGGCCCTCCACCGCTTCGAGCTCGCTGCTCAGACCGGATCCGTCCTCGATGGAGATCGCACCTTCGCGCCCGACCTTGTCGATGGCCTGGGCCAGCAGTTCGCCGATGGAGCGGTCGTTGTTGGCCGAGATGGAGGCCACGTGCGCGATCTCCTGGGAGTCGGCGCAGGGCCGGGCCATGCCGCGCAGCTCGACCACCACCGCGTCGATGGCCTGCTCCATGCCGCGCTTGAGTTCCATCGCGTTCATGCCGCCCGAGAGGTAGCGCAAGCCGTGCTGGATCATGGCGTGGGCCAGCACGGTGGCGGTGGTGGTTCCGTCGCCGGCCATGTCGCTGGTGCGAGACGCCACCTCGCGCAGCAGCTGGGCGCCCATGTTTTCGAACCGGTCCTCCAGCTCGACCGATTTGGCCACGATGACGCCCGAGTTGACGATCTGCGGCGGACCAAAATCCCGTTCGAGAATCACCGTACGGCCACGCGGCCCCAGCGTCACCCTCACGGCATCGGCCAGGGCGTCCACACCCCGGCGGATGCGGGCGCGCGCATCGTCCCTGAACAGCAGCTGTCGAGCGGTCATGATCGATCCTGTCCTTCAAGAATGGGGGAGGTCGTGCACCCAGGTCCCGGCCAGGAGCCTGGTCGACGAACGATCACAGCCTAAGTCAGGCAGGCCGGCGGACGTTGAGCGTGCTCAACATCCAGGAAGGACCGGCAGGCGGCGCCCGCCCATGCATTGCGCAGACTCAATGCAACGGTGAACAGGTCATCAACAATGGCTCGTCCAAGGAGACGCATGCCATGAAGACCGACGCGCAACTCAAGAAGGATGTCGAGGCCGAACTCGACTGGGAACCGGCGGTGGACGCCGCTCACATCGGTGTGGCGGTGAAAGACGGCGTGGTCACGCTCACCGGCCACCTGGAGACGTTTGCCGAGAAGTACGTGGCCGAGCGCGCCGTGCGGCGCGTGGCCGGTGTGCGTGCGATCGCCGAAGAGATCGACGTGAAGCTGGCCCGAGGCCATGTGCGCAGCGACTCCGACATCGCACAAGCCATTGAAAGTGCCTTCTCATGGCACACGCTGATTCCGGGCGACCGTATCCAGGTCAAGGTGGAGCAGGGCTGGGTCACGCTCACCGGGGAAGTCAACTGGGACTACCAGCGACGCATCGCCGAGCAGACCGTACGACCCATCACCGGCGTGCGGGGCGTCACCAACAGCATCACGCTCAAGACGACATCGACACCCACCAACATCACCGAACGCATCGAGCAGGCGCTCAGCCGCCAGGCCGCGCGCGAGGCCAAAGCCATCGAGGTCATCGTGAGCGGCACCACAGCCACGCTGCGCGGCCAGGTGCATTCGTGGGCGGAGCGCAATGCGGCGCAAGGTGCAGCCTTCTCGGCGCCGGGCATCAGCAGCGTTATCAACGAACTGAGAGTGACTGGCTGAGATGGGCCAGATCGCACTCGACCTGCAGTCCGACCTGTTCGTTCTGCCCGCGCCCGTGGTGGCGCCACAGATCTCGCTGGCCGAAGCGCTGCGTCAGCGGCGTTCGGTCCGCGCGTTTTCACTCGAAGCCTTGTCGGCGGAGACACTCTCTGCCTTGCTCTGGGCCGCCTTCGGCATCAACCGGGCCTCCACCGGAACGCAAGACTTTGTGGCCGATGCACCGATCAACCTGGCCCCCGTGGTGCGTGGCCTGGTGGACCGCCGGCGACTTGCTCACGACATGGGTTTGCGCCCCACACAGCGCATCGTTCTGACCCAGACAGTGGGTTGGCCCGCCGACTGAATCCACCGCGAGGAAGGCTGCCATGGACATCGCGATACGACAAAAAATCCTGCAGTTGCTGGACCAGCACCGGATCATGACGGTGGCCACGTTGCGCCCCGATGGTTGGCCCCAGGCCACCACGGTGGGCTACGTGAACAAGGACCTGACGCTGTACTTCCTCTGCGGCCCGGAGAGCCAGAAGGCCAGCAATCTGGCGCAGGATGACCGGCTCTCGCTGACGATCGACCACGACACCCCCGAGCTGATGGAGATCACGGGCCTGTCCATGGCCGCGCGCGCCCAGGTGGTGCACGACCGGGCGGAGGCCGAGGAAGTCTTGCGGCTGATGCCCTTGAAGTACCCACAGGCGCAGGCACAGCCACTGCCCTTCAAGATGCCGACGCCGGACGATATCCGCATCTTCCGCGTGACGCCGGTCGTCATCTCCGTGCTGGACTACACCCAGGGTTTTGGCCACACCGACCTGGTGGTCTGCTGAGCAGGCTGTGAACTGAGGGGCTTGCCCCTGTTCGCCACCGCCAGGGCTGCGGTGGTGCCCTTGCTCAGGTTGCGCCGCCGGGTCGGTTGGCCAGGCGACGGCGCCACTCCAGCACACAGGCCCCCAGCCCGGCGGCCATGGTGACGCTCACCAGCAGCGGCCCCACCACAGGCACCGCGCCCACGACCAGCAGCGCGATCACGGCCACAACCATCCAGCCGTAAGGCACGACCGCACCCGTGGCTTGCGCGGGTGAGGCGTGCGTCGCCAGCCAGCGCGCAGCAAACAAGGCGCCGATCAACCAGCCCAACAGCAGCAGCGGTGGGTACAGCGCCATGACCACCAGGCCCAGCGGAATGCCCAGCAAGGTGAAGAAGAGCAGGACAGCCAGCACCGGCAGGGCCACCAGAAGCCCCACACCCACGCCCAGGGCGCGCCAGGGCTGGGCCTCGATCTGATGCGCCGCCTGGCCCGCGAAACGGGAAAACACGAACAGCACCACGCCGGCCAGGGCCAGCACACCGAGCAGGCCCATGGACAGCGGCATCAACAACCACCAGCCCCCCATGGCGGGCCAGCCGTCCTCGTGCATGGGATGCCTGTCGCCCCAACGCCGGTCTTCATCAAACAGCCGGTCAACGCGCTCCACCGCACCGATCACCACCGCGGCCGGGTCTTGCGTGAGGGTGGTCGCGCTGTGACGCAAGCCACTGCCCACGCGGGCCCGTGGCCCGAGTTCGAGCACCTCCACGGCGGCTTGCACGCTGCCGCCCACC
Organism: Hydrogenophaga sp. RAC07; assembly: GCF_001713375.1. Classification (NCBI taxonomy): domain Bacteria; kingdom Pseudomonadati; phylum Pseudomonadota; class Betaproteobacteria; order Burkholderiales; family Comamonadaceae; genus Hydrogenophaga; species Hydrogenophaga sp. RAC07. The sequence goes on from NZ_CP016449.1 coordinate 2,765,871, forward strand.
GGGCCGTTGATCACCAGGCGGCGCGCGCGCACATTGAGCGGTCCGTCCACACGGCCGTCCACCCGCACTTCGCCACCGGCCAGCTCGGCGCGGCCCGCCACCTGCGCGGCCTCGTTCAGTTGCAGGTTGCCGCCCGCAGCCATCAGGTCGCCACCAACCGAGCTCTCCAGCGAAACGTCACCGCCGGCTGCGCGCACGTCATCGCCCACCGGGGCGCGCACATCGACGGTTCCGCCCATCAGCAAGGCGTCGTCGGCGACCGCCTGGTCCACCACCACACGCCCGCCCATGGCCATGAAGTCGCCCTTCACGGCGGAAGCGTTGCGCACCGAGGATCCGAACGCCTGCACGTTCCGCTCGACCACCACCGGTTGGGCGAATGCACCGGCCATCGACAGCCCCAAGAGCAGCAACACGGTGCGCATGGTGCGTCAGGCTGGCGCCTGCTCCTGCGTCGGTGGAAGCAACACGGAAATCGCGGGCACGCGCTTGAGTTCGAGCAGAAAGCGGCGCAGCGCAGGGTCGCGCTGGCATTGCGGCACCGCGCGTTCGGTCAGGGCCAGCCGTGCCAGCGCCGGGTGGCCACACAGGCGTTCCAGATCGTCCAGCGCCCTGGCGTGCCCGGAGCCGCCGCAAGTGCAGAACAGCGCCACGTTGTCCAGGGCTGCGCGGTGTCGCAGCACCCAGGTACGCACCGGGCTGGCCACGCCCCAGAACCACACCGGCGTGCCCAGGATCACGAGGTCGTAGTCGCCCGGGCGGCGGCGGCCTCGCTCGATGGCCGGACGCAGGCCCAGCATGGCTTCGAGCGATGAGCGCAGATACCCCACCATGCCCTGGCGTGGGTTGCGGTCATGGATGCGCTCCAGGTCCGCGTGACAGCGGGATGCGATCTGACGGGCCACGAACTCGGTGTGCCCGCTGCGGGAGTAATAGACCACGAGGATGCGGCTCACGTCGGTGCTCCTTTCACACGGCAAGTTCACTTGACCAGCAGCACGGGCACGGCGGAACGGTGCACCACACCCAAGGCCACCGAGCCCAGGAACAGGCTGCCCACCGCACCCATGCCGCGCGTGCCCATGGCGATCTGATCGGCACCTGTTTCGCGCGCCAGCCCCACGATCTCCATGGCCACAGGCCCACTGGTGCCGTGTGTGCCGCGCACCGTGAGGCCTCGGGATCGCGCCAGTTGGGCTGCCTCGTCCAGCAGACGCTCCTGCTGCGTGCGTCGGGCTGTCTCGACCTCCTCCAGGGCCGAGGCCGGGAGTTCGCCGTAGTACACCGAGTTGCTCACATTCACGAGCACCACGGTCATGCCATCGGCTTCGCGCGGCAAGCGCGCGACCGCCTCAATGGCGTTGTTGGCGTGTTCAGAACCATCGATCGCAACCAATACCTTGAACATGGTGCGCTCCCGGTCATCACGGTTGGGCGAGCCAGCTGCCGTCGGGTTGCCGGCAGGCGGTGCCCCACATCTGTTCCACACGCCCGCCGATCACGGCGCTGACCCGGTATTCGCGGCAGGGGCCTTCGTCGCGGGGGTAGGTGCGTGTGGGCACCACGGTGTATTGGTAGCCAGTGTCCGGATTGACCCACTGGCTGGGCACGCCGGTGCGCACGGTCTCCAGGGTCTGTGCGGTCATGTATTTGTCGCGTTCGGCCATCGAGCGGCCGACGCTGCCGCCCACGGCCACGCCCGCGAGCGTGCCCAGGATGACGGCGGCCGTGCGGCCACTGCCCTGGCCAAACTGGGAGCCCACCGCCCCACCCAGCAGACCGCCGATCACCATGCCGCTTTGCTCCTGGGTCACGGGGGCCTGGCAGGCGCCCAACGCAAAGGCGGACAACACAAAGGGCAACGAAGGTTTCAGAAAGCATGTCTTCATGGCGAAGGGGTCCGGCAATGTGGTTGCGTGCAGTGGAGACCTCAGTCTCTGCGGTGCAACCGGCAGCCGGCTTGAGCAGGCTCAATGCCGGCCCAACTGGACCTTCACAAGGGGATGACGCGGACCAGCACCGCACCGCGCGCAAAAAGCTCACCCGCCGGGACCAGGATGGACTCGATCACGCCGCCGTGGGGCGCCGCGATGTCCACCGTCTGCTGCACCAGCCGGGCCCGGGCCAGCAACTCACCCGCATGAACCACGTCGCCCTCGCTCACCAACCAGCGTTCCAGGCGCGCCTGATCGCCGGCCTCCAGCGTCAGCCACAGATGAGGGTCGAGGGTCACATCGTTCATGCAGCACTCCAGCCAGGGCGCCATCTTGCTGCGCGGTCGGGTACACCGACATTGATTGAACGCAACGGTGGGTGCTGCCGGCGGTCCTAGATTGGGTGCCCTCGAACACGGAAGGACTTTTCATGAGAACGCATTGGATTCTGGTGGCCAACGGCTCCGTCGCCCGATTCTTCAGCCGCGCCGATGTGAACGCCCCGCTGATGGCGCTGGAGACCATGGACTTTCCCGCAGGCGGTTTCAAGGACATCGAAAGCGAACGGGACTCCCACCATCTTGAGCGCAGCGACAGCCGTAGCGTCGACGAGCACTTCGAACCGCAAGCCGGCAGTCGCCAGCATCTGTTGCACCAGTTCGCCCGCAAACTGGCACAGCGGCTGGAGGAAGGTCTGGTCGATGGCGAGTGCGAGACCTTCTGGCTGATCGCCCCGAGCCCGCTGCTGAGCGCCATCAAGGGCTGTCTGAACCGGGGTGTGTCTTACCGGTTGAAGTGGACGCACGACGCGGATTTCACCGCGCTGGACGTGGGACAGCTCGAACATCGCCTGCGCGAAGTCCGGGAGCCGCGTGAAATGGGCGTGCCTGCGCACTAGCGGAGAGACCACTGCGGCCGAAACCCGCCAGAGGGCTGCCGCATGAGTCCCCGTATTCAGTTCAGACCAAACGCCCAGGTGGGCGTCCCTCAGTTTCCGGGACGGTTTGCCCAGCCCATCAAACCTTGTCGCAGAAGCCGCTGTGAGAGACCCCAAAAATCCGGCACCCACTTTTCTCGACCAACGTTTGCCACGCTGGCACGCTCCGAACTGGCGCGCTGCGACGCCTGCCGGTCACGGATGGGGCCAACGCCGGGACAAAACGGGGACGATTTCCATTCAGGCAAGAAAAAAGCCCGCTGCTTTCGCATCGGGCTTTATCCAAGCTGTTGATTTACAACGACATTGTGGCGGAGTGGACGGGGCTCGAACCCGCGACCCCCGGCGTGACAGGCCGGTATTCTAACCAACTGAACTACCACTCCTGGTAGATGGCTTTCGTTCTTGCGAACCAAGTGCCAACCACTTGTGCCTGAGTTGCCTTGCGGCAAATTCTGGCGACCCTACGGGGATTCGAACCCCGGTACTCACCGTGAAAGGGTGATGTCCTAGGCCTCTAGACGATAGGGTCAAAACCTTGGACTAACCGAAACGCGACTCTCTTCATCGCGTTTTTGGAAGCCTCGAATTGTAGCATTGGAAGGTGGTGTTCCTTCTTCAACTGCGCCTCGCGGCTCCTGATATTTGGTGGAGGTAAGCGGGATCGAACCGCTGACCTCTTGCATGCCATGCAAGCGCTCTCCCAGCTGAGCTATACCCCCACAGGGTTTGCCGATCTGCTTCGCTGGTTTGATTCAGCGCTGCGTTTCAGCAAGCCTCAAATTATAGGCGATTTTTTCAGGCCTTCTGCAAACGGTCCAGGACTGTTTGACGGTTCTGCAATTCGAGCACGGCATCGAGCGACGGCGTCTGGGCCGTGCCCATCACCAACACACGCACCGGCATGGCGATCTGCGGCATCTTCAGACCGTGCGCCGTGAGCACTTCCTTGATGGCTGCCGAGATACTGGCTTTGTCCCAAGCCACATCGCCGAGCTTGCCCGCCAGCGTAGCCAATGCGGGTCGCACCGCGTCGGTCACGTGCTGCGAGAGCTCGTCCGCGTTGGGCGTGATGTCGGCATAGAAAGCCTGGGCCCATTGGGCCAGCACCACCGTGGTGTCGCAGCGGTCCTTGAACAAGCCGCAGATGCGCGGCAGGCGGTCGTCCACCGTGATGCCTTGCCACTTGAGGTGTTCGGCCACGAGCGGTGCCAGCGCATCGTCGGCCATCGCCTTGAGGTGTTGTGCGTTGACCCAGCGCAGTTTGGCGTCGTCGAACTGCGCCGCGCTGCGGCCCAGGTGATCGAGGTTGAACCACTCCAGGAACTGCGCGCGGCTGAAGATCTCGTCGTCGCCGTGGCTCCAACCCAGACGCGCAAGGTAGTTCACCATCGCGTCGGGCAGGTAGCCTTCGTCGCGGTACTGCGTGACGGGCTTGGCGCCGTTGCGCTTGCTCATCTTCTCGCCCTGCTCGTTGAGCACGGTGGGCAGGTGGGCGTAGACCGGTGGCTCTTTGCCCAGCGCACGAAAGATGTTGATCTGGCGCGGCGTGTTGTTCACGTGGTCGTCACCACGGATCACGTGGGTGATGGCCATGTCGATGTCGTCGACCACCACGCAGAAGTTGTAGGTGGGTGTGCCGTCGGGGCGTGCTATCACGAGGTCGTCGAGTTCGTCGTTGCTGATCTCGATGCGGCCCTTGACCTTGTCGTCCCAGGCCACCACGCCACCCTGCGGGTTCTTGAAGCGCAGCACGGGCTTCACACCTTCGGGCACGGCGGGCAGCACCTTGCCGGGCTCGGGCCGCCAAGTGCCGTCGTAGCGTGGTTTCTCCTTGGCCGCCATCTGCGCTTCGCGCAGCGCGTCGAGCTCGGCCACGCTCATGTAGCAGGGGTACACGAGGCCGGCGCTCACCATCTCGGCGAGCACGGCCTTGTAGCGGTCCATGCGCTGCATTTGGTAGAACGGGCCTTCGTCGTGGTCGAGGCCAAGCCACTTCATGCCTTCGATGATCACGTCCACCGCGGCTTGCGAGGAGCGCTCGAGATCCGTGTCTTCGATGCGCAAGATGAAGACCCCGCCGGTGGAGCGCGCAAACGCCCACGGGTAGAGCGCTGAGCGGATGTTGCCGAGGTGGATGAAGCCGGTGGGCGATGGGGCAAAGCGGGTGCGGACGGTGGTGGTCATGTCAGAGGGTGAGGAGTCCGCGGTCAAGGTCGGTCTGGATGTCTTGGAGATGTTCGAGCCCGACCGCCACGCGGATCAGGCCCTGCACCACGCCGGCGGTCTGGCGCTGTGCTTCGGTCAGGCGGCCGTGGGAGGTGCTGGCGGGGTGCGCCATCAAGGTCTTGGTGTCGCCCAGGTTGGTGGAGAGCGACATGACCTGCAGCGAGTCCAGCACGTGGAAGGCGCGTTGGCGAGCCTGATCCGCGTCGGACGCCCTGACCTCGAACGAGAGCACGGCACCACCGCAACCGGACTGCTGCGCCATGGCGAGCGCATGCTGCGG